>PFFW01000148.1:0-921 GCA_002781745.1 Rhodospirillales bacterium CG15_BIG_FIL_POST_REV_8_21_14_020_66_15
CGACCACGTCTTGCCGGCGTCGGTCGACTTGTAGACGCCGTCGCCCGGCATGATGTTGCCGCGGATGCACGTCTCGCCCATCCCGATGTAGACGATGTCGGGGTTGGTCTCGGCGACGGCCACCGCGCCGACCGACGAACTGGTCACCTGGCCGTCGGTCACGGGCCGCCACGTGTTGCCCGCGTCGATGGTCTTCCAGAGGCCGCCGCCCACCGCGCCGAAGTAGGCGACGAGCGGCTGGCCCGTGACGCCGGACACCGCGATCGAGCGGCCGCCGCGGTCAGGGCCGATCAGCCGCCAGCTGTAGGCGTCGAGGAGTGTCGGGTCCACGGTGCCGGCGGGCGCCTGCGCCTCGAGGGGCGCAACGCCCGTGCCGGCGCCGCCGGACACGAGAAGGGCAAAGAGGGCGGCCGCTGCCAAGGGCAGCCGGGTGCGCCAGCGAGTATTCATACAAGAATCCTCCATCCTGAACCTCGCAGTCTAACAGGCCCGGGCGCCTTCTACGGACAGGAATAGTACCGATACGTGGGGCGGGTCGACCGGCGGCCCGCCCCACGCGGGCCGGTGGGACTCACGCGCGAAACGCCGTGCAGAAAGGGTCTTGCGTGCCGGCGCCGGTCAGCGGTCCGGCGTGCCGGAGGGGTCCGGGGTCTCGAGCAGGTCCGGCTCCTCGGCCCGCCGGCGGTCGTCGGCGATTTGGTCCTGGAGGTAGCGGTCCACGTCCACCTCATGCGCGGGCGGCTCCTCGGTGACGCCCGCGGCCCGCTGCGCTTCGAGGGCCGCCGCCGGTGCGCCCGCCCGCTCGAGGGTGACCTTGTAGCTCGGCGACGGCATGTCGATGCCGGCCGCGTCGAGCGCGGCCTTCGTCTGCCGGATGGCTTCGCTCCGCACCTTGGCGAAGTCCTGCGTCCGCTGGTCCAC
>PFFW01000148.1:984-45186 GCA_002781745.1 Rhodospirillales bacterium CG15_BIG_FIL_POST_REV_8_21_14_020_66_15
CGGCGACGCCTCGCGCGCCAAGGTGGACGCGGCGCTGGACCTCGGGATCAGCGTGATCCTCATCGATCCGCCGCCGCCGCCGCCGCCGCCCCGTGCGGAGACGGTCGAGGTCGCCCTCGCCTGGCTGGACAGGTTGTAAGGAGGCTCAGGCCTTCCTGGGGCGCAGCACGTGATGGTGACCGGCGGCGTAGAGCGCCGAATCGTCGAACGCCGCTTCGCCCAGCGCCCGGCCCACCAGGATCAGGGCCGTGCGGGTGAACCCGGCCGCCTTCACCTTGCCGCGGATGTCGGCCAGCGTGCCCTCGACCACCTGCTGGTCGGGCCAGGAAACCCGGTAGGCGACGACCACGGGGCAGTCCGCGCCGTAATGCGGCGTCAGTTCCCGCACGACCTTGGCAAGGTTGTTGACCGACAGGTGGACGGCCAGGGTCGCGCCGCTGCGTCCCAGGGTTTCCAGGTCCTCGCCCTCGGGCATTTCCGAGGCGCGCACCGCCGTGCGCGTCAGGATCACGGTCTGGCTGACCTGCGGCAGCGTCAGTTCGCGCTTGAGCGCGGCGGCGGCGGCGGCGAAGGCGGGCACGCCCGGCGTCACGTCGTAGGCGATCCCCAGGGCGTCGAGCCGGCGCATCTGCTCGGCGATGGCGCCATAGAGCGACGGATCGCCCGAATGGACGCGGGCGACGTCCTGTCCCGCCGCGTGGGCGGCCGCCATCTCGGCGACGATTTCGTCCAGGGTCAGGGGCGCCGTGTCGATCACCCGCGCCCCCTCGGGCGCCTCGGCCACCACCTCGGCCGGGACCAGTGATCCCGCGTACAGCACCACCGGCGACGTCCGGATCAGATTGAGCCCGCGCACGGTGATCAGGTCGGGCGCGCCCGGTCCGGCGCCGATGAAGTGGACGGTCATGTGCCGGTCTCCCGTTTCCCCATCTTCCCGGCGTAGCCGCGCGGCGTATAGACCCAGCGCCGCGTGCCGCGCGTGACGGCGCGGGTATCGCTTGAGCCGATCATCACCAGGGTCAGCATGTCGACCCTGTCGGCGTGCAGGTCCGTGAGTTCGATGACATCGACCCGCTCGCCGTCGCGACCCAGGTTGCGGGCCAGGATCACCGGCGTCTCTGCCGGGCGGTGGGCGAGCAGGATGTCGCGCGCTTTCTCCAGCTGCCAGCGCCGGCGCCGCGACACGGGGTTGTAGAGGGCCATGACGAAATCGCCCTCGGCGGCGGCGGTCAGGCGCTTCTCGATGACCTCCCAGGGCGTCAGCAGGTCCGACAGGGACACGGCGCAGAAATCATGGCCCAGGGGCGCCCCTGCCCGCGCGGCGGCGGCCTGCAGGGCGCTGACCCCGGGCTCGATGTCGACGGCGACGCGGTTCCAGCGCGGGTCGTCGGCGCGGTCGATCAGCTCGACCACCAGCGTCGCCAGGGCGTAGACGCCCGGGTCGCCGGAACACACCAGGGCAACCCGTTTTCCCTCCGCCGCCAGGTCGAGGGCCGTGCGCGCCCGCGCCTCTTCCTCCGACAGGTCCGACGAATGGAGCGCTTTGCCTTCGGCCGCCGGCCCCAGCAGGCCCAGGTAAAGGCCGTAGCCGACCAGGTCCGTCGCTTCCGCCACGGCGCGGCTGACGGCGGGCGTGCGCCACAGGGGCGTGCCCGGTCCGGTGCCGACGACGGTCAGCCGCCCCCGTGCCCGGCCCACGGAACCGGCGTCGATGTTTTGGGCCGCCCGCGCGACGGCGCAGGTGGCGCGGGCCGATTTCGTCTTGGCGACGATCAGTTGGCCGTCCGGTCCGGCGGCGGCCAGCGCCGCCCCTTCGGCGACGCCGTGGCAGCCGACCTCCTTGAACACGACCTCCGACGGATGGGCGAGGCGCGGGGTCTCCGCCTCCAGCCGGCCCGCGTCGAAGAACCGCACGGGTGCACCCAATGCGTTGCCCAGGTCGTTCACGGCGGCCTCGTCCATCTTCACGTCGATCGAGGCGACGCAGGCGACGGCGCCGGGCGCCAGGCCATGCTTCGCCAGGGTCTCGATGACGAGGTTTTGAACCTCGGCGGGACCGGCGTCCCGTTCGCAGCCGACGCCGACGGCCAGCACCGGCGGATGCAGGACAAGGTCCTCGGTGTCGCCGGGGGCGCGGTCGGTGACCAGGATGCCCGGCCCGGCGGCGGGATCGACGGGCAGGCCCGCGTCCTCGAGCCAGCCCGCGTCCCCGGCCTCGACGGTCAGGCGCACGGGCTCCCCGGCAAGCAGGGCGGCGGCGACGGCCAGCGATTTCTTGCGGTTGGCGACGGTCCAGCCCGCGGGGGGGTCGTCCACGCCGATGCCGTGGCGCAGGTCGCCCGTTGTGGTGACGGCGGCGGCGATGCCCAGTTCCCTGGCGATCTCGCGGGCCAGCGCGTTGGCCCCCGAGTGTCCGCCCAGTAGCGGCACCACGGCGCTCGCGTCCTCGGCCACGGCGAGGACCGGGGGCTCGGCAACCTTGTCGGCCAGCAGCGGGGCGAGGGCGCGGATCAGGATGCCCGAGGCGAACACGCCGATCACCGGATGCCCGGCCGCGAACAGGCGCGCCGCGTGGGCCGTGGTCTCGGCGAAGAAATCGTCGGCCTCGGCGACGCGGCCGACCCGGCCGTGGACCAGGGCGCCCGGCACGGCGCGTTGCAGGCGGCGGGCGAGGGCCGCGCCCGGCTCGGTCACGGCCAGGAGCACCGGCGGCTTGGCGGACGCGGTCATGACCGGTCCTCCAGGACCTCGACCTCTTCCGGCGAGCGCACCAGGATCATGGAGAAATAGGGGGCGGTGTCGGGCGCCTTGGCAAGCGGCAGCACCTTCTGGTTCGCCATGGTCGCGTGCTCCACGTATTGCGCGCGGTCGAGCCGGCCCAGCTTGGCGATCACCGCCCGCACCTTGGGCAGGTGGCGGCCGACCTTCATGATGGCGGCGGCCTCCGATCCGGCCAGGCGGGTTTCCAGTTCCGCCGCGTCGAGGGGGCCCGGGATCACGGTCAGAACCTGGTTGCGCGACACCAGGGGGGCGCCCGCCACGGCGGCACAGGCGGCGAGCGACGACACGCCCGGCACGACCTCGGTCGGGAAATCCTCGGCCAGGCGCAGGAACAGGTACATGAACGAGCCGTAGAGGAACGGATCGCCCTCGCACAGGATGGCGACGTCGCGGCCGGCGGCAAGGTGGCCCGCGATCTCCGTCGCATAGGAATCGTAGAGGTCGTTGGCGGGAAAGCGGCCCGGCACCATGGGCGTTACGACGGCGATCTCGGTCCTGCCCGCCGGGATATGGGGCGCCGCGATGGCGCGGGCCAGACTGTCCGCCCCCTCGGCCGCCGGATAGGCGATGACGGGAGCTTGGGCGATGACCTTGACGGCCTTCAGCGTCAGCAGGTCCGGGTCGCCCGGCCCGACGCCGACACCGTAGAGTGTTCCGGGCGACGTCACGGTTTCACCCATGCCCATTGCAGCACGTCCATCAGGGGCCGCAGGCCCGTAAGGTCGCCGACGGCGTCCGCGCGGGCGACGGCGATGCGGGCAAGGTCGCCGCCGCGTTCGCGGTGGTGGCGGATCAGCGTCTCCTGGGCCTCCAGCGTCACGCCGTTGGCGACCAGACGCCCGCCGGGCTTCAGCGCCGCCGCCGCGCCTTCGATCACGCCCGCCCGCGACAGGCCGCCGCCGACGAACACGGCGTCGGGGGCGGGTCCCAGGTCCGCGAAACACGCGGGTGCCTCGCCCCTCACGAGGCGAAGGTGCGGCACGCCCAGGTCTTTCGCATTGGCTTCGATGTCGTCGAAGCGGGCGGGGTCGCGCTCGATCGCCACGGCGGCGCTTCCCGCCGCCGCGCGCAGCCACTCGATCGCGACCGCGCCGGATCCGGCGCCCACGTCCCACAGCAGCTGCCCCGGCAGGGGCTGCAGGCGGGCCAGGGTCGCCGCGCGCACCTCGCGCTTGGTGATCTTGCCGTCGTGGCGAAAGGCCGCTTCCGGCAGGCCGGGTGCTTCAGGCCAGAATGTCGCGCCGGGGCTCGGCCGCAGGTGAAAGGCGATGACGTTCAGGTCCTTCACGCGGCGGCCCTCCCATTCCCCGGCGACCGTGTCGAAGCGTCCTTCGTCGGGCCCGCCCATGTGCTCGAACACGGTCATGGGGCTTTCGTCGAAGCCGCGTTTGCACAGAAGTTCGGCCGCCTGCCCGGGGGTCTCTCCGTCGCGCGCCAGGATCAACAGGCGCAGGCCCGGCAGCAGGTGGCGGTTGAGGACCTCGACCGGGAAGGCATGGCAGCTCATGGTGCGCACCGTGCCGTCGGCGAGCGACCAGCCCATGCGCGCGGCCAACAGGGCGAACGCGCCGGGGGCGGGCAGGATCTCCATGGCGTCGATGCCGAAGCGGGCGACGAGTTTCCGGCCGATCCCGAAGTTCAAGGGATCGCCCGAGGCCAGCACGCAGACCCGCTTGCCCGCCTGCGCCGCGATGGCCTCGACCCCGGCTCCCATGCCGTCGCCCCAGGTCACGCGCGGGCGGCCATCCCGGGCCAGCTTGCCGAGATGGCGCTCGCCGCCGACCAGGAGCTCGGCCCGGTCGATAAGCGCGCGGGCGCGCGCACCCAGGCCGTCCAGCCCGTCCTCGCCGATGCCGACCACGGCAAGCCATCTATCCATCGGTCTGCTCCGGGCTCGGGGGCAGGGCGTTGACCCCGGCCGCGGCGAGCGCGCTGCCGCCGCGCCGGCCGGTCAGGGTGGCGAAGGGGATGCCGCCCGCATGGTCGATCAGCGCCCGCTTGGATTCCGCGGCGCCGATGAAGCCCACGGGAAAGCCCAGGATCACCGCCGGGCGGGGCGCCCCTTCGGCGAGCAGTTCCAACAGGCGGTAGAGCGCCGTCGGCGCGTTGCCGACGGCGACCACGGCGCCCGCCAGGTGCGGGATCCAGGCGTCGACGGCGGCGGCCGACCGCGTGGTGCCTGATTCCCTTGCGCGCTCGGCGACGCCCGCGTCGTTCAGGGTGCAGACGATCCGGTTGCCGGCGGGAAGCCGCGAGGCGATGACGCCGCGGGCGACCATCTCGGCGTCGGCCAGGACGGGTGCTCCCGCCTGCAGGGCCGCCGCCCCGGCTTCGGCCGGTCCGCCGGACAGGACCAGGTCCGCCGCGATGTCGGTCATGCCGCAGGCGTGGATCAGGCGGACCGCAAGGGTCCGCTCGGCGCCGGCAAAGCGCGCAAGGTCCGCCTCCGCCTCGATGGCGGCGAAGGACCGGCGATAGATCTCCGCCGGGTCGCGGACGTAGTCGAACATCGGACGCGGCCTCCGGCGCTCAGGCTTCGGCGTCGTGGGTATGCGGGTGTTCGTGCCCGTCGCCATGACCGTGATCGTGGGAATGGCCATGGTGGTGGTGATGGCCGTGCTTGCCGTGATGCACGCCGCGGTCCGCTGCCCCATGGCCGTCCGTGCCGACGCCGACCACGTGGTGGTGGTGGCCGACCTGCGGCGCGCCGTGGTCGTCCTCGTAGCCGACGATCCGTTCGCGATACTTGCACAGCAGGCAGTTCATCCGGTTGTCGCCGTTGAGCGCTTCCTCGACCCGTTCGGCGAAGCAGTCGATCAGGTCCGCATGGTCGTTCAGATAGCTGGCCTTGACGATCTCGATCCCGGGATGGGCCGCCGCGCAGTCGTCGGCCCAGCGGTAGATGCGATTGACCAGGATACCCGTGAACAGGAAGTAGGGGAACACGATGACGCGCCTGAAGCCGAGGCGGACCGCCTTGTTCAGGCCCGCGTCGACAAGCGGATAGGCGACGCCGGAATAGCTGACCTCGGCCCAGCCGAAGTCCATGCCTTCCCACAGCATGCGCGCGACCTTGTTGACGTTGGAATTGGCGTCGGGGTCGTTGGTGCCGCGTCCGACCACCATCAGAAGCGTGTCCGCGCGGGCGACCTCGCCGTGCGCCGCGTTGGCCTGCGCCTCCGCCTCCTCGATGCGGATGCGGGCGGCGCGCAGCAGCCTGGCGTCGATCGCCAGTTCGCGCCCGAAGCGCACGTCGAGGTCAGGATGCGCGTGGGCGAAGGCGTTGATCTCCGACGGCAGGTCGTTCTTCACGTGGCCCGCCGCGAACAGCATGCCCGGCACGCAGACGATGCGCCTGACACCCTTGTCCTTCAGCTTGTCGAGCCCCGTGCGGATCACGGGCGTGGCGAATTCCAGGAATCCGCTCTCGACCTCGTATTCGGGGAACCGCCTGGCCAGATGGCCCGCCAGGGCGCCGAACTCGTCGACGGCCCCCTGGTCGCGGCTGCCGTGGCCGCAGATCATGATGCCGGTCTTTTCGGTGGTGTCGGTCAAGTTGGGCATTCGCTTGGTCCTTGCCTTCGAGCGACCGCCGGCGCCATTGCCGGCGGCATGGTTCGTCCCTTTCCCGGCTGGTCATGGCCTCCGGGCGGGAAAGAGGGCCGACTATACAGGTTTCCCAGTGGGGGAAAAGGTTGACGCCGCGTCAACCGGCGGACACGGGTCGGCCGTCCGGATCGGCGATGTCCCCGTAGGTTTCCTCCGGAATTCCGTCCGCGTCGGGGTCGGGCGGAGGCTCGACGGGGCCTTCCTCTCCGGCGCCGGTCTCGGAATCCGTCTCGGCCGCCTCCGGCTCCGGCGGCGGCAGGCCGGCCTTGCGTTCCAGGTCCTGGGCGTCCTCCTCGCGCCCCAGCGCGCGCAGCGCCGCCGCCAGGTTGACCTGGCTGAGGGCGAGCGAGGCGTCGCCCGGCATCAGGCGCTTCTCCTTGATGGCGACGGCGCGGCGGAACAGGGGCTCGGCCGCCTGGGTCTTGCCGCGGCGCCGGTAATGGAGGCCCAGGTTGTTGAGCACGGCGGCCACGTTCAGGTGGTCGTCGCCCCAGGCGGCCTCGTCGGCGGTCAGGGCGCGCTGGTAATACTGTTCCGCCGACCGGGCGTCGCCCGCCAGGTCGCAGGCCAGGCCCAGATTGTTGAGAATGCCGCCCAGGTCGGGGTGGGCGCCCGCCTGGGCCGCCTCAAGGACATCGAGGGCGGCCGTGAAATGCCTGCGCGCGGCCTGGTAGTCCTCCCGCCCGTGGGCCAGGGCCCCCAGGCGGGCGAGGCATTCGACGCGCAGTTCCCTGTCGTCGTCCGGCGCGGCCTCGGCGGCGAGGCCGTAAAGGGTCGCGGCCTCTTCCGCGTCGCCGCGCGCGGACATCAGGTCGCCCGCCACCAGACGCGTCAGCGCCGCCGCGCGGCCGTGCACGTCGGCGGTCCAGGCATGCTTGTGGCCGGTGGTGTCCTCCTCCTCGGCGGCGCGCACCAGAAGGTTGGTGCCGCGGACGATGTCGCCCGAGGCGATGGCGCCCCGCGCCTCGTTGAGAAGCTTGGCGGCGGCCGCCGAGCCGGCGCTGACGGTGCCGAGGCGCGCGCGCAGATCGTCCAGTTCGCCGGCGAAGGACCGCAGCCGCCCGTCCCGCGCCTGGCCCTCCAGGCCGCGGGCCGCCAGCAGGTCGGCCAGGCCCTGGATCTCCGGCGTGTCGGGCAGGGGCACGGGGTCCATGGGAGGCGGGGTGGGGGAATCGTCCGCCGCCGATTGCGCGCGCAGCGTCGGCTCGGGCCGGTCGAGGCGTTCGCCGCCGCGCAGCCGCCTGCCGCCCAGCACCAGCACGGCGACCAGCGCCAGGGCGCCCGCCCCGGCTGCGGCCAGCGCCCAGGTCGGCATGGTGGCGACGGTTTCCGTCAGCGGCGCCCACAGGTTCGCGGTCGCGTCGAGAAGCCCGTCGCGGATCAACGAAATGTCCGACAGAAACTGTTCCATGGCGGAAAAAGGTACCCGTCCGGGCCGCGTTTGGACAGGGGATTGGCCCAAGGGCTTGCCTGCGGCGCAACGCGGCGGGACGGCCCGTGGCGCCGCGCCGTTCCGAGACGGCCCGGTCGGCGCCGCCGATTCGCGCCGCCCGTTCTATGCCATGGGGCGGAAGGCGGGATAGTCGAAGGGCAGGGCCCGTGCGCGCAGCATCTCCTGGCGGCGGGCACGCTCGTCCTCGTCGTCGATGTTGCGCTGGATGAACGCCTCGACCGTGTCGGCGAGGGCATGAAGGGACAGCAGGCGTTCGATCAGGTCGCGCTGGCGAAGGGCGGGATGGCCGCGGCCCGTGGCCGGGATTTCGGCGAGCGGCACCGGCCGCCCGTCGATGGCGAGCGCCCCGCGGGCGCCGATGTAGGCCCCGGCGCGAGTCACGGCGGGGCCGAACTCGGCCTCCATCCGCAGGTCCGCCAGTTCGCCGTAGACGTAGTTGCCGCGCCCCGTCTCCGTCATGTGCATCCGGGTAAGCTGCGTGTCGGTCAACCAGTTGACGAACAGGGTCACCGTCGTTCCCGGCGCCGGATGCAGGGTCGCCGGGATCGACCCGTAGCCCGCGAAATGGGCCGAATAGACGCTGTCGAAATCGTTCAGGCGGACCCGGACCACGGGCACCGCGCCGTCCTCGGGCATGGCGAATTTCCAGCTCAGCGCCGACGGCGACTGGTTGGAGCCGCAGGCGATCACCGGCGTGCGGCCCGAAAGATCGCCGAGATCGGCGTCGCGCGCCACCGGGCGGACGTCGCCCGCGTGGATGACGAACGAGCGGTCGGGAACGTCGTAGGGATAGGCCAGCGCCCGGGTGACGGAGCGGGGACGGCGCGGACGGTCGGGGGCGGGCGGCGGCTTATTCAAGGTATTTGGCGATGTCCACGTCGTCGATCTGGTAGGGCTCCAGGAAGCGGTCGGCGTATTCCTTGTACACGCCCGACGTCAGGAACAGCTTGAACAGCTCGCCGTCGATATGCGCGTCCTTCTTCATGAAGGACATGATCTTGATGCTGTCCGACAGCTTCTTGGGGTCCTTGTAGGGGCGGTCGGCGGCGGTCAGCGCCTCGAAGATGTCGGCGATCGCCATGATGCGCGCCGGGACCGACATTTCCCGTTCCGTCAGCTTCCGCGGATATCCCGTGCCGTCCATCTTTTCGTGGTGGCCGCCCGCGTATTCCGGCACCCGTTTCAGGTGCTTCGGGAACGGCAGCTGCTCCAGCATGATGATGGTCTGCACGATGTGGTCGTTGATCTTGAACCGCTCTTCCTCGGTCAGCGTGCCGCGGGCGATGCACAGGTTGTAGATTTCGCCGAAGTTGTATTTGTGCTCGGGGATGTTCAGCTTGAACCCGAACGGGTTGTCGGGCTGGGCGGCCGGCTCCAGCGCGTCGCGGTAGACGACGTGGTCCTCGCGGTCCTCAAGCAGGTCTTCCTTGGCGGGCAGGGGCTTGGGCGGCGTGCGGTCCTTGCGCTTGCGCTCGTCGAAGGACAATCCCAGACGGTCGTCCAGCGTGCGGGTCCATTGCATCTTGCCGATCTCGCGGATGCGCTCCTGGTGCTCGGGCGCCATGAATTCGTCGCCCACGTTGGCCCGCGCGACGAATTCGTAGTCGTCGTCCAGCTTGGCAAGCCGCTCGTCCAGGGCCGCCTTCAATTCCGCCGGATCGCCCCCGCCTTCGGCCAGCGCCTTGTAGTATTCGACCTCGGCCTCGCGCTTCATCACCTCGAAACGCATGCGGATCTCGTGGATGCGGTTGTAGATGGTTTCCAGCTTGACCGCCTTGTCGACCACGTATTCCGGCGTCGTCACCTTGCCGCAGTCATGCAGCCACGCCCCGATGTGCAGTTCGTACCACTGCTCCTCGGTCAGCTCGAAATCCTTGAACGGCCCCTCGTGGTCGTCGCAGGCGGCCTTGGCCAGCATCTTGGTCAGCTCGGGCACGCGCTGGCAGTGGCCGCCGGTATAGGGCGACTTGGCGTCGATGGCCGACGCGATCAGTTCGATGAAGCTCTCGAGCAGCCGGCGCTGGCCGTCCAGCAATTGCTGGTTGTCGAGCGCCACGGCGGCCTGGGAGGCGAGCGCCTCGACCAGCGGCTGAATCTCCTTCGAGAACTCGATGACCTCGCCCGTCGCCTTGTCCGTGGCGTTGAGCAGCTGGATCACGCCGATGATCTCGTCCTGGCTGTTCTTCAGCGGCACGGTCAGGAACGACTTGGACCGGTAGCCGGTGCCCTCGTCGAACTTCTTGGTGCCGGAAAAGTCGAAGTGCTCGGCCTCGTAGGCGTCCCTGATGTTGATCGATTCGCCGGTCAGGGCGCAGTAGCTGGCGATGTTCTTCTGGTTCGGCTGGCCGGTTTCCGGATCGTACATGCGGATCGGCGGGAAGGTGATGTCCTTCCCCGTGGTGCCGCCCAGCGCGATCTTCAGCGAGTCCGTGCGCATGATCTCGAACTTCAGCGCGTCGTCGTCGGTCTTGATGTAAAGGGTTCCGCCGTCGGCGTCGGTCAGGTCCTTGGCTTCCAGAAGGATCTTTTCCATCAGCCGGTTGGTGTCGCGTTCCGCCGAGAGCGCGATGCCGACGTCGATCAGGCGCTGAAAATTCTTCAGCGCCGCATCGCTCCCCGCGGTCTTCACGTCACCGGACATATCGCACCAATGAGGTCGTCTTTTCCCGCCGTGCCCCGGGGGGAATCAGGCCATTCCGGCCGGATTCCCCGCAAAATCCTAAACCGCCGATGTTTTACAGGGTGTTAATGTGATGAACCGGCCGGGAAAGGGTATCCGCCTTTGCCGCCCATGACAACTGAACGCGGTCGCGGGTGTCTGCGCACGGGGGCGGGGAATTTTCGCCTTTTGCCCAATGGATTCAGCGGCTAACGTCGGGCCGCCCC
The DNA here is from genome assembly GCA_002781745.1 of Rhodospirillales bacterium CG15_BIG_FIL_POST_REV_8_21_14_020_66_15. Lineage (GTDB taxonomy): Bacteria > Pseudomonadota > Alphaproteobacteria > Rhodospirillales > Casp-alpha2 > UBA1479. The sequence goes on from PFFW01000148.1 coordinate 11,714, forward strand.
GGCGGAGCCGCCGGGCGCGCCAGGAGACACGCAAATGGCCTACGCCTCGCTCAGGGATTTCATCTTCAACCGGCTCGAGCCGGCGGGGCGCCTCGTGCGCGTCAAGACCCCCGTCACGCCGGACCTGGAGATGACGGAAATCCAGACCCGTCTGATCGCCGAGGGCGGCCCCGCCGTGCTGTTCGAAAACACGGTTCGACCCGATGGCGGCCCCTACGGCATGCCCGTCCTGGTCAACCTGTTCGGCACGGTGGAGCGCGTCGCCTGGGGCATGGGGCGCGAACCGCACGAGCTGCGCGAGGTCGGCGAGACGCTGGCCTTTCTGCGCCAGCCGGAACCGCCGGAAAGCCTGCGCCAGACCATGGAGATGCTGCCGCTTCTGAAGACCATGGTCGCCATGAAGCCCAAGACCGTGTCGTCGGCGCCCTGCCAGGAGATCGTGCTGACCGGCGACGACATCGACCTAGCGGCCCTGCCCGTGCAGACCTGCTGGCCGGGCGAGCCGGCGCCGCTCATCACCTGGCCGCTGGTCGTCACCCAGGGGCCCGAGGCGGGACAGAAGGGCGGCGACAGGCGCGACGCCTTCAACCTGGGCATCTACCGCATGCAGGTGACCGGACGGAACACCACGCTGATGCGCTGGCTCAAGCACCGCGGCGGCGCGCAGCACCACGCCCGGTGGAAGGAGACGCGGCGCGAGCCGCTGCCCGCCGCCGCCGTGATCGGCGCCGACCCGGGCACCATCCTGGCCGCCGTCACGCCCGTGCCGGATACGCTTTCCGAATACCAGTTCGCGGGCATGCTGCGCGGCAAACGGGTCGAACTGGTCGACTGCAAGACCGTGCCGCTGAAGGTCCCGGCCGGGGCCGAGATCGTCATCGAGGGCCATGTCTCGCTCGAGGATTACGGCGACGAAGGGCCCTACGGCGACCACACGGGCTATTACAATTCGGTCGAACCGTTCCCCGTGTTCACGGTCTCGGCCGTCACCATGCGCCGCGATCCGATCTATCTCTCGACCTACACGGGCCGCCCGCCCGACGAGCCCGCGATCCTGGGCGAGGCCCTGAACGAGGTCTTCGTGCCGCTGTTCCGCCAGCAGTTCCCGGAGGTCGTGGATTTCTGGCTGCCGCCCGAGGCCTGCTCCTACCGCGTCGCCGTGGTCAGCATGAAGAAGGCCTACGCCGGGCATGCCAAGCGCATCATGATGGGCGTGTGGTCCTACCTGCGGCAGTTCACCTATACCAAGTTCGTGATCGTCGTGGACGCCGACATCGACGCGCGCGACTGGAAGGACGTGGTGTGGGCGGTCTCGACCAACGTCGATCCGGCGCGCGACGTGACGATGATCGAGAACACGCCCATCGACTACCTGGATTTCGCCTCGCCCGAGGCGGGCCTGGGCAGCAAGATGGGGATCGACGCGACGGCCAAGATGGGCGCGGAAACGCGGCGCGACTGGGGCCGCAAGATCCGCATGTCGGATGACGTGATCGACGAGGTCACGCGCAAATGGGCCGATTACGGCCTGCCCGGTTCGGGCAAGCCGATCTGGAAATAGCGATCGAAAGAAAAAGAAAGGGCCGGCCGCCTATTGGCTGGCCCAGACGATGCGGGAGATCCATTCGACCTGGGAAAGCTCGAGCGAGCGGTCCTCGTGGACCGGGTTGAGGGACTGCAGGTCGATGTGCCGCGCCGTGCGGCGGATCAGCACCTTGGCCATGACCTCGCCCTCGGTGGTCTTGACCACGACCCGGTCGCCGCGGCGCACCGAGGCATGGGGGGCGACGATGATGGTGTCGCCGTCGCGGAACACGGGCTCCATGCTGTCGCCGTTGATTTCCAGGGCGAAGGCGTTGGGGTCGTTCAGGCCGGGGAAGGGGATTTCGTCCCAGCTGCCGCCCACGGGATAGCCGGCGTCGTCGAAGAAGCCCGAATTGCCCGCCTGGGCGAAACCGATCAGCGGAATGTTGCGGTAGACGCCGCCGCCCTCCGTCTCGTCCACGTAGGACACCCATTCCGACAGACTGGCCCCCGTGGCCTGCAGGATCTTGGCGATGCTCTCCGTCGACGGCCAGCGCAGCTTGCCGTCGCGGGTCGTCCGCTTGCTCTTGTTGAAGGTGGTGGGGTCGAGCCCGGCCTTGCGGGCGAGGCCCGAGGTCGACAGGCCGTGCTCGCGCGCCAGCCGGTCCACCGCATGCCATACGCTAGAATGCCGTAACATGGGAACATTGTCTTACAATCTGGCGAAAATTTCCATAGCGAATCGACCGGGGCGGCCATGCGCCGCGGTACGGGCGGAACCGCAGGGACGGGCCGGATATCCCGATTGAAAGGACAGATATAGGATTTATAGCCTAAAAAATAATTGACATGGGAATTTCAAGGCGCGTATCTGTATTTGTTCTCTAAATGTTCCAATGTGTCCGGCGACAAGGAGCGCGCCTTCCCGTGAAACGCAAACGCTACATCCCGCGGCCCCTTCCCGGCGGCGCGGCCCGGCCCTTCGAGACGGCCGAGGAAGCCTGGTTCTGGTTCATCCGCGCCCATAAGGCGCGTCGCGACGGCCGACGGTTCGAGGCCGGGGGCGGCATGGTCCGCCCCTGCGAGGCCGACGACGTGTACCTGGCGGCATTGACGCTGGTGCGGGCCGGGGTGCTGCGGCTGCTGCATTTGCGCACGCTGCTGGACTTCGGCGTCCGGGAACGCGCGCCCGATGCCCGCGTCGGCGACGAAGCCCAGGCGGCCCGCCTGTGGGACGAGGCCCTCGACCGCATGGCGACCGTCCTGCGCAGGAAAGGCATCCTGGCGTGACCGGCGAGGCGGCGCCCGTGGCCGGGCCGGACCTGGCCGTGGTGGCCTTTACCGGCCGGGCCACCTTGCCCTGGCTGCGGGTGCTGCGGCCCGGGTTCCGCCATTGTTTCGTGCTGCTGCGCACGCGCGGGCAGTGGCTTTATTACGACCCCATGGCGCATTACACCTTGGCATCGGTCATCGGGGCCTATCCGCTGCTGGGCCTCCTGCGGGTGTTCCGCGGCCAGGGCTGCCGCGTGCGCCTGGCGCGTCCCCGCGTGCCGCCGCCGCGGGCGCTCGCCTGGCGGCCCTATACCTGCGTCGAGGCGGCGAAGCGCGTGCTCGGCCTGCGGGAGCCCTGGGTGTTTACTCCCTGGCAGCTCTACCGCCGGTTGGGCAGGCGGCGGCCGGGTGGTGTATGATGGGGACGATGGAGAGCCCCGGCCGGCACCGGAGCGAAAAAGCCCGTCATGGCCCTTGTCACGGAACCGGAAAACGATGACGCCCGCGCCGTGCGCGCCGCCGCGGCGATCCTGAACCTGAGCGAATACGACCTTTTCCAACTCGCCTTCGAACGCTGGTGGGGCCGCCCGCCCCGGAACGGCGAACTGGAGCCCGCCTTCGTCGCCTTCCTGTTCGACCAGGGCACGCCCCACTGGGCCCGCCATTTCGCGCGCCGGGTGCTCGACGAGGCCGAGGCCGGCACCCTCGACCGCGCGGCCTTGGGGGCCGGGCGCTTCAAGCGGGTCGTGCCGTTGCCGACGCGGGCCCGCCCGCCGCTGTCCGTGACCCTGCTGTTGCTGGCGGTCTATGTGCTGGGGGCCGCGGCAATTCATTACAGAATCGAATTGAAATCGCAGGCCTGCGATGTCCTGGCGCGCGGCGGCTGGCCCGCCCTCATCGCCGCCGCCCTGGTCGAGGGCGAGGGGGCGCTGTGCGGAAAGGGACGGACGGAGGTCAGCCCGCCGGCGCCGCCAGCAGGCGGCCCGCGATGATGGCGACCAGAACGATCAGCCCGAGGTCGCGGTTCGACTTGAAGCGCGCCAGGCAGACCTTGGCGTCATCGAGATCGAGGCCGCGCACCTGCCAGGCGAGATGCAGGGCACCGGCCGCCAGTCCGGCATAGTAGGCCCCGTGCAGGCCCGCGAGGTGGCCGGCGGCCGCCAGCAGGGCCACGGTCCCGCCGTAGAAGGCCCACAGCCAGGACCTGGTCGCGTCGCCGAACTTCAAGGCCGTCGACTTCACGCCGATCAGCACGTCGTCCTCCTTGTCCTGGTGGGCGTAGATGGTGTCGTAGCCGAGCGTCCACAGGACGCCCGCGGCGTAAAGGACGACGGCGGGCGCGGCGAGGCCGCCCGTGACCGCCGACCAGCCGACCAGGGCGCCCCAGTTGAAGGTCAGGCCGAGCACCAGTTGCGGCCAGTAGGTGACCCGCTTGGCGAACGGATAGATCGCCACCAGGGCCAGCGACGCCGCCGCCAGGACCACGGTGTAGGCGTTGAACTGCAGCAGCACGACGAGACCGATGCCGAGCTGCAGGGCCAGGAAGGCGAAGGCGTGAACGACGCTCACCTGCCCCGAGGCGATGGGCCGGCCGGCGGTGCGGGCGACCTGCTTGTCGAAATCCCGGTCGGCGATGTCGTTGACCGTGCAGCCGGCGCCGCGCATGACGAGCGCGCCCAGGGCGAACAGAATCATGTACCAGGGGTCGGGCCAGCCCGCCGAAGCGAGCGCCAGCGACCACCAGCAGGGCAGCAGCAGCAGCCAGGTGCCGATGGGCCGGTCCATGCGCGCCAGCCGCAGGTAGGGACGCAGCGGCGCCCAGGCCAGGCGGTCGATCCAGCCGCCCGTCGGGATGTCGCTGGCGGAAACCTGTTGTCGCTCGTCCATGATGCCCTTTAATAGGGGCCGGACCGGGGCGAGGGGAAGGGAAAATCCGCCATGGCGGCAGGCATCCGCCTTTACATCGACGGAACCTTGCGTGACGGCGCGGCCGTCGACGCGACGCCGGAGCAGGCCCACTACCTGGGCCGCGTCATGCGGCTGGGCCGCGGCGACGCCGTCGTCCTGTTCAACGGCCGCGACGGCGAATGGCGCGCGGAGATCGAGGACCTGGGCAAGCGGTCTTGCCGCCTGGCGGTTCTCGGGAAGCTTCGGGACCAGGCAGAGGCGCCGGGACCCTGGCTCGCCTTCGCGCCGGTGAAGAAGACGGGCACCGACTTCATCGTCCAGAAGGCGACGGAACTGGGGGCCTCGCGCCTGATGCCCGTCGCCACGGCCAACAGCCAGACCGCGCGCCTCAACACCGAGCGCCTGCGTGCCACCGCCGTCGAGGCGGCGGAGCAGTGCGAGCGCCTGTCCGTTCCGCAAGTGGACGACATGGCGGACCTGGAAGCCCTTCTCGCGGCCTGGCCCGAGCGGCGCCGCCTGTTCGTGCTGGACGAAACGGGCGGCGGCCGGCCGCTTGCGGCGGCGGCGCGGGCGGGCGAAAACGCGGCGGGCGGCGCGGTCGGATTTTTGGTCGGTCCCGAAGGCGGCTTTCAGGCGCGGGAGCTTGACAGGTTTGCTAAGCTTCCCTTCATCATCCCGGTTATGCTGGGTCCCCGCATCCTGCGCGCCGAAACGGCCTGCCTTGCCGCCCTTGCGGTGTGGCAGGCGGTTGCGGGCGACTGGAAATGACCAGATATAGGTACGGTGTCGTCCTTCCCGGCGCCGCCCCTCCAACGACGAAAGATCCGGCCATGGCCAATGACAGTTCCCCCAAATCCCACCCGGTCACCGACAAGGCGGCCCTGGTCGAATACCTGGCGGCGGGATGCAAGCCCGAACGCGAATGGCGCATCGGCACCGAGCACGAGAAATTCGCCTACGACCTGAAGACCCTGCGCCCGCTGACCTACGACGGCACACCGGGCGTGCGCCAGATGCTGGAGGCATTGACCCGCTTCGGCTGGCAGCCGGTCCTGGAAAAGGGCAACGTCATCGCGCTGTCCAAGCCCGACCGCAGCTCGATCTCGCTGGAGCCGGCGGGGCAGCTGGAACTGTCGGGCGCGCCGCTCGAGACCATCCACCAGACCTGCGGCGAGGTGACCCAGCACCTGAAGCAGGTCAAGACCGTGGCCGGCGAACTGGGCATCGGGTTCCTGGGTCTTGGCTACAACCCCAAATGGCCGATCGAGGACATGCCCTGGATGCCCAAGGGCCGCTACGCCATCATGCGGGAATACATGCCGACGCGGGGCTCGCTCGGCCTGCACATGATGCAGTCGACCTGCACCGTGCAGGTCAACCTGGATTTCCCGTCCGAAGACGTCATGCGCCAGATGTTCCGCATCGCGCTGGCGCTGCAGCCCATCGCCACGGCGCTGTGGGCCAACTCGCCGTTCCGCGAGGGCAAGCCCAACGGATATCTGTCCTACCGCTCGCACATCTGGACCGACGTCGATCCGGACCGCTGCGGCACCCTGCCCTTCGTGTTCGAGGACGGCTTCGGGTTCGAGCGCTACGTCGACTACATGCTCGACGTGCCCATGTACTTCGTCTACCGCGACGGCGCCTACATCAACGCCGCGGGGCAGTCGTTCCGCGACTTCATGGCGGGCAGGCTGCCGGCCCTGCCGGGCGAACTGCCGACCATGAAGGACTGGGAGGACCACCTGACCACCGCGTTTCCCGAGGTGCGGCTCAAGACATTCCTGGAAATGCGCGGCGCCGACGGCGGGCCCTGGGCCAGGCTGTGTGCGCTGTCGGCGTTCTGGGTCGGGCTGCTGTACGACACGCAGGCCCGCGACGCCGCCTGGGACCTCGTCAAGGACTGGACCGCGGAGGAGCGCGAGGCCATGCGCCGCGACGTGCCCCGGACCGCGCTCAAGACCCCGTTCCGCGACCGCCAGGTCAAGGAGATCGCCTGCGAGGCCTTGTGCATCGCCCGCCTGGGGCTGAAGAACCGCGCCCGGCTCGACGCCGTGGGCCTGGACGAAAGCCACTTCCTGCAGCCCATGTACCACATCTGCGATTCGGGCCTGACCCAGGCCGAGGAACTGCTGGTCGCCTACGAGCGCCGCTGGAAGGGCAACATCGACCCCGTGTTCACGGAGTATGCGTACTAGCCCGGCGCCCTTGCTCTCGGGCCGTCGCGGCGGTAGGTTCCGGCTCCGTTTTCGCCCGAGAAGGCCCGACCATGACCGATCTGCGTACCCTTGCCGAAACCACCAACGCCTGGCCCTTCGCCGAGGCCCGCGACCTTCTGAAGCGGCTCAAGGGCAAGGTTCCGGAAAAAGGCTACGTGCTGTTCGAAACGGGCTACGGCCCCTCGGGCCTGCCGCACATCGGCACCTTCGGCGAGGTCGCGCGCACGACCATGGTGCGCCATGCGTTCGCCACGCTGACCGACATGCCGACCAAACTGTTCGCCTTTTCCGACGACATGGACGGGCTCAGGAAGGTGCCCGACAACCTGCCCAACCAGGACATGCTGCGCGAGTATTCCGAGGAAAAGGACGCCGACGGCGTGATCCGCCGCAACGGCTCGCCGCTGTCGGCCATTCCCGATCCGTTCGGCGCCTATGAAAGCTTCGCCCGCCACAACAACAAGAAGCTGTGTGCCTTCCTCGACGAATTCGGCTTCGACTACGACTTCAAGAGCGCCACGGAGACCTACGCCTCGGGTGCGTTCGACGACGTTCTGGTGCGCTGCCTGGAGCGCGAGGCCGACGTGCGCAAGGTCGTCACGCCGACCCTGGGCGAGGTCCGGCGCAAGACCTATTGTCCGTTCCTGCCCGTCGTCACGCGCTACGACGACCGCCTCGCGATCGAGCGCAGGCAGGTCCTTCACCACGTGATGGTGAAGGAGGCCCGGGTCGCCGACGGCATCGCCGTGTTCCAGGAGGTCGACCCGCCCACGGGCGACCCGGTGGGCGATCCGTTCGAGCATCCCGTGACCGGCGGGCACTGCAAGCTGCAGTGGCGCGTCGACTGGGCCATGCGCTGGGCCGCGTTCGGCGTCGACTACGAGATGTACGGCAAGGACCTGATCGAATCGGCCCGGCTGTCGGGCGCGATCTGCCGCATCCTCGGCGGCACGCCGCCGGCCGGTTTCAACTACGAACTGTTCCTCGACGAGAACGGCGAGAAGATCTCCAAGTCGCGCGGCAACGGCCTCAGCATGGAGGAATGGCTCGCCTACGCGCCGCCGGAAAGCCTGGCGCTGTTCATGTTCCAGAAGCCCAAGACGGCGAAGCGCCTGTACTTCGACGTGATCCCCCGCAACGTGGACGACTACCTGTCGCATCTCGCCGCCTATCCGGACCAGGACCCGGCCCAGCAGCTCGCCAACCCGGTCTGGCACATCCATTCCGGCACCCCGCCGGAGCCCCAGGCGGCGCTCGGCTATTCCATCCTGCTCAACCTCGTGGGCGTGTGCGGCACCGAGGACAAGTCCGTCCTTTGGCACTTCATCTCGCGCTACCGCCCCGACCTGACGTCGGAGAACGCGCCGTTCCTCGACGGCCTGGTCGCGACGGCCATCGACTACTACCGGGACTTCATCAAGCCGGCCAAGGTCTACCGCGCGCCGAGCGAGGCCGAACGGGCGGCCCTTCGCGACCTCGCCGACACGCTCAAGGCCATGGACCCCAAGGCCGAGGCCGAGGACCTGCAGACCCAGGTCTACGAGGTCGGCAAGCGCCACGGCTTCGAGAACCTGCGCGACTGGTTCAAGGCGCTCTACGAAATTCTCCTGGGCCAGTCCCAGGGCCCGCGCATGGGCTCCTTCATCGCGCTCTACGGGGTTAACGAGACTGTCGCCCTGATCGAGCGGGCACTCAAGGGCGAGGATCTGGCGGCGAGCGCGTGATTCAATATTTAGTGTTCGGAACCTCAGGCAAACCCTGGCAAAATCAGGTTATTCCTTCCTGATTCAGCGTGTGGAGTGGGTATATCTTGTGGAAACTGTGAATTACGGGCACAAAATGGCCGAAGCGGTCCTTGACGAACCGACTCGTTTCTAATTCAATCTATTGTGACGGCTTGGAAAGGCGAAGGGTCGCTCGATGCCCCACATCGGCGACCCTCCATAGTCTTTCGCGAGCCCCCGCAAGACTGCACGTCGGGAGCGGGAGCGGCACAAAACCAGCTGGAGTGAATCATCCCAGTACACCGAGTGTCAAGCCCGACGTCTCCTTAAACCGCCTGGGTATGTAGCCCCGGCACATGACATAGGAGTCTAAACGTCATGGCTAACTTTTTTGTAACCTACGACCTCAATGGTTCACATCCGACGCACCAGGATATGGATGACCATATCAAGGGTATCTGCCCTGTGCATGGGCGTGTGCTGGAAACTGTGTGGTACGTTCAGTACCAGGGTTCATCTGTACAGCTTCGTGACCGATTGCGGACGATCATGGGCAGCGAAGACTTGCTTCTCGTGATTGAGGCGAGTGATGCCGCATGGACCCGCCTTCTGGTTGATAGCGAATCGCTGATCAATGCATGGAGGAATGCCGCTTAACTAAGATGTCCCCGGGCTTGTAGTCCGGGGACATACTTTATCTCTGCGCGCTCTATATCGCGTGCTTAAACACAACCCATTGGCAATCTAAAATTACGCCCCTGTCCCCCCGACGGTAAGCCGGTCGATGAGCAGCGTCGGCTGCCCCACGCCCACCGGCACGCCCTGGCCGTCCTTGCCGCAGGTGCCGATGCCGGGGTCCATCTCCATGTCGTTGCCGACCATGGCGACGCGGGTCAGCACCTCCTTGCCGTCGCCGATCAGGGTCGCGCCCTTGAGGGGCCGGCCGATCCTGCCGCCCGTAATCTCGTAGGCCTCGGTGCAGGAGAACACGAACTTGCCGGAGGTTATGTCGACCTGGCCGCCGCCGAACGAGACGGCGTAGATCCCCTTCTTCACCGAGGCGAGGATTTCCTTCGGGTCCCTGTCGCCCGCCGGCATGTAGGTGTTGGTCATGCGCGGCAGCGGCTGGTGGGCGTAGCTTTCGCGCCGCCCGTTGCCCGTGGGCGCCATGCCCATGAGGCGCGCGTTGGTGCGGTCCTGCATGTAGCCCTTGAGGATGCCGTCCTCGATCAGCACCGTGTTCTCGGCGGGGGTGCCCTCGTCGTCGATGGTGAGGCTGCCGCGGCGGTCGGCGATGGTGCCGTCGTCGACCACGGTGACGCCCGGGGCCGCCACGCGCTGGCCCATCAGGCCCGAGAACACCGACGTCTTCTTGCGGTTGAAGTCGCCTTCGAGCCCGTGGCCGATCGCCTCGTGCAACAGGATGCCGGGCCAGCCGGGGCCGAGCACCACCGGCACCTCGCCCGCGGGGGCGGGGACCGACCGCAGATTGACTTCCGCCTGGCGGAAGGCCTCGTCGACCACATGCTTCCAGGCGGCCGGGTCCAGGTAGCGTTCGTAGGTCACGCGCCCGCCCGCACCATGGCCGCCCGATTCCATGCGGCCGTCCTGTTCCAGCACGACGGAGACGTTCATGCGCACCAGCGGGCGGATGTCGGCGACCCGGTGGCCGCCCGCGCGGACGATCTGAACGGCCTGCCAGTTGCCCAGGATCGACGCCGAGACCTGGCGCACGCGGGCGTCCTTGTCTCTTGCGTATTTGTCGATGGCGCGCAGCAGCGCGACCTTGTCCTGGAAATCGACCAGGGCCAGGGGATTGTCCTCCATGTAGAGCGCACGGTTGGTGCCCTGGGGGGGCGCGGCCAGGGCGCCCGTGTGGCCGCGGCGCACGGCCTTCACCGTTTCGCCGGCGCGGGCGATGGCGGCCTCCGACAGCTCGGACGCATGGGAATAGCCCGTGCTTTCGCCGGCGATGGCGCGCAGGCCGAAGCCCTGGGCGGTGTCGAAGCTGGCGGTCTTGATCTGCCCGTCGTCAAGCACCAGGCTCTCGGACTGCCGGTATTCCAAAAACAGTTCGCCGTCGTCCATGCCGGTCAGCGCGTCGTCCAGAAGGCCCTGCACGCGGCCCCGGTCCATGCCGGTGCGGTTGAAGAACAGGTCGTCGGTGGCGGCAAGGTCGGTCATGGCATCCCCTGGGATCGAAATGAATGGGATTGAAAATTATGGAGCGCGGAACGGCCCGGTCCTGGTTATATAGGGGCCGCTCTTCCTGTTTTCGAGTATACGGGTGACCATGTTCAAGGAACATCCCCTGCGCCGCGCCCTGGCCGAAGAAATCCACGCCCGCCCGCCCGCCGATCTGGCGGCGCCCGTGCAGGTCTCGCACATCGCGCTGATCTCGGGCGAGGACGGCATGGCGCCCCACGTCGCGCACCTGGAGACGCTGTGCAAGCACTTCCGCGTCTCCCCGCCGGCGGCGGACGCGACCCATTTCTCGACGGAACTGGGCGACCTCCGCCTCAAGTGGGAGCGCCACACGGAATTCTCGACCTTCACCATCCTGCGCCCGGGCGCCTTCGCCCAGCCGTTCAAGGGCACGGCCATCGACGGCCTGCCCAAGGACTGGCTGTCGGACCTGCCGGGCCAGGTCATCGCCGCCTGCCACGTGGCGGTCGAGAACACGGGCGGCGCCGGCCGCGCCATGGCCGAGATCGCCGGCCTGTTCGACAACAACCCCATGACGGGCTCGACGGTCGCGGGGGGCAAGGCGCGGTTCTGGACCGACTATCAGCTTCACGCCGACGGCTTTTACCGGTTTCTCCTGGACGTCGACGTCATCAGCGCGCCGAGCCTGGGGCGCCTGGTGCAGCGCATCCTGGAGATCGAGACCTACCGCATGATGGCCATGCTGGCCTTTCCGCTGGCCCGGGAATCGCGGCCGCGTCTGGCGGCGGTGGAGACCCGGCTGGGCGGCATCATCGCCCGCCTGGGCACCCGCGAGGCGGTCGAGGACGAACGCCAACTGCTGGACGACCTGTCGTCGCTGGCCGCCGAGACCGAGGCCGTCAACGTGGCGACGGCCTACCGTTTCGCCGCCGCGCGGGCCTATCACGAACTGATCAGGCGGCGCATGGCCTCCATGCGCGAGGAGCGGCTTGAGGGCGTGCTTCCCGCCATGGACTTCCTCGACCGCCGCTTCGCGCCGGCCATGGAAAGCTGCGAAAACCTGTCGACCCGCCTGGAAAGCCTGTCGGGCCGCATCGCGCGGGCGACGTCCCTGCTCAGGACTCGGGTCGACGTGGCGCTGGAGGCCCAGAACCGCGACCTGCTGGAATCCATGAACCGCCGCGCGCGCCTGCAGCTTCGCCTGCAGGAAACCGTGGAAGGCCTGTCGGTCGTCGCCATCAGCTATTACCTGCTGTCCCTCGTTTCATACCTGGCCAAGGGGGCGAAGACGGCGGGTCTGTCGTCCGTCGATCCCTACGTCGTCGTCTCGGCCGCCTTCCTGCCCGTGGTCGCCGGCATCTGGTTCGGCGTGCGCCGGATGCGCCGGGTGATCGAAAAATCGACGGGCGGGAAGCCGCCCGCCGACCCCTGAGCGCCGGGGGCGGACGCGTCCTTCACCCTTGACCTTTTCCCGGCCGGGTGTATGTTCCGAGCCTCGTGGTGATTTGTTCGACCAGCTTGCGGCCACGTTAAAAATCCCGCTAAACGGTCTGTGGCGTTCTCGCCCTGACCCTTTTTCGGCGGTCGGGGTTTTTTGTGGCCGGGCCGGACCCGGAATGCAGAGAGAGCGTGCGATGACAGACGACAAAACCGATCCCGAATCCTGGCGCCCGGCGACCCAGATGGTGCGCGGCGGCACTTTTCGATCCAACTTCGAGGAAACGTCGGAGGCCATCTTCGCGACCTCGGGCTACGTCTACGGCTCGGCCGAACAGGCGGAGCAGGCCTTCAAGGGCGAGGTCGAGCGCTATATCTATTCGCGCTACGCCAACCCGACGGTCTGCATGTTCGAAAAGCGCATGGCGCTTTTGGAGGGGGCGAAATTCGGCATGGCCTTCGGCAGCGGCATGGCGGCCATGTTCGGCTCGCTCGCCAGCTTCGTCAGGGCCGGGGACCGCGTCGTCGCCTCGCGGGCGCTGTTCGGCTCGTGCCTCTACGTGATTCAGGATCTTCTGCCGAAGTACGGGGTCGAGTCCGTGCTGGTCGACGGCACCGACCTGGCCCAGTGGGAGCAGGCGCTGTCGGAACCGGCCAAGGCCGTGTTCCTGGAAACGCCGTCCAACCCCTGTCTCGACATCATCGACGTCCAGGCCGTGGCCGACCTGACGCACAAGGCGGGCGGCCGGCTGATCGTCGACAACGTGTTCGCCACGCCGGTGCTGCAGAAGCCGCTGACCCTCGGCGCCGACATCGTCATGTATTCGACCACCAAGCACGTCGATGGCCAGGGCCGGTGCATGGGCGGCGCGCTGCTGACCGACGACGAGGATTATTACAACGACCACCTGGTGCCCTGGATGCGTCACACCGGCCCGGCCATGAGCCCGTTCAACGCCTGGACCATGCTCAAGGGGCTGGAGACGCTGGACATCCGCGTGCGCCAGCACTGCGTCAACGCCCAGGCGTTGGCCGAATTCCTCGAAGGACGGCCGGGCATCGTCAAGGTCCTCTACCCGACCCTGAAATCCCATCCGCAGCACGACCTCGCCATGAAGCAGATGGCGGCGGGTTCGACAATGCTGTCCTTCGAATTGGCGGGCGGCAAGGCGGCCGCGTTCCGGTTCCTGAACGCCCTCAACCTGGTCGACATCTCCAACAACCTGGGCGACACCAAGAGCCTGACCACCCATCCGGCGACCACGACGCATCAGCGCCTGACGCCAGAGGACCGCGCGGCGCTCGGTATCGGCGACGGGCTGGTCCGCCTGTCGGTGGGGCTGGAGGACGTGGAAGACCTGAAGGAAGACCTGGCGCGGGGGCTGAAGGCGGCGAACGGGTAACGCAAATCCCGAGCGGGCCGACTTCAGGCCCGCGACGACGATTTGCGTAAACAGAAAACCGAGCGGTCTATTTTTTGCGCAAAACAACTTTCGCGGTCGAAATCGGCCGCTCAGGTTTTGCGGCTATTTCTGCACCCAAGGCAGGCCGTCGACCTTCCAGCCGCCGACGGTGCCGCGGTGCTGGCCCGCGTCCTTGTCGCCTTCGAAGCCGGTCAGCACGTTGTAGGACCTGGCGTAGCCGGCCTGCGTCGCGGCCTTGGCGGCGGCGATGGAGCGCACGCCCGAACGGCACAGGAACAGCACCGTCGCGTCCTTGTCGGGAACCTGGTCGTCGAGGTCGTCGGTGAATTCCGTATTGATCTCGCCCGTCGGGAACAGAACCCAGGAGATCATCTTCAGTTCCTTGCCCAGATCCGACAGGTCGGGCAGGCCGACATAGGCCCATTCGGCATGGGTGCGCACGTCGACCAGCACCGCCTTGGGGTCCTTTCGCAGCATCTCCCAGGCTTCCTTGGGGGTGATGTCTCCGGCGTATCCGTCGCTCATGGTTCGCTCGCTCGTCGGTTCGGTGAGGCGGCCCATGTATCGCCCAGGGTGCCTTATGCGTCCAGCACTTTCAACATTTCCGGGACGGTGACGAACTTCTCGCGCGGGCGGACGCTGCCTTCGGCGCGGGCGATCTCGGCGGCCTCGATCTTCTTCCAGTCCTCGAAGGTGACAACGCGCACGCCGCGCTCCTTGAGAAGGGGCGCCAGCGCCGCGCGGCCCGGCCTGCCGTGCGCGGGTCCGTGGGCGATCTCCTTGAAGTCGGCACGGATGTATTCGGCGACGGTCACCCCGTCGGGCCGGTTGGACGAGATCACCCCCGTCGGCCCGCGCTTGATCCAGCCGACGGCGTACAGCCCGTCGTCGACCCGGCCGTCGTCGTTGGGGATGATCCCCGCCTTGTCGTCGAACGGCGCGCCCTCGACGGGGTCCGATCGGTAGCCGATGGCGGCGATCACCAGGCCGCAGGGGATCTCGAACAACTCACCGGTGCCCCGGGCCCGGCCGTCGACCACGTTCGTGCGTTCGAATTTCACCGCTTCGACCCGGTCGTCGCCCAGGATTTCCACGGGCTGGGCGAAAAATTCGAAATGGATGCGCTTGGGCTTGGCGGCGGGGTCGTTCCCGGCGTATTCGCGCAGGCTCGCCAGGTTGCGCTCGGTCAGGCGCCTGTCGCGCGGGTCCATGTCGTCGGGCACGGAATCGGGCAGCTGTTCGGCGCGCGCCAGCGGCACCGCCTGTTCAAGCTCGCCCAGTTCGCGCAGTTCCACATTGGTGAATTTGGCCTCCAGCGGGCCGCGCCGGCCGGTCATGTAGACGTCGGCGAGGGGCGACGCCGCGATGAGTTCCATGGCATGGGCGGCGATGTCCGCATGGGCCATGCCCTCGCGGGAGCGCACCAGCACGCGGGCGCAGTCCAACGCCACGTTGCCGTTGCCGATGACGACGGCGGTCGCGGTGTTCAGGTCCGGCGCCAGGTCGCTGAAATCCGGGTGCCCGTTGTACCAGCCGACGAAGGCGGCGGAACCGTGCACGCCCTCCTTGTCGGCGCCCGGAATGGTCAGCTTGCGGTCGCCGGGCGCGCCGACGGCCAACACGACGGCGTCGTACATTTCGCGCAGCTCGACCAGGCTGACGTCCTTGTTGACCTCGACGTTGCCGAAATAGCGAACCGCGTCGAACCGGGCCGTCTGCTCGTACTTGCGCGCAACCTTCTTGGTGGTCTGATGGTCCGGCGCCACGCCCCCCCGGATCAGGCCGTAGGGCGTGGGCAGGCGTTCGATGATGTCGACCTGGACGTCGCAGCCGCCGTCGACCAGGGCGTCCGCCGTATAGAACCCGGCAGGGCCCGAGCCGACGATGGCGACGGTGATGGTCATCTGCGCTGCCGGTCCCCCCAGATGCCCCGGTCAGTCCACGGTCCAGGTCCGCCCGGAACGGAGCAGCCTGTTGAAGTCGGGCTTCTCTGCCGGGGTGTGGGCCCGCACCAGGTCCGTCACCTCGTCGTCGTAGCACGGTCCCGGCGCGCAATAGAGCACGCCCAGCGCCACCGGCAAGGCCGGCGGCTCCATATGGGCCAACAGGGTGGCGATCATCCTGTTGGTTTCGTCGTGGACCAGGACGTCGGCCTCCGTCACGCCGTTCTCGCCGAGGGTGACGACTTCGAGCGACAGGGTCCGCGGGTTCAGGCGCAGGCCCTTTTCCCCGTCCTTGCCGAAGATCAGCGGCTTGCCGTGCTCCACATAGATCTGCCGGTCCGAGGCCAGGTCGCGCGCCGTGAAGGTCTCGAACACGCCGTCGTTGTAGACCTTGCAGTTCTGGAAGATTTCGACGAACGAGGTGCCGATGTGGGCATGCGCACGGGCCAGAATGTCCGGCAGATGCTTCTGGTTGCTGTCGACGCCGCGGGCGACGAAGCGGGCTCCGGCGCCCAGCGCGAACACGGTGGCCGAGGCCGGATTGTCGAGCGAGCCCCAGGGCGTGGAGGGCGAGCGGGTGCCCTGACGGGAAGTGGGCGAGTACTGGCCCTTGGTCAGTCCGTAGATCTCGTTGTTGAACAGCAGGAACTGCACGTTCACGTTCCGCCGCAACAGGTGGAACAGGTGGTTGCCGCCGATCGACAGCGCATCGCCGTCGCCCGAGATCACCCACACGTCGAGGTCCGGATTGGCCAGCTTCAGCCCCGTGGCGAAGGCCGGCGCGCGGCCGTGGATGGTGTGGAATCCGTAGGTCTTCACGTAATAGGGAAAGCGCGCGGCGCAGCCGATGCCCGACACGAACACCGTGTTCTCGGGCCGGGCGCCGATGTCGGCCAGCGTCTTCTGCACGGCCTTCAGGATGGCGTAGTCGCCGCAGCCGGGGCACCAGCGCACTTCCTGGTCCGTGGCGAAGTCCTTGGCGGTCAGCGTTTCGGGCGGGGTGACGACGTTCATGTCAGGTCTCCAGCCATCTCAATTTTCAAGTCTGGCGCGGATGGCGTCTTCGATTTCGGCGATCTTGAAGGGCTGTCCCGATACCTTGTTCAGGCCCTCGGCCGGGACCAGGTATTCGGCGCGCAGCACGTTGACGAGCTGCCCGTGGTTCATCTCCGGCACCAGGACCCGGTCGAAGCCCCTTAGAAGCTCGCCCAGATTGGCCGGGAACGGCCAGATGTGGCGCAGGTGGATGTGGCTCACGTCAAGGCCCTGCGTGCGCAGGTTCGACACGGCGCGGCTGATCGGGCCGTAGGTGGAGCCCCAGCCGACCACGGCCAGTTTGCCGCTCGCGTTGCCGTCCTCGACGCCCTGGGGGGGAATGTCCCTGGCGATGCCGGCGATCTTGGCGAACCGGGTATCGGTCATCTTCTGATGGTTGGCGGGGTCGTAGGAGATGTTCCCCGAGTCGTAGTCGCGCTCGATCCCGCCGAGGCGGTGCTCCAGGCCCGGCGTGCCGGGGACGGCCCAGGCCCGGGCGAGCGTTTCCGTGTCGCGCAGGAAGGGGTGGAAGCCTTCCGGGTCGGTGCGGAAGGCGACCGGAATCTTGGCGTAGTCGTTGATGTCCGGGACGCTCCAGGGCTCGGCCGCGTTGCCGATGTAGCCGTCGGTGAGAAGGAACACCGGCGTCATGTACTTGAGGGCGATGCGCACGGCCTCGATGGCGGCCTCGAAACAGTCCGACGGCGAACGCGCCGCCAGCACGCACAAGGGGCTGTCGGCGTTGCGGCCGAGAACGGCCTGGTACAGGTCCGACTGCTCCGTCTTGGTCGGCATGCCCGTGGACGGTCCGGCGCGTTGCGAGTTGACGATGACCATGGGCAGTTCGGTCGAGATGGCGAGGCCGATGGCCTCGGTCTTCAGCGCGATGCCCGGGCCCGACGACGACGTGACGCCGAGCGAGCCGCCGAACGACGCGCCGATGGCGGCGCAGGCGGCGGCGATCTCGTCCTCGGCCTGGAACGTGACGACGTTGTGGTCGATCATCTTCGACAGCGAATGCAGAAGCTGCGACGCCGGCGTGATGGGGTAGGACGCGAACACCATCTTGATGCCCGCCAGGTGCGTGCCCGCGGCCAGGCCCCAGGCCAGCGCCTCGGACCCCGTCACCGTGCGGTAGGTGCCGGGCGCGATCTCGGCGCGGTCGACGTGGAAGGCGTGGATGCCGTCCGGCAGTTCCATGGTTTCGGCGACCGTATGGCCGGCGTCCATGGCGGCGGCGTTGGCGGCGGCCAGTTCCGGGCGCGCCTTGAACTTGGCGTTCAGCCAGTCGGCCGTCGGCTTGCGCTCGCGGTCGTACAGCCAATAGACGAAGCCCAGCGTCCAGAAATTCTTGCAGCGCAGGGCCTCCTGCTTGGACAGGCCCGTGTCCTTCAACGCCTCCAGGGTCAGCTTGGAGATGTCGAGGGCGATCACGTGATAGCCCTCCAGGCTGCCGTCTTCCAGCGGATTGGCGGCGTAGCCCGCCTTGCGCAGGTCGCGCTCGCCGAAGCTGCCCGTGTCGGCGATGACGATGCCGCCCGGCTTCAGGCCGCCCAGCTCCACCTTCAACGCCGCCGGGTTCATGGCGACCAGCATGTCGAAGGCGTCGCCCGCGGTCTTGATCACGCGCGACCCGAAATTGATCTGGAACGACGACACGCCGAAGGTCGTGCCGGCCGGCGCCCGGATTTCCGCCGGAAAGTCGGGGAAGGTCGCGAGGTCGTTGCCGGCGAAGGCCGTGGCAAGGGTGAACTGCCCGCCCGTCAACTGCATGCCGTCGCCGGAGTCGCCCGCGAAGCGGACGACCGCGGATTCGACGGTTTCACGGAGGGAGGGGTCTAGGTCGCTTTCGGCAAGTGCGGTGTTGGACATGAATAAGCAATCCATTAGCAATCATCCGGCGTCATACATAACGGCGGCTGCAAAGGGGGCGAACGGCCGGTCCATGCCCGGCCGCCGATGCCATGAAGAACCGCCCTGCGAGGCCGTTACTTCATTGTTTCGATTTATCTAGTCCATGCATTGATGCAGAACAACCACAGTTTAATTAGTGTTTCCGGCCACATTCCGCTGGCCCCCATGTGCCTGCGGACCATATGTAGTGCCTGACCCCCACCGGCAGGAACAACCGAAACGGACCGACATGACCGCTAGCTCCAATTTTATCGATCGAGTTCAATCACTTATCGCGAAGGCCGAGGCCCTGGGCGCCGACGCGGCGGATGCGGTCTTCGTGCGGTCCGCCGCGCTGTCGCTGTCGCAGCGGCTCGGCAATCCCGAAGATTTGATGCGATCCGAGGACAACGACCTGGGCCTTCGCGTGTTCATCGGCAAGCGCCAGGCGGTGGTTTCGTCGTCGGATATGTCCGATTCGGCCCTTGACGAGCTGGCCGAACGCGCCGTCGCCATGGCCCGCAACGTGCCCGAGGATGCGTACTGCGGCCTCGCCGATGCGGACCAGCTGGCGGCGAGCATCCCCGACATCGACGACTTCGATCCGACCGAGCCCTCGGCCGAGGACCTGATCCGGCTTGCCGCGCGGACCGAGGACGCGGCGCGCGCCGTCCCCGGCGTGACCAATTCGGAAGGGGCGAGTGCGAGCTGGAGCGCCACCGAGATCGCGCTCGTCACCTCCACGGGGTTCGCCCAGACGCGCCGCGCCTCGCGCCACAGCGTCGGGGTCTCGGTCCTGGCCGGGGACGGCACGGCGATGGAGCGGGACTACGACTTCGCGACAACGGTCTATGCCGCCGACCTGCCCGACGCCGGGGCGATCGGCAGATCGGCGGGCGAAAAGGCGGTAAAGCGCCTGAACCCCCGCAAGGTTCCGACCTCTCAGGTGCCGGTGATCTTCGACCCCAGGGTCGCCAATTCCATCGTCGGCCATCTGTCGTCCGCCATCAACGGGGCCGCCGTGGCGCGCGGCACGACCTTCCTGAAGGACGCCATGGACAAGGACGTCTTCCCCTCGGGCATTACCATCGTCGACGACCCGCACCGCCGCCGCGGCCTGCGCTCCAAGCCGTTCGACGGCGAAGGCGTGGCGACCCGGCGCCTGAACGTGGTCGAGGGCGGCAGGCTCACGACCTGGCTGCTCGACTGCCGCTCGGCCCGGCAATTGAAACTCGTGACCACGGGCCACGCCGCGCGCGGCACCTCGTCGCCGCCGTCGCCGGGTGCCTCGAACCTCTACATGGCGCCGGGCAATGTTTCGCCGAACGAGCTGATCGGCGGGATCAAGAAGGGCCTCTATGTGACCGAACTGATCGGCATGGGCGTCAACGGCGTCACCGGCGACTATTCGCGCGGCTGCTCCGGCTTCTGGATCGAGGACGGTGAACTGGCCTTTCCGGTCAGCGAGCTGACCATCGCCGGCAACCTGAAGGACATGTTCAAGGCCGTCACCCCGGCCGACGATCTGGAATTCAAATACGGCACCAACGCGCCGACCCTGCGCATCGACGGCATGACCGTGGCCGGGAAATGACGGCATGACTACGAACCGCCAGATCATTTTCAAATCCCGGCCCGAGGGCTGGGTGACCCCGGACACCTTCGGCGCCCGCGAGGTGCCGCTGCCCGGCCTGGGCGAACGCGACGTGCTGGTCCGCGCGATCTACATGTCGCTCGACCCCTACATGCGGGGGCGCATGGACGCCGCCAAGTCCTACGCCGCCGGCTTCCAATTGGGCGAACCGCTGCAGGCCCGCGTGATCGGCGCGGTCGCGGCATCGCGCAATTCCGACTATGCCGAGGGCGCGCTGGTCTTTGGCACCCTCGACTGGGCCGACTACACCCTGGTGCCGGGCGGCAAGGGGCTGCGCGCGATCGACCCGGCCGCCGCCGGGGTGCCGCTGACCTGGCACCTGGGCGCCCTCGGCATGCCGGGCATGACCGCCTGGGTCGGCCTCGGCTTCGCCGAGCCGACGCACGGCGACACCCTGTTCGTCTCCGCCGCCTCGGGCGCCGTCGGTCAGATCGTCGGCCAGATCGGCCGCCTGCGCGGCTGCCGCGTCGTCGGTTCGGCCGGCACCGACGCCAAGGTGGATTTCCTCAAGAATGACCTCGGCTTCGACGCGGCCTTCAACTACCGCACGGCCGGGCCGGACATCCTGTCGGCCTTGCAGGCCGCCGCGCCGGGCGGCCTCGACATTTATTTCGACAACGTCGGCGGCGCGGTGCTGGAGGCCGCCCTCGACGCCGCCAACCGCTTCGCCCGCTTCGTCGAATGCGGCATGATTTCGCAGTACAACCTGACCCGCGACGAGACGCCGGGCATCCGCAACATGACCCATGTGGTGCGCAAGGCGATTCGCATGCAGGGCTTCATCGTGTCCGACCACGCCGACCGGCGCGCGGACTTCGAGGCCGAGATGATCCCCTGGCTCAAGGCCGGCAAGGTCAAATACCGCGTCGACGTGGCCGAGGGGCTGGAGAACGCCCCCACTGCCTTCATCGCCATGCTGAAGGGCGGGAATTTCGGCAAGCAGGTGGTGCGGATCGGCCGGGAGCCCTGAACCTCCGCACCCTAGTGGATAGACTCCGACACTTCGCTCCCGCGAACTGTCGGGGGGCTATCCACGAGGAAGGAAGCGGCCGGAAAACAAAGGACGGCCCGGGAGAAACGCCTATGCCGGGACCAGCATGTCCAGGCGGTCGGCGGAAACGCGCGCGGCGAGCGGCAGGCGCGCGACGATGTCGCCGTCGCCCTGCACGGGCTCGCCGGCCATGCCCTCGACGACGATCGAGGTCGCCGGCACGACCTCGTAGTCGGGCAGCCTGTCGAGCCGCCCCAGCACCATCCAGGCGGCGTAGCGCAGCGCACTCCACGGTCCCACCGACTTGAACAGGCAGACATGCAGGCGGGGATCGCCGAGGCGCGCGTCCTTGGCGCAGACGAAGCGCCCGCCGTAGAAATGGCCGTTGGCGATGACGGCCGAGCCCACGTCGTAGGCCTTGCCGTCGACGGTCAGCCGGTAGGGCCGGAAGCGGAAGCGGAAGAACCCGCGCAGCGTCTCCCACACGTAGGCGAGCTTGCCGATCAGGCGCTTCAGGCCCGCGTCGACCGAGGCCACCACATGGGCGTCGAAGCCGACGCCCGCCATCTGCACGAAGCGCCGGCCGTTGACCTCGCCCAGGGTGATGGGCCGCGTGCACCCCAGCGCGATGGTCCGCGCCAGGCCGTCGTCGTCCCCCGGCAGGCCCAGTTCGGCGGCCAGCACGTTGGCGGTGCCGAGCGGGATGATGCCGAGCGGCACCTGCCGTCCCGCCAGGCCGTTGATGACCTCGTTGATGGTGCCGTCGCCGCCGGCCGCGACGATCGCGTCAAAGGGGCCCGCGGGCGTTTCCCGCGCCGCGCGCTCGGCGTCGCCGCGGGCGGCCGTTTCATAGAGCGTCACATCGGCGCCGAATGCCCGCATGCGGGCCAGCACACGGTCCAGCCGCGCGCGCCGGCGCATCCCCGCCGTCGGGTTGAAGATCACAAGGACCTTGCGAGGTGCCGCCGGCAGCGTATCCGGTTCCCCCGGCAGGGCGTTCGAATCCGGCATGATAAGGCGTCGTGTCCCAGAAATATGGCACTTTTGTTTCGACTATAATTTCAATTTCATTTCGCGTGTATGAAGTTTTCATGACAGGACAGGAAAGTATTGGCGAACATATTGCCGATTACATAAAAGATCACACTAAATATAGGACCCGCGTCAACAACAATCGTGGACACCATGAACGCCGTGCAGCCGGCCCAACCGAAGACGCCCCTTCGCTTCCGCGCCATCTGGATTTCCGACGTCCATCTGGGCACGCGCGGCTGCCAGGCGGAAATGCTGCTCGACTTCCTCAAGCATACGGACTCCAAGTACCTCTACCTGATCGGCGACATCGTCGACGGCTGGCGCATGCGCCGCGCCTGGTACTGGCGCCAGGCCCACAACGACGTGATCCAGAAAATCCTGCGCAAGGCGCGCAAGGGGACGCGCGTCATCTACGTGCCCGGCAACCACGACGAAAACTTCCGCGACTTCACCAACCACCGCTTCGGCCGCGTCGCGGTGCTGAACGAGGCCACCCATACCATGGCCGACGGGCGGCGCTTCCTGGTCATCCACGGCGACCAGTTCGACGGCGTGGTGAAGTACGCCAAGTGGTTGGCTTTCCTCGGCGACAATGCCTACAACGCGGCCCTCATGCTGAACCTGTGGCTGAATATCGCGCGGCGCAAGCTGGGGTTTTCCTACTGGTCGCTCTCGGCCTTCCTCAAGCACAAGGTCAAGAACGCGGTGGAGTTCGTGTCCAGCTTCGAGTCCGCCGTGGCCGGCGAGGCGCGCAAGCGGGGGGTCCAGGGCGTCATCTGCGGCCATATCCATACGGCTGAAATACGCGACATGGACGGCATCCTCTACTGCAACGACGGCGACTGGGTCGAAAGCTGCACCGCCCTGGTCGAACACGAAGACGGCCATCTGGAGATCCTCAAATGGGCGGAACTGCGCGGCCTGTCGTTCCTGAGAGAGGAAGAGGAATGCGACTCCTCATCGTCACCGACGCCTGGTTTCCCCAAATCAATGGCGTCGTCCGAACCCTCGACACGCTGAGGCAGGGCCTGGAACGGCGCGGTCACCGGGTGCGCCTGGTGACGCCGGACCGGTTCCGCACCGTGCCCTGCCCGACCTATCCGGAAATCCGCCTGGCGCTGTTTCCCGGCCGCCGTGTCGCGCGGACCATCGAGGATTTCAGGCCGCAAGCCATTCATATCGCGACCGAGGGGCCTTTGGGCATGGCCGCGCGGGCCCATTGCCTGAAAAAAGGCTATCCCTTCACGACCGCCTACCACACGCGGTTTCCCGAATACATCCATGCCCGGGTGCCGCTGCCGCTTGACTGGCTTTACGCCGTGATGAGGTGGTTCCACGGGCCGTCCTCGGCGATCATGGTGGCGACCCAGACCATCGAGGACGACCTCAAGGCGCGCGGTTTCAAGCCGCCCGTGCGGCGCTGGTCGCGCGGCGTGTGGACGGACCTGTTCCGGCCGCGCGACAAGGCGTTCCTGGACGGTCCCCGGCCCATCAGCCTGTTCACCGGGCGCGTCGCCGTGGAAAAGAACATCGAGGCGTTCCTCAAACTGGATATCCCCGGCACCAAGGTCGTGGTCGGCGACGGTCCGCAATTGGATGACCTGAAGCGCCGGTATCCGGCCGTGCGCTTCGTCGGCGTGAAGGAGGACGAGGAATTGGCCCAGTATTTCGCCGCCGCCGACGTCTTCGTGTTCCCGTCCAGGACCGACACCTTCGGCCTGGTCCTGCTGGAGGCCATGGCCTCGGGCGTGCCGGTCGCCGCCTATCCCGTGCCGGGCCCGCTTGACGTGGTCGACCGGTCGGGCGCGGGGGTGCTGTCGGACGACCTGGCGGCGGCGGTCCGGGGCGCGCTTGCCATCCCGCCCGAGGTCTGCCGCAGGCACGCCCTCAAGTACTCCTGGGAGGCCAGTTTCGACCAGTTCGAGGGCAATCTGCACGTGTTTCGCTGAGCCCCTGAGGTTCCCCTTATAAATCCCTGAAATCACGCGGGATTCTTGGCCTTTCCGGAGCCGCGTGGTAAAAGGTCCAACCGTCGATCAAGGAACAATCGGAAGGATCCGAGGCCCGTGGCGTCCGCCATCCACACGCACCCGCCCGCCCACGCCTCCACGGCGAGCCTGCTCGGCCGCCTGTTCAAGGAAAGCATGCGGGGCTACGCGCGCTGGTTCTTCGCGGCGCTTGCCTGCATGACGCTCATGGCCGGGGCCACGGCGATCAGCGCCTGGCTGATGGAGCCGGTGGTCAACGACATCTTCGTCAAGCGCAACGAGGACATGCTGATGCCCGTCGGCCTGGCCGTGTTCGCCGTGTTCATCGTCAAGGGCCTGGCCAACTACGGACAGGCGACCCTGATGGCCTACGTGGGCCTGCGCATCGTCACCGACAACCAGAACCGCCTGTTCGACAAGCTGTCGCGCATGGACGTGAAATTCTTCCAGGATTCCAACACGGGCGGGCTGATCTCGCGCTTCCTGGTCGACATCAACCAGATGCGCGGCGCCGTCTCCAACGCCTGGACCAGCCTGGGCAAGGACACGATGACGCTGATCGGCCTGATCGGCGTCACCTTCTACCAGGACTGGCAGTTGGCGCTGATCGCCTTCTTCATTTTTCCCGCGGCGTTGCTGCCGATCGTCAAGCTGGGCCGGCGCATGCGCAAGGTGACGGCCAACACCCAGCGCGAAATGGGCCTGTTCACGACGCTGCTGGAACAGACCATCCAGGGCATCCGCGTGGTCAAGGCCTACTCCATGGAGGCCTACGAGCGGGCCCGCGTCGGCGAGATCGTTGAGCGCATCTTCAACCTCACCATGAAGGCCGAGCGCACGCGGGCGCTTTCCAGTCCGATCATGGAAACGCTGGGCGGCGTCGCCGTCGCCATCGTCATCTTCTATGGCGGCTACCGGGTAATCCATGGCAACACGGATGCGGGTTCGTTCTTTTCCTTCATCACGGCGCTGCTGCTCGCCTACGAGCCCATGAAGCGGCTCGCCAACCTGAACGCCGCCCTGCAGCAGGGATTGGCCGGCGCCGACCGGCTGTTCCAGATGCTCGACATGGAGCCGGCCATCAAAGAGGCGCCGGGTGCGCGCGCGCTTACCCAGCCGGTCAAGGGCGCCATCGAGTTCCGGGGCGTCCACTTCGCCTATGGACCCGACAAGCCGACCCTGCGGGACCTCTCCCTCACCGTGCCGGCGGGCAGGACCGTGGCCCTGGTCGGGCCGTCGGGGGCGGGCAAGTCGACGATCCTCAACCTGATCCCCCGGTTCTACGACGTCACCGAGGGCGCGGTCCTGGTCGACGGCGAGGACGTGCGCGGCCTGACGTTCGGCTCCCTGCGTGGCGCCATGGCCCTGGTCAGCCAGGAAGTCACCCTGTTCGACGACAGCGTACGCGCCAACATCGCCTATGGCCGCGCCGGGGCGACCGAGGAAGAGATCGTCGAGGCCGCCAAGAACGCCGCCGCCCATGACTTCATCGCGGCCCTGCCGCAGGGCTACGACACCCTGGTCGGCGAGCAGGGGGTGAAGCTCTCGGGCGGGCAGCGCCAGCGCCTCGCCATCGCGCGGGCCATGCTGAAGAACGCGCCGATTCTGCTGCTGGACGAGGCGACCTCGGCGCTCGACACGGAATCGGAACGCCAGGTGCAGGCGGCGCTCGACACGCTCATGACCGATCGCACGACCCTGGTCATCGCCCACAGGCTGTCGACCGTGGTGCGGGCCGACCTGATCTGCGTGATCATCGACGGGCGGGTCGCCGAACAGGGTACGCATGCGGAACTGCTGGCCCGGGGCGGTCACTACAGGCATCTCTATGAACTCCAGTTCGCCGGCGACGCGCCCGCCGACGGCGCTCGCCAGGCGGCCGCGCGGTTCACCTGACATGCTCAAGAAGGTCCTCAAAAGCGACGCCGTCAGGCGGCTGCTGTGCTGGCTGGGCTCGCTGTATATCCGCCTGGTGCACGCCACCGGGCGCTGGCAGGTGGTGGGCGGGCAGAGCGCCCGCGACCGCTGGGCCGCGGGCAAGCCGTTCATCCTGTGCTTCTGGCACGGCCGGCTTCTGATGATGCCCTACTGCTGGCCGCGCGACCGGACGATCCACATGCTGATCTCGCGGCATCGGGACGGCCAGATCATCGCCCGCACGGTCGGCCATTTCGGTATCAGGACCGTGGCCGGATCGTCGTCCCGTGGCGGCGCGCCGGCGCTGCGCGCCATGGTCAAGGCGCTGAAAACCGGCGACTGTGTCGGCATCACGCCCGACGGCCCGCGCGGCCCGCGCATGCGGGCGTCCGACGGGATCGTCAACCTGGCGCGCCTGGCCGGGGTGCCGATCATCCCGGCGACCTTCGGCGCCGAACGCGGGCGGCTGCTGCAAAGCTGGGACCGCTTCCTGGTCGCCTGGCCCTTCGGGCGCGGAGTGATCGTGTGGGGGGACCCGATCGAGGTGGCGCGCGACGCGGATGCGGACGGGTTGGCGGCCGCCCGCGCCGAGGTCGAGAACGCCCTCAACGCCATCACCGCCGAGGCCGACAGGCTGACCGGCCGCGATCCGGTGGCGCCCGCCGATACGCCGTCTCCCGCTCCGGCCGATGCCGGGGAGGTCCGCTGATGCTGGGGCTCTACCGCGCGCTGACCACCCTGGGCGGTCCGATCATCCAGGTCTATCTCGGTCGCCGCCTCAAGGCTGGAAAGGAAGACCCGCACCGCTTCAACGAGCGCCTGGGAATCGCCGCGCTGCCGCGCCCCGCGGGTCCCCTGATCTGGCTGCACGGGGCCAGCGTGGGCGAGGCCCTGTCGCTGCTCGTCCTGATCGGCCGGCTGCGCAAGGCTGTCCCCCGGGCCAATATCCTGGTCACCACGGGCACGGTGACCTCGGCCCGCCTGTTGTCCGAACGCCTGCCGACGGGCGCCGTGCATCAGTACGTGCCCGTGGACCGCCTGGCCTACGTGCGCCGCTTCCTCGACCACTGGCGGCCCGACCTGACGCTGTGGGCCGAATCGGAATTCTGGCCCAACCTGATTTCGGAAACCGCGGCCAGGGGACATCCCCTGATCCTGGTCAACGGCCGCATCTCGCCCCGCTCGTTCAAGGGGTGGTCGCGGGCGCCCGGGTTCATCGCCCGGCTGCTTTCGGGCTTCGCGCTCTGTCTGGGCCAGACGCAAGGCGACGCCGAACGGCTTAGGGCTCTGGGCGCGCCGGAGGTTCGCTCCGTGGGCAACCTGAAGTTCGCGGCCGACCCCCTGCCCGCCGACACGGAGGCCCTGGCCGCCCTTCAGTCCGCCGTCGCCGAACGTCCCCTGTGGCTCGCCGCCAGCACCTGGCCCGGCGAGGAAGACATTGCCTGGCGCGTCCACCGCGACCTGGCGGCGACGCATCCGGGGCTCCTGACCGTCATCGTGCCGCGCCACCCGGGCCGCGGCGCCGAGGTCGCGGCCGGCCTTGCCGCCGAAGGCGCGCGGGTCAGACGCCGCGCGGCGGGCGCCCTGCCGGACGCCGGAACCGATGTCTATGTCGCCGACACCATGGGCGAACTGGGCCTGTTCTTCTCCCTGGCGTCCGTCGTGTTCATGGGCAAATCGCTGTCGACGGACGGCGGGCAAAACCTGCTGGAGCCGGCGCGCCTCGGCTGCGCCGTGCTGCACGGTCCGCGCATGACCAACTTCGCCGACATGGCCGCGCGCATGGCCGCCGCCGGGGCCTCGGCGGGCGTCGCCGATGCCTTGGGCTTGCGGGATGCCGTCGGCCGCCTGCTCGCCGATCCGGCCGAGGCGGCGGCGCTGGCCGAGCGTGCGCGATCGTTCGCCCAGGCCGAGGCCGGGGTGATCGACCGCCTGATGGCGGAACTCGCCCCCTATCTGGACCGCCTCGACGGCGGGGGGGCGCCGTGAAGGCGCCCGGGTTCTGGTACGGCGAGCGGGTCTCCGCCCTGGGCGCGGTGCTGTCGCCCCTGGGTCTCGTCTACGGCTGCGCGACGGCGCTGCGTCAACGCCTGGGCAGGACCGAAAACGCGGGCGTGCCGGCCGTCTGCGTCGGCAACCTGACCGCGGGCGGCGCCGGCAAGACCCCCGTGGTGATCGATATCGCCCGCCGCCTGGCCGCCACCGGCCGGCGGCCCCATGTGATCAGCCGCGGCTACGGCGGCACGGCCGGGGCGCGCGCGCCGCGCCGCGTCGATCTGGCGGCGGACACGGCGGCCCAAGTCGGGGACGAGCCCCTGATGATCGCCAGGACCACGCCCGTGTGGGTCGGCGCCGACCGGGCGGCCGCGGCCCGCGCCGCCGTAGCCGGCGGGGCGGACGTGCTGGTCCTCGACGACGGATTCCAGGACCCGTCGCTGGCCAAGGACGTTTCCATTGTCGTCGCCGACGGCCGCCACGGCTTCGGCAACGGCTTCATGGTTCCGGCGGGGCCCTTGCGCGAAACCCTGCGCGCCGGCCTGGCCCGCGCGAACGCATTGGTCATCATCGGCGACGACGCCTGGGGCGTGGCCGACGCGGCCGCCCGCTTCGGGCCCGAGGGCTTGCCGGTGCTGACGGCGCGCGTCGTCCCGGGGCCCGAGATCGCGCGGATTTCCGAAATCCTGGGCGTTGCCTTCGCAGGCATCGGCCATCCTGAGAAGTTCTTCCGGACGCTGCGCGACAACGGTTGCCGTCTGGCGGGAACGCAGGCGTTTCCCGACCACCATCCCTATTCCGAAGGGGACCTGGACGCTCTCCGCCGCCGGGCGGAGGCGCTGAAGGCCCGCCTGGTGACCACGGAAAAGGACCTGGCGCGCATCCCGGCCGAGCGGCGGGCGGGCATTGAAGTCTTGACAATCACCCTGCAATGGGACGACGAAGCGGCCCTCGACCGATTGCTTCAACCCGTCAATCCCTGATCAGGCTGCGTTTTCCATGGCCCACGTGCCGGCCCCGCTGAACAGATACCTTTTCCACCCCGTCGAGGCGGCGGCGGCGTTCGCCGTCTACATGTTCTTCCGCTTTCTGCCCCTGGATTGGGCATCGGCGCTGGGCGGGTTCCTGGGCCGCACCATCGGACCCCGCTTGCGCTTGTCCAACCGGGCACGCCGGAACCTGCGCGCCGCCTATCCCGAGATGGCCGAAGCGGATATTAAACGCATTGTGCGTGGCATGTGGGACAACCTGGGCAGGGTCGCCGCCGAGTTCCCGCATCTGGACGAGATCGAGGTTTATGGCGGCGACGGCCGGGTGCGGGTCGAGGGCGCGGAATACGTCGATCAGCTGCGCGACGACGGCGAGCCGGGGATTTTCTATTCCGCCCATATCGGCAACTGGGAGATCCTGGCCCTGGGCGCCACGCAGCGCGGCCTGCCGCTCGACCGGGTCTACCGGGAGGCCAACAACCGCCTGGTGGAATGGCTGTACCAGCACGGCCGCGCCGCCGTCGAGGGGGCGCTGATCCCCAAGGGGCCGCAGGGTGTGCGCCAACTCCTCAACATCTTCCGCGCGGGCAGCCACCTGGGCATGCTGGTCGACCAGAAGATGAACGACGGCATTCCCGTGCCCTTCTTCGGGCGCCCGGCCATGACCGCGCCGGCCCTGGCCGAACTGGCGCTGCGCCACGGGTGCCCGGTGGTGGGCGCGCGGGTGACGCGCCTGAAGGGGGCCCGGTTCAAGATGACGGCCCTACCACCCCTGCGCTTCGAGAAGACCGGCGACCACAAGGCCGATGTCCTCAAGGCGATGACGCAAATCAACGCCCAGGTCGAAACATGGGTACGCGACACCCCGGAACAATGGCTGTGGCTGCACAACCGCTGGCCGGGCGGCGAGGAATAAGGCCCTCGGACCCGCTTCCTATTCGCCGGGCTTCTGCGGCGCGACCAGCAGGGCCGGGTCCAGGTGCGTGTTGAACCAGCTTACCCCCCAGTGCAAATGCGGGCCCGTAACCCGGCCCGTCGCCCCCACGGTGCCGATCTGCATGCCTTTGGTGACGAATTCGCCCTCGTTCACCGTGGTCGCGTCCATGTGGATGTAGACGGAGGTCAGGCCCAGGCCGTGGTCGATCATCACCGTCTTGCCGGTGAAGAACATGTCCTGGTTGACCAGGGCGACCACGCCGTCGCCCATGGCCTTGACCGGCGTGCCGCGCGGCGCGGCGACGTCGACGCCGTTGTGGGGGGCGCGCGGCTTGCCGTTGAGGATGCGCTGGCTGCCGAACACGCCGGACACGCGGCCCTCGACCGGCCACATGAAGCCCGTGTCGAAGAAGGTCTTGAGCGTCGCCCGCCGGCGCACCTCGGCGATTCGGGCCTGGTCCATCTTGATGCGGGCCAGATCCTCGGGCCTTGTCGGCGTCACCTTGCGTTCCGGCAGGCCGTCGATGCGCTGGATCTTGTATCTGCGCTTTTCGATCGTGAGTTCCCGCGTCTCCGGCAGGCCTTCGGGCGGCTCCGCGCGCAGCACCGCCTTGGCCTTGGCGTTGCGCCCGAAGCCGATGATGAAGCTGCCGTCCGGCGCCACCGCCACGGGTGTTCCGTCGAGCGTCAGCCTGGCGCCCGGCGCCGCCTTGCCGGTGACAAGCCCGCCCTGAACCAGGTTGCCGGCAAGCTCCAGCGCACGGGCCGGCTGCCCGCCCGCCGTGAAAAGAACCGCCGCGAAAAGAAAGGCACGAAGAAAGTGGATCACAGAAGCCGCCCCTGCCGGTCGTCGCCGGGCTTGTCCGTCTTGGGAGTGGTGGACCTCTTGGTCCGTTCCTTGGGCGGGGCGTCGTCGCCCGCCACCGTCACCGGCCGCGCGCCGTCCCGCAGGCGAACGTCCAGGCGATCGCCCGGCTTCAGCCCCTTGACCGAGGTCACGGGCGCGCCGTCCCGGTCGGTCACCAGGGCGAACCCGCGTTCCAGCACGCGCTCGTAGGAGTAGCTATCCAGCAGGGCCGCCGCCTGACCCAGGCGGTTGCGCGCACGGTCCACGGCGGCCCGCCCGGCGGCCCTGAGCGCGCGGGTCTCGGCGGCAAGGCGGCGCGCCTCCATCTGGATCACCTTGTCGGGGCGGATCAGGCCGGCGGCGGCGGAGTTGAGGCGCGCGCGGCGCCGCTCCAGCCCGGCCCCCAGCGAATGGCCCAGGCGGCCGGTCCAGTCGTCGAGCCGCTGCGCCCGTTCCTGCAGCATCCTGGCCGGGTTGGGCAGGGCCCTGGCGGTGGCGTCCAGATGGCGGCGGTGGTCGGTCAGCCGCCGGGACACGGCGGCGGCGATGCGCTGGCCGTCCTCCATGACCTGGGCCAAAAGGTCCAGACGCACGGGCACGGCCATCTCGGCCGCCGCCGTCGGCGTCGGCGCGCGCCGGTCGGCGGCGAAGTCGGCCAGGGTCGTATCCGTCTCGTGCCCGACGGCCGAAATCACGGGGACCCCGCACTCGGCGATGGCGCGGACCACCTCTTCCTCGTTGAAGGCCCACAGGTCCTCCAGGCTGCCGCCGCCGCGGGCGACGATGACCACGTCCGGGCGCGGCACGGGACCGCCCGCCTTGATCCCATCGAAACCGCGCAGCGCGGCCGCGACCTGCGCGGCGGCGCCGTCGCCCTGGACCAGCACGGGCCACAACAGGACATGCACGGGGAAACGGTCGGCAAGGCGGTGCAGGATGTCGCGGATCACCGCACCCGTGGGCGAGGTCACCACGCCGATCACCTCCGGCAGGTAGGGCAACTCGCGCTTGCGCTCGGGCGCGAACAGGCCCTCGGCCTCCAGCTTGCGGCGGCGGTCCTCCAGCAGTTTCAGCAATGCCCCTTCGCCGGCCAGTTCCATGTGGTCGACGATCACCTGGTATTTGGAGCGCCCGGGATAGGTGGTCAGCCGCCCGGTGGCGATGACCTCCATCCCGTCCTCGGGTTTGAGGCCCAGGCGTCCGGCCGTGCCGCGCCAGCACACGCCGTCGATGACGGCCTCGGCATCCTTGAGGGAGAAATAGAGATGGCCCGAGGCGGCGCGCTTGAAGCCCGAGAGTTCTCCCCGGATTCGCACCCACTGGAAGTTCTCCTCGACCGCGTGTTTCACGGCCTGGGAAATCTCGGAAACCGTGAAGACAGGCAGGTTGTGGCTGAACCCCGTTTCGCCGGGTTGACTCTGCGCGGTGCCGCTGGGATTGTCCTTCATGGGCGCAGTATGCAAGCCTCAGTGAACGGACACAATACGGGTGGAGCGGGGCCCGGCCCCGGGCTCGACGATCCGCCGGAACGGGGAGGATTCGGAACGCGATGAAGGTACTAGTGGTCGGTTCCGGCGGCAGGGAGCATTCCCTTTGCTGGGCAATCGCCAAATCCCCGAAATGCAGCGAACTGTTCTGCGCCCCCGGCAACGCGGGCACCGCGGCGCTGGCCAGGAACGTGGACGTCGCCGCCGAGGACCTGGACGGCATCGTCCGGTTCGTCAAGGACGGCGCCATCGACTTCGTGGTGGTCGGCCCCGAAGCGCCCCTGGTCGCGGGCCTGGTCGACCGGCTGGACGCGCTGGGCGTCAAATCCTTCGGGCCGACGGCCGCCGCCGCCGAACTGGAGGGGTCCAAGGCCTTCACCAAGGACCTGTGCGCGAAATACGACATCCCGACCGCCGATTACGACCGCTTCGACGAACCGGACGCGGCCAAGGAATACATCCGCACCCACGGCGCCCCCATCGTGGTCAAGGCCGACGGCCTGGCCGCAGGCAAGGGCGTCATCATCTGCCGCAACGAGAACGAGGCCTACGCGGCGGTCGACCAGATCATGATCGAGGAAGCCTTCGGCGAAGCCGGGGCCGAGATCGTCGTCGAACAGTTCCTGGAGGGCGAGGAGGCGAGCTTCTTCGCCCTGGTCGACGGCGAGACGGCGCTGCCGCTGATCGGCGCCCAGGATCACAAGCGGGCCCATGACGGGGACGAGGGGCCCAACACGGGCGGCATGGGGGCCTATTCCCCCGCACCGGTCATCGACGACGCCATGGCGGCCCGCGTGATGGCCGAGATCATCGAGCCCACCATCCGCGGCATGGCCGCCGAGGGCCGGCCCTACAAGGGCGTGCTGTACGCCGGGCTGATGATCGACGACGAGGGCCCCAAGCTGATCGAATACAACGCCCGGTTCGGCGACCCGGAATGCCAGGTCATGATGATGCGGCTCAAGTCCGACCTGTTGGAGGTCCTGCTTGCCTGCGCCGAGGGCAGGCTCGCCAAGACCCGGCTGGAATGGCGGGACGAAACCGCGATGATCGTCGTCATGGCCGCCAAGGGCTATCCCGGCAAGTACC
>PFFW01000035.1 GCA_002781745.1 Rhodospirillales bacterium CG15_BIG_FIL_POST_REV_8_21_14_020_66_15
CCGCCGGCAGGACGTAGATGCCGTCCTTGCGGTCCGGGATCACGGAGGCAAGCGACGGATGCGGATCGATGACGACCATGAGGTCGAGCTTCTCCATCGCCTTCTTCATGTCGGACATGCGGGTCTGGGAGTTCACCGCGTGCCCCCAGTAGACCATCGCCCGCAGGTTATCGTTCTGCTCGATGTTCTTCTTGTCTTCGAGAACGCCGTCGACCCAGCGGCTGACCGGGATGCCCTTGCTTTCCATCAGCTTCTTCGAGGCGAAGCGCTTCAGCAGGTAGTCGTAGTCCACATCCCACACGCGGGCCCAGTGCTTCCACGACCCAGCCTTCAGCCCATAGTAACCGGGCAGCGAGTGCGACAGGACGCACATGTCGGTCGCACCCTGAACGTTGGTGTGACCGCGGAAGATGTTGGCGCCGCCGCCGGCCGTACCGACGTTCCCCAGAGCCAGCTGCAGCACACAGAACGCGCGCGTGTTGTTGTTGCCCGTCGTATGCTGCGTCGCCCCCATGCACCACACGATGGTGCCGGGACGGTTGTTCGCCAAGGTCAAGGCAACACGTCTCAGCTGCGAGCCGGGAACGCCGGTGACGCGTTCGCATTCGGCCGGATGCCATTTCTTCACTTCCTCACGGATCTGGTCCATGCCGTAGACACGAGCTTTGATGAACTCCTTGTCTTCCCAGCCGTTTTCGAACAGATGCCACAGGATGCCCCAAGTGAGCGCGACGTCCGTGCCCGGACGGAACCGCACGTACTCGTCGGCATGCGCGGCCGTGCGCGAGAAGCGCGGGTCGCAGACGATCATCGCGGCGTTGTTCTGCTCCTTGGCGCGCAAAATGTGCTGCATCGCGACCGGATGCGCTTCGGCGGCGTTGGAGCCGATGAAGATCATCGACCGGGCGTTGACCATGTCGTTGTAGGAATTCGTCATGGCGCCGTAGCCCCAGGTGTTGGCAACGCCGGCGACCGTGGTCGAGTGGCAGATGCGCGCCTGATGGTCGCCGTTGTTGGAACCCCAGAAGGCGTAGAACTTGCGGAACAGATAGGCGCCTTCGTTGCTGAACTTCGCGGACCCCAGCCAGTACACCGAATCCGGCCCGGATTTTTCGCGGATTGCCAGCAGCTTGTCGCTGACTTCGTTGATGGCCGCGTCCCACGAAAGCCGCTTCCACTTGCCGCCTTCGAGCTTCATGGGGTAACGCAGACGGCGCTCATTGTGCGTTTCCTCGCGAACGGACGCACCCTTGGCGCAGTGGGATCCCAAATTGATGGGACTGTCGAAGCCCGGCTCCTGACCGACCCACACGCCCTTGTCGACTTCGGCGATGACCGTGCAGCCGACCGAACAGTGCGTGCATACGGTCTTGACCTTATCGAACTGCCGTCCAACGACGGCCGCGTCCGCTTTGCGGGTCAACCCCAGTGGAATCGATGCGGCGAGAACAGCTCCTCCAGCAACGAGACCTGACTTCTTGAAAAATGCGCGACGGTCGAGTGATCCGCCCATGACGCCATGCAGTGCGGCCTTCAGCCGGGGGCCAGACGCCACCCCAGTATTCCGCTTCGTAAGCATTTTATGCTCCCTTGAATGTTTCGGTATCTAAGTCAGTCAGGCGCGTGCAAGTTCGTAGTATTTTTTGACGTGTTCACTCTCCTGATAGGCTCCCACTTTGTTCAGGTTCGGCGATGCCGCGTTGGACGGCGTCCCTGAAACCAACGCCGCAGCCACACCGCCGGTTGAGACGGCAAGGCTCTTCAGAAATTGCCGACGGACGACGCCGTCACGGGTTTGATTGGTCATTGTGCACTCCTCCTTATCCGCGTGGTCCGCCTACTCCCGGATCAGGTGCGGCAATCAACTCCTGCCTCCCATGCCCCGAACCCGCCCCGCACCGAAAGCAGGGACGGATTTGCAGACGCGCCCATTACGAACTGACCGATCAGTACTGTCAATAGCAAACTGATCGGTCAGTCTGTCAAATTTTTTAACTAATTATATGGGATTAAGCGTTAATATGGATAAACCAATCGGTTTTTCGCATACACTCACACGTTCCGCTGCTCGGTTCGCCGGAATTGTCCCAATTTCTGCGTTTTCTGATAGAGTGAAGGCTATATAATAAAGATGACCAACGACGGTCAGCTTCCTGAACGTTCAGTTTCTGAGGTTATCGATGGCCCGCTCAATCGCTACGATCGAACATCTGGTCGACGTCGCAATGAACCTGTTCTACAGACAAGGGTTTCATGCGACCGGCATCGGAAACATCATCAAGAATGCCGGCATTTCCAAGATGACCCTCTACAACTGGTTCCGTTCCAAGGATGAACTGATCCTGGCAACCCTGCGTAAGCGTGACGAACGCTGGCGGAACTGGTTCATGAAGGAAGTCGAGGCCCGCGGGACGACAGCCCGGGAACGGTTGCTCGCGATTCCCGACGCCGTGAACCAATGGACGTCCGGCCCGGACTTCTACGGGTGCATGTTCATCAATGCGTCGGCCGAATTTTCCGATACGGCAAACCCAATCCACACGGCCGCAGCGGAACACAAGCGGTTGGTCTACATTTACGTCCGCGGCATCGCAAGCTTCGCCGGGGCCGAGGATCCTGACTTGTTGGCAAGACAGGTCTTTCTGGTCATGGAGGGGCAGATCGTCGACGCCCAGGTGTCGGGGACCGAGTCAGGCGCATCATATGCCGCAGCCAGGAAGGCAGTCGAAGGGATCGTCGCCCTCGGGTTGCAGGGCAACGCCCCGCCACAAGATTAACCCCAGCGGGTCGTCCGTCCCTCCGAACCCGATCGGCCGTCGTCGTTCAGCGACGCATCCCCCCTCCCCCAACGATCAAGTCCGTCATCCCAAGGCGTTCGATGGCCCGGCGGGCGCCGAAGCTTTCGCGCAGTTCTACGTCAATTGATCGAGCGTCAATTTCAACCGCGGCGCGGCGAAATCGATAAATGCGCGCACCTTGGGCGCGACGAGCCGCGCATGAGGGTAGACCAACTGCACCGGTTGAGGCGGCATCGAGAAGCCATCGAGGACCGGCACCAACG
Source organism: Rhodospirillales bacterium CG15_BIG_FIL_POST_REV_8_21_14_020_66_15 (assembly GCA_002781745.1). GTDB lineage: Bacteria > Pseudomonadota > Alphaproteobacteria > Rhodospirillales > Casp-alpha2 > UBA1479. Next base: position 3,062 of record PFFW01000035.1, read on the forward strand.
TTCCGTCTCTGATCTGGTCGCTCACCATGTAGGACAACGCGATCGTGATACCGTGACCTTCCCTCGCGGCCTGAATTGCAGCCACCGCGTCATTGATTTCGACGGTAGGGTTGAGAGTCACGCTGGCCTGCTTCTGTCCGTTCAGAAACCGCCACTCGCGGTTCGGCATGAGGCCGGTGAATGAAATCATCGAATGAAGCCGCAGATCCGATGGTGAAACGGGCGCTCCTCGCCTGGCGATGTAATCCGGACTTGCGACCAAGACCCGCCGCACGGCGCCAATCCGTTTGGCGATCAGGCTGGAATCCGGCAGATGACCGATACGTACGGCGACATCGATCCCTTCCTCAACAAGGTTCACGACGCGATCAAGCAGGAGAACAGAGGCTGATACACGCGGGTGCTGCCCGAGAAAATCGTAAACGACCGACGACAAAGCAGACCGACCGAACGTCACAGACGCCGTTATGGTGAGATGACCTTGCGGCATGGCGGTTTCGCCGACTGCCTCCTTTTCGGCCGTATCGAGGTCCGAGAGAACCCGTCGAGCGCTTTCCAGGAAGCGACGGCCGACGTCGGTGATCGTCACTCTGCGGGTAGTGCGGTTGAAGACCCGTGCGCCAAGGCGGTCTTCAAGCGCCGCGACGGCGCGCGTCACGGCCGGTGGCGACAGGCGCAACCGCGCGGCCGCTTTGGCGAAGCTGCCGGCCTCCGCCACCGAGATGAACACTTCAATTTCCTGCAACCGGTCCATTTTTTATTCCTAAAAATGGAATAAATATTTTCATATTTTATATATTCTTTCAATTAATAAAATGGGTCAGTTTCCGGACACGCGGCGCCAAGGGGCACCGTGCCATCAATTTTCGGAAGGAGAATTTTTCATGACCCGTGTTGCGATCATCGACCCCCAAACCGCCACAGGTGAAGCCAAGGAACTTCTGGACGCCGTCCAGGCCGGCCTCGGCATGGTCCCGAACTTCATTCGCGTCCTGGCGAATTCGCCGGCGGCCCTGGGCGCTTTCCTGGGTATTCATGGGATTGCTGGCGCCGGCGTTCTTGACCCGCTGACGCGTGAACGCATTGCGCTTGCGATCGCCGAACAGAACGCCTGCCAGTACTGCGTCTCGGCGCATACGGCGATCGGCCGGAACGTTGGGCTCGACAACCAGGAGATGCTCGACAACCGCGCGGGCCGATCCTCCGACGCCAAGGCGGCGGCGGCTCTGGGTTTCGCCCGCGCACTCGTCGAGCATACCGGCCAGGTGAGCACTGCGGAGTTCGACGCGGTCCGCGCGGCCGGCCACTCCGATGCCGAGATCATCGAAATCATTACGCATGTCGCGATGAACATCTTCACCAACCTCCTCGGCAAGGCGACCCAAGTGGAGATCGACTTCCCGAAGATCGAACTGAACAAGGTCGCTTGACCGAGAGGGAAGTGACTGGGCGCGGCTTCGGCCGCGCCTCCCTTCTCCTGAAAGAAAGAGAAATCCGATGAACGAGATCATTCAGCCGAGTACCCGCCCGCCTCTGCCGCCTTTCACCAGCGAAACCGCAATCCAAAAGGTGCGGGCGGCGGAGAACGCGTGGAACACGCGCGACCCGGAACGGGTGTCGCTTGCCTACACCGAAGACAGCCGCTGGCGTAACCGCGCCGAATTCCCGGTCGGCCGGGCCGAGATCGTCGCCTTCCTGCAACGCAAATGGGCGAGAGAGCTGGAGTATCGCCTGATCAAGGAACTCTGGGCTTTCGCCGAGAACCGCATTGCGGTGCGTTTCGCCTATGAATGGCGCGATGACGCCGGGAACTGGTTCCGCAGCCACGGCAACGAGAACTGGGAATTCGACGAACGCGGCCTGATGCGGATGCGATTCGCAAGCATCAACGATCAGCCGATCCACGAAAGCGAACGGAAATTCCACTGGCCGCAGGGGCCGCGTCCGGCCGAGCACCCTGGCCTTTCTGAACTCGGACTGTAACTCTCAAGCTGGCTCCACAGGAAGAAATCATGCCACATCAATTCGCGGAGATCGCCTTTACGCCGACTGTGAAAAAGGTGCAGGAGGAGTTGGGAAGCCGTTCCTCCTACGCACTCATGGAAACCGCGCCAGGTGCAATCAACCAGTTGCTCACTGAAGCCGAGGCCGGGTTCATCGCGGCGCGGAATTCTTTTTACATGGCCACGGTCAGCGAGACCGGCTGGCCCTATGTCCAGCATCGCGGCGGACCGGCCGGTTTCGTGCGCGTGCTGGATGAAGGCACCATCGGCTTCGCGGATTTCCGCGGCAACCGCCAATACATCAGCGTCGGAAACCTCATGTCGGACGACCGGGTATCGCTGTTCTTTATGGACTACCCGAACAAGACCCGTCTCAAGCTGTTCGGCCGCGCCCGGCTCATTGGGCACGACGATCAGGCGCTGCTTTCTCGTCTTGAAATGCGTGACTATCGGGCACGGGTCGAGCGCGGCTTCGTTATCAAGGTTGAAGGCTTCGACTGGAATTGTCCGCAGCACATTTCTGAACGCTATTCGCTCGATGAGATGCAGGCGGTGACGGCGCCTTTGATGAGCCGGATTGCAGAGCTTGAAGCCGAGTTGGCACGACGTGTCGGGCCTCAGTTGGCGGAATGAGCCGCGTCATGCCAAACAAACCATTGACGCTCTTTCGATTCCGCCTGTCCGGACACTCTCACCGCGTTGAGCTTTTCCTGTCGCTTCTCGGTTTGCCGTTCGAGATGATCGAAGTCGAACTCGGCCGGGGCGAAACCAAGACGCCTGAGTTCCTCGCAAAGAACGCCTTCGGACAGGTTCCGGTTCTTCGAGACGGCGACATCGTGTTGGCGGATTCAAATGCGATCCTCGTCTACCTTGCTTCGAGTCGTGATCCGGAACGGCGGTGGTATCCGACAGCGCCCGAGCAAGCCGCCGCCATTCAGCGTTGGCTGTCCGTGGCGGCCGGCCCGCTCCTGGCCGGGCCCGGTTACGCGCGCTTGGTCGGCATTTTCAACGCAAAGCGCGACCTGACGAGCGCGCACACAACCGCAAGGCAGTTGTTCGACGTGATGGACGGCCATTTGCAGACTCAGGGCGGGTTCTTCGTCGGCGCACGGCCGACCATCGCCGATGTAGCCCTTTACACCTATACGGCTCACGCGCCTGAAGGACATATCAGCATGGAGCCATATCCGGCCATCCGCGCCTGGCTGCAGGCCATGGAATCGTTGCCGGGATTCGTCCCCATGGTTAGGACCGAGCCTCGGTTCGGCCTGCAGGAGAATACGTGAGATGGACCAGGTTACACCGCTCAACACCGGCGCCGTCCGCGACGCGCCGGACGCGGGCTCCCTCGTGACCGGCGCCCGGGTGCTGCCGTTCGAAACCGGACAGCCGGCGGATAGCGGACAAAGGCTCCTGGTCATCGCCGAGGTCGCGCGGGAATCCGAACTGGTCACCTCGTACTGGCTCGCGTCGCCGGATGGCGCCGCGTTGCCGGCACCTGCCGCCGGCCAGTACCTGCCCGTCTCGGTAGATGTGCCCGACCACGGCATGCTGCGGCGAAGCTATACGATTTCGGCTTATGTCGCCGGCCGCTATCGCCTGAGCATAAAGCGGGAATGCCGACATGGTCATCCCCCTGGGCAAGTCAGCAACTACATCCATGACAACTGGGCGGCGGGCGATCTAATACACGCCGGAGCGCCGCAGGGCCGCTTCGTCCTGGACGCGACAAACAACCGTCCGATTGTTCTGATCGCGGGCGGGATAGGGATCACGCCGCTGCTCGCCATGCTGCACGAGTTGGCGGCCCAGCAGTCGACCCGCAACGTCGTCTTATTCATGGGGATGCGCCATCACCTCGATCATCCATTCCGAAGCGAGGTGGCCGATGTGGCTCACCGGATGCCCAATCTGACCGTTCACGTCCGTTATAGCGATGCGGCGGCGGATGCCGGGGACGGGCCGGTTCCCGACAGTTATGGGCTGATCGATGAGGCATTACTGCGCGACCTCGCGCCGTTGCCGGATGCGGACATCTACCTTTGCGGTCCCGCCCCCTTCATGAAAGCGATGGACTTGGCTCTCGCCTCGCTTGGCGTGCCCGACGAACGTATCCGTTTCGAGGCATTCGGGCCTGCGACGATTGAGCGCGGCAATAGTAGGGCGCGTGACGGCGCCGCCGCACTTGGCCCGATGGTCAGCTTTAACCGGTCGAACGTGGCTGCGCCGTTCGATCCGCGTGCGTTGAACCTTCTGGAATTTGCGGAGGATCTTGGACTCAACCCTTCCTTCAACTGCCGGTCCGGGAGTTGCGGCGCATGCGCGACACGAAAGCTTTCCGGCGCAACCCGTTATGTGGGAACGCCAACTGCCGTCGTTGCGGACGATGAGATTCTGCTCTGCTGCGCTCTGCCGGACGAACCTGTCAGCCTTGAGTTGTGAACCGACGGCAGGCCCCTTTGACCAGTAATAAAGTAGGACGGCAATCATGACCAATGGGAACCAGACCCGATAGTGTCCTGGGCCGTGAGTGCATGAGGCGACTTATCGCCTGCGTCCGGCGGTTGTCGTCGCGGGTTATTCGGCCGCCAGTTGCGGCGGCTCGATGTTTTCAGGCTTGCATGGCTTCTCGACGATTTCCCGCGTCATGTACCGGCGGGTGGTGGCCCATATCGGTGCCGGAGCCTGAAAAGAGCGGCGCGACGAGGAAGGGTGGCCCTTGGAAGCTCCCCTTCCGGAGATGCGTCGTCAATCGGTCGCAACACCAACCTTGTTGGATTTGGAAGAGGATGTCAGACGACAGCGGCAGGTGGATGCAGCCCGCTGGCGACACTTTCTACAACTCGCATTCGAGACCGAGCAGGTGGGGCGAACTGATGCCTTTCTCGAAGAATTGGGATGCAGGTCAGGCATTTCGAACGGCGACAAGGGCTTAGCGGATACCCGCTAAGCCCTTGAAAAATGGTACGCGCTACAGGGATCGAACCTGTGACCTACTGATTAAAAGTCAGTTGCTCTACCAACTGAGCTAAGCGCGCTTAAGGCGATGTATGGGGCCCCTTGGGGCGCCCTTGAAAGGCAGGGCCGGAAATTACGGGCCAACGGCCCCAAGGTCAACGCCGTATACCGCTTTTCCCGGGATTTTCGCCGCTCTCAGTCCGCCGCGTTGCGGCGCTCGGCGAAGCGCTCGTGGAGCCGCGCCTTCACCGCGTCCGATACGAACTGGCCGATATCGCCACCGAGTTCGCCGATCTCCTTCACGAAGCGCGACGAGATGAACTGGTGGCGCTCCGACGCCATGAGGAACACGGTCTCGACCCTGGGGTTCAGCCGCGCGTTCATGCCTGCCATCTGGAACTCGTACTCGAAGTCCGAGACGGCGCGCAGCCCGCGGATGATGAGCGAGGCATCCATCTGGCCGACGAATTCGATCAGCAGGTTGTCGAAAGGCCGGACCTCGATGCGCTCCGGCAGTCCGTTGCCAAGGGCGGCGATCTCGCTCTTCAGCATGTCGACCCGTTCCTCCAGGCTGAACAGCGGTCCCTTGCCGGCGTTGACGGCGACCGCGACGATCAGATTGTCGACCACCCGCGCGCCGCGGGTGATGATGTCCATATGCCCCCTGGTCACCGGATCGAAGGTGCCGGGGTATACGCCGCGATGAACCGGCATCAGCTTTCCTCGTTTGATGTTTCGTCTGTCGGCGGGATTTCGCCCGGGTCGGCCTCGCCGTCGGCGTCCTCCTCATCGTCGCCGTTCACGTCGCGCAGGCGCGAGACGGAGACCACGCGTTCGTCCTCGGCCGTGTTGAACACGCGCACCCCGCGCGATGTGCGCGAGTAGATGGAGATGCCGTCGATCGGCACGCGGATGATCTGGCCGCCGTTGGACACGAGGACGAGTTGGTCCGTTTCGAGCACCCCGAAGGCGGCCACCACGCGGGCGTCGGGTCCGCCGCTGCGTTCGACGTTGATGTTGCCGACGCCCTGCCCGCCGCGCCCGGAGATGCGGTACTCGTAGGCCGAAGTGCGCTTGCCGTAGCCGTCGTCGGTGATCGTCAGGATGAACTGCTCGTTTTCGGCCATGTCCGCGAACTTGGTCTCCTCCAGGCGGGCCGCCAGTTCCGCGTCGCGCGCCTTGTCCTCGGCGCGCTCCGTGTAGTCGCCGCCCTTGAGGCGCCGGGCGGCGTTGACCGAGTGCAGATAGGCGTCGCGATCCTCGACCGCGACCTTCACGTGGCGCACCACCGAAAGGGCGATGACCTCGTCGCCCTTGGCCAGCCGCATGCCGCGCACGCCGTGCGACGAGCGGCCGGAGAACACGCGCACGTCCGGCACCGGGAAGCGGATGCACTTGCCGCCGGCGGCCGACAGCAGGATGTCGTCGTCCTCGGTACAGACGCGCACGCGCACCAGCTTGTCGTCGGCGTAGTCGCCCTCGAACTTCATGGCGATCTTGCCGTTGGCGCGCACGTCCGTGAAATCGGAAAGGGCGTTGCGCCGCACGTAGCCCGACGCCGTCGCGAACATCACGAACAGCTCGCCCCAGGTGCTCTCGTCCTCGGGCAGGGGCATGACCGTGGTGATGGTCTCGCCCTCCTTCAGCGGCAGCAGGTTGATGAAGGCCTTGCCGCGCGACTGCGGCGTGCCCATGGGCAAGCGGTAGACCTTCATCTTGTAGACCATGCCGGCGGACGAGAAGAACAGCATGGGCGTGTGGGTGTTGGCGACAAACACCTGGCTGACGAAGTCCTCGTCGCGGGTCGCCATGCCCGAGCGGCCCTTGCCGCCGCGGCGCTGCGCCCGATAGGTCGACAGCGGCACGCGCTTCACGTAGCCCGCGTTAGTCACGGTGACGACCATGTCCTCGCGCTGGATCAGGTCCTCGATGTCGTGCTCGAACTCGTCCTCTTCCAGGCTCGTGCGCCGGGGATCGGCGAACTTCTCGCTCATCTCGACCAGTTCGTCGCGCAACAGCTTGTATAGCAGCTCGCGCGAGGCCAGAAGTTCCAGGTAATGGGTGATCTGCTTGCCCAGTTCGGCAAGGTCGGCGCCGATCTTGTCGCGCTCCAGTCCGGTCAGGCGATGCAGGCGCAGTTCCAGGATCGCCCGCGCCTGCTCCTCGGACAGCTTGTAAACGCCGTCGACCACGGCGCGCCCCGGCTCGTCCAGCAGGGCAATCATGGGCTCGACCTCGTCCGCCGGCCAGTCGCGGGCCATCAACTGCTCGCGCGCGGCCAGCGGGTCCTTGGCGGCGCGGATCAGGGCGATGACCGCGTCGATGTTGACCACGGCAACGGCCAGGCCGGCCAGCACGTGGGCGCGTTCCCGCGCCTTGGCCAGTTCGAAGATGGTGCGGCGGCGGATGACCTCCTCGCGGAACGCGACGAAGGCGACGATGATGTCCTTCAGGTTCATCATCTTCGGCCGTCCGCCGTCGAGCGCCAGCATGTTGACGCCGAACGACGTCTGCAGCGGCGTGAAGCGGTACAACTGCGCCAGCACGACCTCGGGCTCGGCGTCGCGCTTGATCTCGACGACCACGCGCACGCCGTCGCGGTCGGACTCGTCGCGCAGGTCGGATATGCCCTCGATCTTCTTGTCGCGCACGGCGTCGGCCATGATCTCGATCATGCGCGCCTTGTTCACCTGATA
>PFFW01000137.1 GCA_002781745.1 Rhodospirillales bacterium CG15_BIG_FIL_POST_REV_8_21_14_020_66_15
ACGGCGGCCATGCTGACGACCTGGAACGAGGTCGACATGGGCAACGTCATGGCGCTCCGCGCCGAATACAAGGACGTGTTCGAGAAGAAACACGGGGCCCGCATGGGCTTCATGTCGTTCTTCGTGCGCGCCGCCTGCATCGCGCTCAAGGAATGGCCCGCCGTGAACGCCGAGATCTACGGCGACGAGATCATCTACAAGAACTACTACAACGTCGGCGTCGCCGTCGGCACGCCGCAGGGCCTGGTCGTGCCGGTGCTCAAGGACGCGGACAGGATGGGCTTCGCCGAGATCGAGGGCGGCATCGCCGATTTCGGCCGCCGCGCGCGCGACGGCAAGCTGTCCATGGACGAGATGACCGGCGGCACCTTCACCATCTCCAACGGCGGGGTCTACGGCTCGCTCAACTCCATGCCGATCCTCAACGTGCCGCAGTCGGGCATCCTGGGCATGCATTCGATCCAGAAACGCCCCGTGGTGGTGGGCGACGAGATCGAGATCCGGCCCATGATGTATCTGGCCCTCAGCTACGATCACCGCATCGTCGACGGCCGCGAGGCGGTCAGCTTCCTGGTCCGCATGAAGCAGTGCATCGAGGATCCGCAGCGCATCCTGTTGAACGTGTGACGCGGCGGGTTAATAAAGACACCACGACCTGACAATCACGAGCAGGAGCGACCAAATTCATGAGTGACGCTTACGACCTGGTGGTCATCGGCGGCGGCCCCGGCGGCTATGTCGCCGCCATCCGTGCCGCCCAACTGGGCATGAAGACGGCCTGCGTCGAGGGCCGGGGGGCGCTCGGCGGGACCTGCCTGAACGTCGGCTGCATCCCGTCCAAGGCCCTGCTGCAGTCGTCCCACCACCTGGAAATGGCGGAAAAGGAATTTTCCCACCACGGCATCGACGTCAACGGCGTGAAGCTGAACCTGAAGGCCATGATGGAACGCAAGGACAAGGTGGTCCAGAGCCTGACCGGCGGCATCGAGATGCTGATGAAGAAGAACAAGATCGACTACATCAAGGGCTGGGGCCGCATCGAGGGCGCCGGCAAGGTGTCCGTGAAGCCCGCCGACGGCAAGGGCAAGGCGCAGATGCTGGAGACCGCCAACATCCTGATCGCCACCGGTTCCGAGGTCACGCCCCTACCGGGGGTCGAGATCGACGAGAAACGGATCGTGTCGTCCACGGGGGCCCTGTCGCTGCCCAAGGTGCCATCGAGGATGGCGGTCATCGGCGCCGGCGTGATCGGGCTGGAGCTTGGCAGCGTGTGGCGGCGGCTCGGCTCCGAGGTCACGGTGGTCGAGTTCCTGGACGTTGCCCTGCCGGGCATGGACGCGGAGGTGTCCAAGCAGGTACAGCGCATCCTCACCAAGCAGGGCCTGACCTTCAGGATGAAGACCAAGGTGACGGGCGCCAAGGCCGGCAAGGACGGCGTGACCCTGACCATGGAGCCGCGTGACGGCGGCGACGCCGAGGCCCTGAAGGTCGACGTGGTGCTGGTCGCCATCGGCCGGCGGCCCTTCACGGAAGGCCTGGGCCTGAAGGAAGCGGGCGTCGAGGTGACGGACCGCGGCTTCATCCCCGTCGACGCCGACTATCAGACCAATGTCGAGGGCATCTACGCCATCGGCGACGTGATCGGCGGCGCCATGCTGGCCCACAAGGCCGAGGACGAGGGCGTCGTCTGCGCCGAGATCATGGCCGGCCAGACCGGCCACATCGACTACGGCGCCATCCCAGGCATCGTCTACACCCATCCCGAGATCGCCGCCGTCGGCAAGACGGAGGAGCAGTTGAAAAAGGACGGGACCGCCTACAAGGTCGGCAAATTCCCCTTCACCGCCAATTCGCGCGCACGCTGCAACGCCGACGCGGACGGCTTCGTGAAGATCCTGGCCGATGCGGAAACCGACAAGGTGCTGGGCTGCCACATTGTCGGACCCCAGGCCGGCGACCTGATTCAGGAGGTCGTCAACGTGATGGAGTTCGGCGGTTCGGCCGAGGACATCGCGCGCATCTGCCACGGCCATCCGGGCCTGCCCGAATCGGTGAAGGAGGCGGCGCTGGGCGTCGCCGGGCGGGCCATCCACATCTGATCAGGCAGACGGTTCGCCGCCGCGGAACTCGCCGAGCAGCCAGGACTTGAAGGCCAGCACGGCGGGATCGCCGGCGTCCTCCGCCGCGGCCATGACGTAGTCGTTCCCCGAGGGCACGAAGCCGAACGGGGCGACGATGTTGCCGCGCGCCAGCTCGCCGCGGATGAGCTGTTCCGGCGCCACGCCCAGCCCAAGACCGCCGCGCACGCCCTCCAGCAGAAAATAGTAGTGGTCGAACCAGGTGACCGAGCCGCCTTCGGGCGGGGCCGCCCCGGCGGCGGCAGCCCAGTCCGCCCAGGCCGTCGGCCGTGTGCGCGTATGCACCAGGGGCGCGTCGCCCAGGTCCGCGAACGACCGGATGGCAAGACTGTCCGCCAGGTCGCGGGATAGCACGGGCCCTACCGTTTCGCGCTCCAGAACCGTGACGTCGATGCCCCGGGGCCACGGCGGGCGGCCGACACGGATGGCCACGTCGTAGGGCACCGCCGGGGCGTCGAGCGGCCCGACGTCCTCGACCAGCTTCAACTGCACACCCGGCCAGGCGGCCTTGAACAGATAGATGCGAGGGATCAGCCAATGCAGAAGGAAGGTGCCCAGGCAGGACACCGTGATCTCCCGCCCCTGGCCGCCGGGACGGACGGCTGCGACCGCCCGGGAAATCTCGCGGAACCCGTCGCCGAGGCCGCGGGCCAGTCGCTCGCCGGCGGCGGTCGGCGCCACCCCGCGCCCGCGCCGCCCCAGCAGGGTAATGCCCAGGTCGTATTCCAGCCTGCGGACCTGGTGGCTGACGGCGCTATGGGTGACCGACAACTCCCTGGCCGCGGCGGTCAGGCTTCCGGTGCGGGCGACGGCTTCGAACACCTTCAGGGCGGTGAGCGGCGGCAGTTTATCCATATGTGAGAAAATATCATGATTTTCCTGAATTCTTATCATTAACTCTTTTCAAAACAGCAGGTTAACTTCAATTTCACGAGCATAGTTGATTTTTCTACGACAGGGCCCGTTTTCCGCCCTGCACATGGGGATGGATCGACATGGAGACATGGGTTCTGGCGCCGGTCCTGCTGGCGGCCGCACTCCACGCGGGCTGGAACCTGCTGGTCAAGATGCGCGGCGACAAGCTGGTGATGATGGGCGTCATCGACGCCGGCCACGGCCTGCTGGCCCTGCCGTTGCTGTTCTTTTTCCCGTTCCCCAACCTGGACGCATGGCCCTTCATCGTCGCTTCGGCGGTGCTGCACGTCGGTTACAAACTGTTCCTGGTGCGCGCCTACGTCCACGGCGACATGGGCGTGGTCTATCCCATCGCCCGCGGCATGGCGCCGGCCCTGGTGGCGCTCGGCGCCTTCGTCTTCGCCGGCGAAAGCCTGAGCCCGGCGCAATTGGCCGCCATCATCGCCATCGCCGCCGCCATCTCCGGCCTGACCTTCGCCAACGGCTGGCGCGACATTCCACTCCTGGGCCTCGCCTTCGCCGTGGGCACCGCCATGTTCATCGCCTCCTATACCGTGGTGGACGGCATCGGCGGTCGGCTTGCCGGAAGCGCCCATGCCTACGCCCTTTGGATGTTCGTCACCGACGCCGCCATCTTCACCGCGGTCGTGCTGGCGCGGCGCCGGCGCCTGTTCCTGACCACGGCCCGCGAGTACTGGCGGCCGGGCCTGACCGGGGCCGCCATGTCCATGGCCGCCTATTGGATCGTCATCTGGGCCATGAGCATCACTCCCATGGCGCCCGTCTCGGCGGTGCGGGAGACGAGCGTCCTGTTCGCCGCGCTGCTCGCCGGTTTCGTGCTCAAGGAAGGCCGCGTGGCGGTGCGCCTGGCGGCGGCGGCGGTCATCGTCGGCGGGGTCGTCGGCTTGCAATTCTGACGGGGTGTTCGCGGATGGGGACGCCCGGACCCGTTCAAGGTAGTCTGCGTCCATGTTTCGAACGCCCGGCCCCGTCCTGATCACCGTCATCATGTGCCTGACCATGGTGGCCTGTCTCATCGACGTCTTCGTGTTCGCCACCCTGATCAAGACGTTCGAGGCCGAGTGGGCGCTGACAAAGGCCGAACAGGGCTGGATCTCGGGCATTTATTTCGCCGGCTACACGGCGACCGTGCCGGTCCTCATGGCCGTCACCGACCGCATCGACGCGCGGCGCGTACACTTGTCAGGCAGCCTGATCATCGCCCTCGGCGCCCTGGCCTTCGCCTTGTTCGCCGAAGGCTTCTGGACGGCGCTGATCTTCCGCACCCTGTCCGGCATCGGCCTGGCGGCCGTCTACATGCCGGGCCTGCGCGTGCTGGTCGACCGCTACAGCGGCGCCCAGGAAAGTCGCGCCATCGCCTTTTACACGGCAAGCTGGTCGCTCGGCGTCGCCGGAAGTTTCCTTGTCACCGGCGTCATCGGCGAGGCGCTGGGCTGGCAGGCGGCGGTGCTGTCGGGCGCCGCCGCCGCCATTGTCAGCTTCCTGATGGTGGCCCTGTTGCTCGCCCCCATCGTCCCGCAGCAGCCCGAGCAACGGACGCGGCTGTTGGACTTCCGGCCCGTGTTCCGCAACCGGGCGGCGATGGCCTTCATCTTCGGTTACGCCGCCCATACCTACGAACTGCTCGCCTATCGGGCCTGGCTTGTCGCCTTCCTTGCCTTCTCGGTGACACAGCAGCCGACGCCCGCGGTGGGCTGGCTTGCCGAGCCGGCGCGCATCGCCGCCTTCACTGCGCTGGCCGCGATGATCGCCAGCGTGATCGGCAACGAGATGGCGATCCGCCTCGGCCGCGCCCGCTGGATCGCGGCGATCCAGGTGTCGAGCGGCGGGCTCGCCTGCGGGCTCGGGTTCCTGGCGGGCGAGTCCTATGCCCTGGTCGCGGGCCTGGCGATCCTGCATTCCTTCCTGATCCAGGCCGACTCCGCGCCGCTGACCGCCGGCGTCTACGCCGCCGCCGAACCTGGGCGGCAGGGCCAGACCCTCGCCATGCACAACTTCATCGGCTGGACCGGCGGCTTCCTCGGCCCGGTCGCCGTCGGCCTCGTCCTCGGCCACTTCGGCAAGGAGAGCGTGGTCGGCTGGGGCTTCGGATATGCCGCCATGGGGATTGTCGGCGCCCTGGGCGCCGCCGTGGTGCTGACACTGGCCGGCAGGCGGACGGACGACGCCTAATCCTTTGCCCTGGCGCGGGCGCGCGGATGGGCGTCGTCGTAGACGGCGCTGAGGCGGCCCAGGTCGACGTCCGTATAGCGCTGGGTGGTCGACAGCGACGCATGGCCCAGCAGTTCCTGGATGGTGCGCAGGTCGCCGCCGCCGGCCAGCAGGTGCGTCGCGTAGGAATGGCGGAGCGCGTGCGGCGTGGCCGTGTCCGGCAGGCCCAGCAGCGCCCGCAGGCCGCGCACGCGCGCCTGGGCGACCCCGGCGGCAAGCCGCCCGCCGCGCGCGCCCAGGAACAGCGGCGTGTCGCCGCCGCCCGGATAAGGGCAGGTGTCAAGGTAGGCCCGGATCGCGTGGCGCACCTGGGGCAGGACGGGGACCAGGCGGTCCTTGTTGCCCTTGCCGCGCACGGTCATGGCGTCGGCCGGGTTGCCGAACAGGCCCGGCACCCGGTCGCGGTCGAGCGCCAGCGCCTCGCCGATGCGCAGCCCGCAGCCGTAGAGCAGCGTCAACAGCGCGCGGTCGCGCAGCCCGATCCAGGCCTCGTCGGCCAGGTCGGGGGCGGAGAGGATCAGGTCGAAGGCCTCCTCGACGCCGAGCGCCTTTGGCACGGACCTGGGGACCCGGGGCGTGCGCAATGCGCCGATGGCCGAGTTGCGGGCGATGCCCTGCTTTTCGAGATAGCGGAAGAACCCGCGCAGGCAGGACAGCGCGCGGGCGATGGAGGTGCGCGACAGGCCCTTGCGGTCCAGGTCGGCGAGCCAGGCGCGGAAGTCGAGCGGCTTCAGCCCCTCGATATCCTTGAGGCCCGGCGGTCCGCCCAGGTGCACGGACAGGAACCGGAGGAAGCCGGCGAGGTCGTGCCCGTAGCCGTCGAGGGTATGTTTGGAAAAACGTTTCTCGTGAAACAACCAGTCGCGCCACCGTTCCACGGCGGCGGTCAGGGCCGGGTCTGAGGTCAGCTCAAGCAACGGGTTCCTGCAGGCGGTCGATGCAGTTCTCCAGCACGCGCGCCAGGAACACCACCAGTTCCGTTCCCTGGCCGGGCTGGAAGAAGGAATCGGAACGCGACCCCAGCGCCATCAGACCCACGGGCGTCGCCCGGCCGGGGCGCAGGCGCGCCACGGCGGCGGACTGCACCAGCCCGGCGGCGGCGCCGAACACGGAGCCGTCGTCGGCGATGTCGCGGTAGAGCTTGGCCGCCCCGCCGGTCCCCAGAAGGGCGTCCACCAGCCCGGCCCTAAGGCTGCCGACCTCGGGCGAGACCAGCCAGGACAGCGGATTGGTCGAGGGTTCGTAGCCGACGCAGACCGCGTCCACATCCAGGAGCAAGGGCAGGTCGTCGTTGACGACGCGGATCAGGGCGTCGAAATCACGCGCCGACAAGAGGGCCAGCACCGCCGCGTGGGTGCGCTGCTGCACCGACATGTTGGAACGGCTGGTCTCGATCACGTCGCGCACGCATTCGCGCAATTCTTCGACCGCTTCCTTCTGCTGGTTGAGGAGCGCCTGCTGGAAGTCCACCACCTGCCCCCCTTCCTGGAGGCCGTCCTGGGCGAATCGGCCCGGCATGTTCATGTAGGACAACACTTCCAGGCGGTCGCGGAAGAAGTCGGGATGGGCCACCAGGTATTCGGCCACGTCGTCCTCCGACACGCTGAAATCCGCCGTTTCCAGGGTTTCAGCGGCGAACTCGTCCTTGCCTTGAGGCATGCTGCGGTCCCTTTCCTGCTCACGCGCCGTGAAGGCGCCCCCCGATGTCCCCTATTATAATGCCAAGCGCCCCCATACCCATAGAATGGCCCCATGGGACCGCCCCGGCCAACCTTGACGGATACAGCATGACAGACGTCCCCACCCCGACCGCCGAGCGGGACGCCCCAAGGCGGGAACCGCAATCGTACGCGCCGGGGGCATGCGTTGCCGTGCGCCTGCCGCTGCCGTTGACCGACGCCTACGACTACCGGGTGCCGGACGGACTGACCCTGGCGACGGGGGACTTCGTGCGGGTGCCGCTGGGCCCGCGCAAGACCGTGGGCGTCGTCTGGGGGCCGGGTACGGGCGACGTTCCCGACAACAGGATGAAGGCCGTGATCCAGCGCCTGGATGCGCCGCCCATGACGGCCGAGGCCATGGCCTTCGCCGACTGGGTCGCCGACTACACCCTGCACCCGCCGGGGGCGGTCCTGCGCATGGCGCTGAGCGTGCCCGAGGCCCTGGACCCGCCCAAGGTACAGACCGCCTACCGCGCGGCCGAGCCCCGACCCGGAACCGACAAGCCCGGGATCAGGATGACTCCCGCCCGCGAACGCGTGCTGGCCGCCGCCGACGGTCCGCCGCGCCAGGCGGCAGAGCTGGCCCGCGCCGCCGGGGTGACGCCGGGCGTCGTCGCCGGCCTGGCCAAGGCGGGGGCGCTGGTCGCCTGCGACCTGCCCGCCTTTCCCCCGCCCCCGCCGCCCGACCTGAGCCGCCCGGGACCGGACCTGTCGCCGGAACAGGCGACCGCCGCCGACGCCCTGTCCGCCGCCGTTTCGGACGGCTTCTCGGTCCAGGTTCTGGAGGGCGTGCCGGGATCGGGCAAGACCGAGGTCTACCTGCAGGCCGTGGCCGAAACCGTGAAGGCGGGCCGCCAGGTCCTGGTTCTGCTGCCCGAGATCGCGCTGTCAGCCCAGTGGCTGGAACGCTTCCAGGCCCGCTTCGGCACCGAGCCCGCGCTGTGGCATTCCGAGGTCACCCAGGCGCAGCGACGCGAAACCTGGCGCCACGTTGCCGAGGGCCGAGCCGACGTGGTGGTCGGCGCCCGCTCGGCCCTATTCCTGCCGTTCCGCGACTTGGGCCTCATCGTGGTCGACGAGGAGCACGACGGCTCCTTCAAGCAGGAGGAAGGTGTGGTCTACAACGCCCGCGACATGGCCGTGGTGCGGGCGCGGCTGGGCCGCATCCCCGTCGTGTTGGTGTCCGCCACGCCGTCACTCGAGACCCAGGCCAACGTGGATCGGGGCCGCTATGCCCATCTGCACCTGCCGGCGCGCCACGGCGGGGCGGACCTGCCCGAGGTCTTGCTGGTCGACATGACCAGGAACCCGCCGCAGCGGGGGCAGTGGCTGTCGCCGCCGCTGCGCGAAGCCGTGACGCGGACCCTGGAGCGCGGCGAGCAGGCGCTGCTGTTCCTCAACCGGCGGGGCTACGCGCCGCTGACCCTGTGCCGGACCTGCGGCCACCGCCTGCAATGCCCTCAGTGCACGGCCTGGCTGGTCGAGCATCGCCTGCTGCAGCGCCTGCAGTGCCACCACTGCGGCCACCAGATGGCGCCGCCGCATACCTGCCCCGCCTGCGGGGCCGAGGACAGCCTGGTCCCCTGCGGGCCGGGGGTCGAGCGCCTGGCCGAGGAGATCCAGGCCCTCTATCCGGACGCGCGGGTGGCGCTCGCGACCTCCGACAACCTCTACAACCAGCGCACGGCCAGGGAATTCGTGCGCCGCATCGAACGCCACGAAGTCGACCTGATCATCGGCACCCAGATCGTCGCCAAGGGCTACCACTTCCCGCTATTGACCCTGGTCGGCGTGATCGACGCGGACCTGGGCCTTTCCGGCGGCGACCTGCGCGCGGCCGAGCGCACCTATCAGCTTCTCTATCAGGTCGCCGGGCGGGCCGGGCGGGCCGAACACCCTGGCCGCGTACTGGTCCAGACCTACATGCCGGAGCACCCGGTCATGGCCGCGATCCAGGCGGGCAACCGTGAGGAATTCATCCGGGCCGAGGCGAAATCCCGCGAGGAGGCCCATATGCCGCCCTACGGACGGCTGGTCGGCGTCGTCGTGTCGGGCACGGACGAGGCGGCGGTCGATGCGGGGGCCCGCGCGCTGGGCCGCACCGCGCCCCGGGGGCCCGACGTGCAGGTCCTGGGCCCGGCGCCGGCGCCGCTCGCCATGATCCGCGGCCGCCACCGGAGACGGCTTCTTTTGAAGGCGGGGCGCGCGACGGCCGTGCAGCCGCTTGTTCGAGCCTGGATCAAGCGCGCGCAAATCCCCAGGAAGGTCCGCGTGCTGATCGACGTCGACCCCTATTCCTTCATGTGAGGCGACCCGGAAAACCGCCGGGGACAGGCCCAATCCGGGGGGATTCACGGACCGTGAAAAAACCCCGCCGACTCTGGTTGCATGGGCGAAACCTCTGTGGTAGGACTGGCCGCGCTTTTCAGGCGGGGTCCGCCGGAATTGGCGGGTTTGCGCCTGTTTTGTGGCGCGCCACCTGACCGAAGCCGGCGTCCAAGGGTCCGTACAAAAAACTTAAATCAAGGGGTTCCCCAGGTGTCATCGGATATCGCAGGCGCTTCCGGCCTTGCAGGCCGCTATGCGACCGCCCTTTACGAACTGGCCGAGGCCGACAAGCAGTTGGACGCGGTTGCCCAAGACCTGACCGCCATCCGCAACATGGTCGACGAAAGCGCCGACCTGGCGCGCCTGATCCGCTCCCCCATCATCGCCCGCGACGACCAGGTCGCCGCCATGGACGCGGTCCTGACCCAGGCCGGGGTTTCCGGACTGACCAAACGTTTCGTCGGCGTCGTCGCGCAGAACCGCCGTTTGTTCGCGCTGACCGCCATGATCAAGCAGTTTCAAGGCATCCTGGCCCGGCGCCGGGGCGAACTGACCGCCGAGGTCACCTCCGCCCAGGCGCTGAGTGACAAGCAGCGTCAAGCGATCGAGGATGGACTGAAAAAGGCCATGGGCACGAAGGTTGCCGTGGACGCCCGGGTCGACGAAGACCTTCTGGGCGGTCTGGTGGTCAAGATCGGTTCGCGCATGATCGATTCCTCGATCAAAACCAAACTTCAGCAACTTCGCTTAAGCATGCGATAAGAGGGGATCCGACCATGGAAATCCGCGCCGCGGAAATCTCCGCCATTCTCAAGAAACAGATCGCCGATTTCGGCTCGGAAGCCGAGGTCGCGGAAGTCGGCCAGGTGCTGTCCGTCGGTGACGGTATCGCCCGCGTCTACGGCCTGGACCAGGTCCAGGCCGGCGAAATGGTCGAATTCCCGGGCGGCATCAAAGGGATGGCGCTGAACCTGGAAACCGACAACGTCGGTATCGTCATCTTCGGCGACGACCGCGACATCAAGGAAGGCGACACCGTCAAGCGCACGGGCGACATCGTCGACGTGCCCGTGGGCAAGGCCCTGCTGGGCCGCGTCGTTGACGGTCTCGGCAACCCGATCGACGGCAAGGGCGAGATCGCGACCACGGAACGGTCCCTGGTCGAGGTCAAGGCGCCCGGCATCATCCCCCGGAAGTCGGTGCACGAGCCGGTGCAGACGGGCCTCAAGGCCATCGACAGCCTGATCCCCGTCGGCCGCGGCCAGCGCGAACTGATCATCGGCGACCGCCAGACCGGCAAGACCGCCGTCATCATCGACACCATCCTGAACCAGAAGTCGATCAACGAGAACGCCAAGGACGAGTCGGAAAAGCTCTACTGCGTCTACGTCGCCATCGGCCAGAAACGATCCACCGTGGCCCAGCTGGTCAAGACCCTCGAAGACTACGACGCCATGAAGTATTCCATCGTCGTCGCCGCCACGGCCTCGGAG
>PFFW01000094.1 GCA_002781745.1 Rhodospirillales bacterium CG15_BIG_FIL_POST_REV_8_21_14_020_66_15
CCCCGAACCTTGTCATTGACGGGAGTGCTTCATGAGCCGGCTGGACATCCACCAGATCCCGGTCCTCAACGACAACTACGTCTACCTGGCCCATTGCCCGGAAACGGGCGCGACCGCCGTGGTCGACCCCGCCGTGGCGCGGCCGGCGCTGGACGCGGCCCGGGCCAAGGGCTGGGAAATCTCACATATCCTGAACACCCACCACCACGGCGACCACACGGGCGGCAACCTTGAGATCAAGGCGGCCACGGGCTGCACCATCGTCGGCCCGCGCGCCGACGCCGGGCGCATCCCCGGCATCGACGTCCGGGTCGGCGACGGCGACACCTACGCCCTGGGCAACGCCGAGGCCGCCGTTTACGACGTGCCGGGCCACACGCGGGGGCATATCGCCTATTGGTTCCGGGGTTCGGACGCGCTGTTCTGCGGCGACACCCTGTTCGCCATGGGCTGCGGCCGGCTGTTCGAGGGCACGCCGGCGCAGATGGTCGCCTCGCTCGACAAGTTCAAGAAGCTGCCGCCGGAAACCCGCGTGTTCTGCGCCCATGAGTACACGCAGTCCAACGGCCGCTTCGCCCTGTCGGTGGAGCCGGACAACCGGGCCCTGGTCCAGCGCATGAAGGACGTGGACGCGGCCAGGGCCAGGAACGTCCCGACCGTGCCGTCGACCATCGGCATCGAGCTGAAGACCAATCCCTTCCTGCGCGCCGACAGTTCCGACCTGCAACGCACCATCGGGATGAGCGGGCGCGACTATGTCACCGTGTTCGCGGAAACGCGGCGGCGCAAGGACAGCTTTTAGACATCCCGAAAACTCAGTCGGCGGCGGCGGGCACGGCGTGCCGCGCCCGGTGCAACTCGCCGCGCGCGCGGCGGATCACGTCGACGGACGCGACCAGGGCAAGCGACGCGATGATCCCGCCCACGGCCACGTCGGGCCAGAAGGTGCCGGTCAGCCACACGCCGCCGCCGGCGGCGATGACCGCCAGATTGGCGATGGCGTCGTTGCGCGAGCACAGCCAGACCGAACGCATGTTGGCGTCGCCCTCGCGATAGCGGAACAGCGCCACGGCCACGGCCACGTTGGCCACGAGGGCGAGCAGGCCCACGGAAGTGATGATGTGGGCCTCGGGCACCCCGCCCTCGACGATGCGCCAGACCGTGGTGGCGACGACCCACAGGCCGAAGGCGCCCATGGACAACCCCTTCACGAGTGCCGCCCGCGCCCGCCAGCGCAGGTGCAAGCCGACGACGGCGAGCGAGATGCCGTAGTTGGCGGCGTCGCCCAGGAAGTCGAGGGCGTCGGCCTGCAGCGCCACGGAGCGGGAGAGGAGCGCCCCCGCCAGTTCGCCCAGGAACATCGCGGCGTTGACCACCAATGCGAACCACAGCACGCGACGGTAGGCATCGGACGTTTTCGCGTCATGGAACGGTTGGCGCCCCTGATCGTGATCGCAGCAGGCGGACATGTCAGGCCTCCTCCGCGCCGTGATCGGGTTCGGCCACATGTTCGATCATGTCCCGCAGGATCGAGGTCACGTGATGATCGTGCACGGCGTAGTGGACGAACTTGCCCCGGCGCTTGGCGCGTACCAGGCGCGCGGCCTTGAGCAGCCGCAGATGGTGGCTGGTCAGGGACGGCGACATGCCGGTGAGCGCCGCCAGGTCGTTGACCGAACGCGGCCCCGCCATGCAGGCGGTCAGAATGGCAAGGCGGTTGGGCTCGCCCAGCAGGTGGAAGATGGCGGCGACCTCTTCCGCCCGGTCGCGGTCGAGCGCGCCCCCGGGTGAAAGCGGCGGGCCGGCAACGTCCGCGGACACGCGTTCGACGTTCTGCATCATGTGCCAAACATATGAACAAGTATTCAAATGTTCAAGCGTTGTCGCGCAGCACCGATCCCGCAAGGTAGAGGGAGCCGCAGATGAGGACCCGCCGGGGGCCCTGGGCGCGCTCGGTCAGGCCCCGGAGCGCCGCCTGCACCGAGGACGCGGTGCGCACGTCGGCGAGGCCCGCCGCCCGCCCGGCGGCGGCGATGTCGTCGGCCGAAAGGGTGTTGGCCTCGCCCGGGATGGCGACGCCGGTCAGCGACGCGGCGACGGCGGAGAGCGGCGCCAGGAAGCTACGCGGGTCCTTGGAATTGATCATGCCGCAGATCAGATGCAGCGGCTTTTCGCCCCAGGCCTCCCTGGCGTGGGCGGCGATGGTGGCCCCGGCGGCGGCGTTGTGTCCGCCGTCGAGCCACAGCGACCCGCCGGGCGGCAGGTCGCGGACCAGCGGCCCCCTGGTCAGGCGCTGCAGGCGCGCGGGCCATTGGGCCGAGGCCAGGCCGCGGGCAACCTGGTCCGCCGACGCCCGAAAGCCATCCATGACCTTCAGGCACACGAGCGCCTGCGCCGCGTTGAAAAGCTGGTGCCGCCCGGCGAGCGACGGCGCGGGATGGGACGTGGTCTCGCCCCCGACCGTCAGGCGGAAGCTCGTGCCGTCCGCGGCCGGTTCCACCCCCCATTCGCGGCCAAAGGCCAGCACGGGCGCGCCGACGGCGGCGGCCTTGTCCTCCAGCACGGCGCGGACGGGCGGCAGTTGCGGACCGATGACGCAGGGCGCCCCCGGCTTCAGGATGCCCGCCTTTTCGGCCGCGATCTCCTCCAGCGTGTCGCCGAGGAACTGCTGGTGGTCGAGGGAGATCGGCGAGATCGCCGTGACCAGCGGCCGGTCGATCACGTTGGTGGCGTCGAGCCGCCCGCCCAGGCCCGTCTCCAGGATCAGCACGTCGGCGGGTTCGCGCGCGAAGGCAAGCAGCGCCGCCGCCGTCGTGATCTCGAAGAAGGTGATGGGCTCGCCGCCGTTGGCGTCCTCGCATTCCTCCAGCAGCGCCTGCAGGTCCGTGTCGGGGATCAGCTTTCCGGCCAGCCGGATACGTTCGTTGAAATGCACCAGGTGGGGCGAGATATGGACGTGGACGCGGTATCCCGCGGCCTCCAGCACCGCGCGCAGCACGGCGATGACCGATCCCTTGCCGTTGGTTCCCGCCACGTGGACCACGGGCGGCAGCGCGCGTTCCGGATGGCCCAGGCGTTCGAGCAGGCGGTGCACCCGCTCCAGCGACAGGTCGATGACCTTGGGGTGCAGGGTCAAAAGGCGCGCGAGGATGGCATCGCAGGGGTGGGAGGCGGGCGCGTCGGCGCCGGTGGAATCGGTCATGGACGTGTCCGTCCGTCAGGGCCAGAGTCAGTCGTCGGCGGGAACGGGGGCGGCGCCCGGGCGGTGGGAACGCGCCGGCGGCAGGATTTCGCCTTCGAGGATATCCAGGTCCTGGTCCGAGCCTTCGACCTGGCGGCCCGGCTCCGGGTTCAAGAGCATGTCGATGACGCGGATCAGGGTGTCGCGCAGTTCGCCGCGCGGCACCACCATGTCGACCATCCCGTGCTCCAGCAGGTATTCGGCGCGCTGGAAGCCTTCGGGCAGGGTCTCGCGGATCGTCTGCTCGATCACGCGCGCGCCGGCGAAGCCGATGACGGCCCCCGGCTCGGCGATATGGATGTCGCCCAGCATGGCGTAGGAGGCCGAGACGCCGCCCGTGGTCGGGTCGGTCAGGACGACGATGTAGGGCAGGCCGGCCTCCTTGACCTCGTCGACGGCGATGGTGGTGCGCGCCATCTGCATGAGCGACAGGATGCCCTCCTGCATGCGCGCGCCACCGGATGAAGGAATCACGACGAAGGCGGCCTTTTCGTCCACCGCCTTGCGCGCGGCGGCCAGCAGGCCCGCGCCCATGGCCTGGCCCATGGAACCGCCCATGAACGGGAAGTTCAGGGCCGCGACGACCACCGACAGGCCGTTCATGCGCCCGACACCCGCGATCAGGGCGTCCTGGTCCCCGGTCTTGGCGCGCGCGGATTTCAGGCGCGAGGCGTAGGATTCCGTGTCCTTGAACTTCAAGGGGTCCTGCGCGCCCTTGGCCCAGGCGATCGCCTCGAACGCGCCGTCGTCGAACAGCATGGCCAGGCGCTTGTGCGCGTCGATGCGCAGGTGATGGCCGCAGTGCTGGCACACGTGGAGGTTCTTTTCCAGGTCGCGGTGGAAGATCATCTGGCTGCAGCCCGGGCACTTGTGCCACAGGTTGTCCGGCATTTCCTTGCCCGCACCCACCAGGCGCTTGAGCTTGGGCCGGACGAAATCGCGCAACCAGTTCATGTGATCAATTCCCTCGTAGGCAGACGAATCAACTTCTTGCGCCGCGTACCCCGCCCGCCAGCGCCTTGACCAAGTCTAGCACCTTGTCCCTGGTGCCGGGTAGGGGCGCGCCGGCGGCGTCGCGGTTCTCGGCGATCACGTCGACCAGGGCCGAGCCGACGACGGCGGCGTCGGCGACCTTGGCGATGGCGGCCGCCTGGTCCGGCGTCCTGATGCCGAATCCGACGCCCACGGGCAGGTCCGTGTATTTGCGGATGCGCGCGACACTGGCCGCCACGTCGGCCGCGTCGGCGGACCTGGTGCCGGTGATCCCGGTGATCGAGACGTAATAGACGAAGCCCGAGGCGTGACGCACCACCTTGGGCAGGCGGGCGTCGTCCGTGGTCGGGGCCGTCAGGTAGATGAAGTTGAGCCCGGCCGCGATGGCGGGCAGGCACAGTTCGCCCTCTTCCTCGGGCGGCAGGTCGACGACGATCAGCCCGTCGACCCCGGCTTCGCGCGCGTCCGCCAGAAAACGGTCGACGCCGTAGATGTAGATGGGATTGTAATAGCCCATCAGAACGATCGGCGTATTATCGTCACGCTTGCGGAACGAGCGCACGATTCCCAGGGCTTTCGGCAGGGTCATGCCCGCCTTGAGGGCGCGCAGCGAGGACGCCTGGATGGCCGGGCCGTCGGCCATGGGATCGGAAAACGGCATGCCGATCTCGATCAGGTCGGCGCCGGCTTCGGCGATGCCCAGGATGATGTCCTCGGACAATTGCGGCGTCGGGTCGCCCGCCGTCAGGAAGGTGACCAGGCCGGCGCGGCCCTCGGCCTTCAACTGCGCGAATTTGCGGGTGATGCGGGTTTCGGGCCCGGTCTGCGTGGTCATGCGCTCAGTCCATTCCCAGATAGCCGGCGACGGCGTCCACGTCCTTGTCGCCGCGCCCGCACATGTTCATGCAGATGATGTGGTCCTTGGGCAGGTCGGGCGCGATCTTGGCCACATGGGCCAGCGCGTGGCTGGGCTCGAGCGCCGGGATGATGCCTTCCTTGCGCGTGCACAGTTGGAAGGCGGCCAGGGCCTCGTCGTCGGTGGCGTAGACGTAGTCCACCCGCCCCGTATCGCGCAGCCAGGAATGTTCCGGGCCGATGCCGGGATAGTCGAGGCCCGCCGAGATGGAATGGCCGTCGAGGATCTGGCCGTCCTCGGTCTGCAGCAGGTAGGTGCGGTTGCCGTGCAGCACGCCCGGCCGTCCGCCGTTGAGCGACGCGCAATGCTCGCCCGTCTCGATGCCGTGGCCGGCGGCCTCGACGCCGATCAGCCGCACCCCCTCGTCGTCGAGGAAGGGATGGAACAGGCCCATGGCGTTGGAGCCGCCGCCGATGGCGGCGACGCAGGTGTCGGGCAGGCGGCCCTCCGCCTCCATCATCTGCTCGCGCACCTCGTTGCCGATCACGCACTGGAAGTCGCGCACCATGGCCGGATAGGGATGCGGGCCGGCGACGGTGCCGATGATGTAGAAGGTGTCCTCGACGTTGGCGACCCAGTCGCGCAGCGCCTCGTTCATGGCGTCCTTCAGGGTGCCCGTGCCGGCGGTGACGGGGACAATTTCGGCCCCCAGCATCTTCATGCGCACCACGTTGGGACGCTGGCGCCGGACGTCCGTCTCGCCCATGTAGACGACGCAGGGCAGGCCGAACAGGGCGCAGACCGTGGCCGTGGCGACGCCGTGCTGCCCGGCGCCCGTCTCGGCGATGATGCGCTTCTTGCCCATGCGGCGGGCCAGCAAGATCTGGCCGATCGTGTTGTTGATCTTATGCGCGCCCGTGTGGTTCAGCTCGTCGCGCTTGAAGTAGACCTTGGCGCCGCCGAACTCGGCGGTCAGGCGCTCGGCCAGGTACAGCGGGCTGGGCCGGCCCACGTAGTGCTTCATGTAGCGGTTGAACTCGTCCCAGAAAGCCGCGTCGTCCTTGGCCTTTTTCCAGGCCTTGTCGACCTCCAGGATCAGCGGCATCAGGGTCTCGGCCACGAAGCGGCCGCCGTAGATGCCGAAATGTCCGGTTTCGTCCGGGCCTTCGCGGTAGGTGTTGAGCTTCGACATGAACCAATCCTCATATTGCCCTGGAAGCGCGGCCTTTTAAGGTTAACGTCGCGCCTCCGCCGGGGCGGCGCAAATAAAGCACATGGCCCCCGGGAACCCAAGAAGAAACCCCGCCGGACGGCGGGGTTCAGCCCGCCTTGGCGGCCTGGACGAAGGCGCGGATCAGGCCGATGTCCTTGACGCCGGGCGCGCTTTCCACGCCCGACGACACGTCGACGCCGGGCGCCCCCGACAGGCGGACCGCCGCCTGCACGTTTTCGGGCGTCAGCCCGCCCGCCAGCAGCCAGGGAACGTTCCAGCGCGTGCCGGCGAGCAATCCCCAGTCGAAGGCCAGGGCGTTGCCGCCGGGGCGCTCGGCCCCCGCAGGCGGCTTGGCGTCGAACAGCAGGCGGTCGGCGACGGCCTCAAAGGCGCGCGCGGCCTCGACGTCCTCGGGCCGGGCGATGGGCAACGCCTTCATCACCGGCAGGGCGAATTTGCGCCGCACCTCGGCGACCCGTTCCGGGGTCTCGGTCCCGTGAAGCTGCAACAGGTCGACCGCGCCCGAGGCCACGATCACCGCCAGCTCGTCGTCCGTCGCGTCGACCGTCAGCCCCGTCTTGATCACGTCGGCCGGCACGTGGCCCGCCAGGCCCGAGGCGACGGGCGGCGTCACGTAGCGCGGCGTCTTCTTGAAAAACACAAAGCCGACCAGATCGGCCCCGGCGTCGACGGCGGCCTCGACGGCATCGACCGTCTTCAGCCCGCAGATTTTGACCACGGCCATGTCAGGCGCTCAGTTCGGCGGCGATGCGCCCGGCGGCCTTGATCGGGTCCTCGGCCTGGGTGACGGGCCGGCCGATCACCAGGTAGTCGGCGCCGAGCGAGACCGCGTCGCGCGGCGTGACCACGCGCTTCTGGTCGCCCTTCACGGACCATTCGGGGCGGATGCCCGGCACGACCAGGGTGAAGTCGGGGCCGCAGACCGAGCGGATGACCTTGATCTCGTGGGCCGAGCAGACCACGCCGTCCATGCCCGCCTGCTGCGCCAGTTTGGCGAGGCGCGCGACCTGGGCCTTGGTTTCCGCCGTGATGCCGACCTCGATCAGGTCCTCGTCGCTGAGGCTCGTCAGCACGGTGACGGCGAGCAGCAGCGGTCGGTGGCCGGTGGCCGCCGCGGCCTCGTCGGCGGCCCTGACCGCCGCCTCCATCATGGCGCGCCCGCCAGAGGCATGGACGTTCAGCATGAAGGGCTTGAGCGGTGCCGCCGCGCGCACCGCGCCGGCGACCGTGTTGGGGATGTCGTGAAACTTCAGGTCGAGGAACACGGGCAGGCCCACGGCCGAAACCTTACGCACGCCCTCGGGCCCCTGGGCGGTGAAGAACTCCTTGCCCAGCTTGACGCCGCCCACGGCGCCCTTCACGCCTTCGGCGAGCGCCAGCGCGCGGTCCGCGTCGGTCGTGTCGAGGGCGACCAGGATGCGGTCGGCGGGGCGCGTGATGCCCGGCGCGTGTGTCGAAGCCGTCATGAACGCGGTTCCGGTAAAAGCCAAGTCGCTGTTTGCGTTATTTATGCGTGTAGTTATACGTGCCCGTCCGGCGGGCCGCCAACCTGAAATAACCACGAGGACCGGGGTTAGAATATTAGAGTATATGGCGCTGGGCGCCGGCGGCCGGGCCCTCGGCGGGGGCCGGCAGGGACGCGCCCGACGCGGCGGCCGTGGCGCGGGCCTCGGCGGCGCGCAGCTTTTCCTCCAGGACCTCGACCTCGGTCTTGCAGCGTTCGACCTCGCGCTCGGCGGCCTCGGCCCGATAGGCCTCGCGCCGTGCCCGGCCGCGCGCGGCGCCGCCCGAAATCCACACGGTCACCGCCCCCCACAGAAATCCCGCGAACAGGCCGCCGACGCCGACCAGCGCCACCGGCGCGGTCAGTTCGTAGTCGAAGGGCCACAGGCGCAGGACCACGTCCGCGCGGTTCGACGCGGCGAACAGGACCAGCCCCAGGACGAGGGGGGTCAGGATGATCCAGGAAAAGAATCGGCCCACGGGCGTCACCTGAAGATCTGGAAGCCGGAAGCCGCCTGCGGCCGCCGGCCGGGGGTCAGCTGCCGTTCAGCTTTTCACGCAGCTGCTTGCCCGTCTTGAAATAGGGGATGTGCTTGGAATCGACCTCGACCGTGGCGCCGGTGCGCGGATTGCGGCCCGTGCGCGCCCCCCGCTGCTTCACGGAAAAGGCCCCGAAGCCGCGCAATTCGACCCGGTCGCCCTGCGCGAGCGCGCTGGTGATCTCGTCGAAGATGGTGGAGACGATGCGTTCCACGTCACGCTGATAGAGGTGCGGATTGTCCGCCGCCAGGCGGGCGATCAGTTCGGATTTGGTCATGCTTCCAATCCCAAGCGGCACCGCTTGTCCGCGGTCGGCCGGGGACCTTTCCCTCACAGGTGGCTTCCTACAGGGAAGGGTGCCAAAGGGAGAACACGCCGTCAAGTCTAAGTCGTTCAGAAAACAATGCTTTTTGCAGTTGCGAAGTCAGGGCGTCGCGCCACGGCAGGGCGTCCTCGTCAAGCTGCAGGTCGCGCACGGGCAGGTCGCGCGGAAGGCCGTGGACCGTCTGCAGCCAGTCGCGGGCGGTCTCCTCGTCGCCGATCGCGTCGACCAGCCCGTTGTCCTTCGCCGAATTGCCCGAGTAGACGCGCCCGTCGGCCAGCGCCAGGACCTTTTCCCGCGGCAGGGCGCGGCGCAGGGCGACCAGGTCGACGAACTGGCCGTAAAGCTCCATCAGCATGTCCTGGGTCGCCTTGCGCGCGGTGTCACTCAGGCTTTCGAAGGGATTGGGCTGCGCCTTCATCGGCCCGCTTTTGAAGATCTCGGGCTTGATCCCCAGCTTGTCGAGCAGCCGGGTCACGTCGGCGGTCTGCAGGATAACGCCGATGGAGCCGGTCAGCGTGCCGCGCCGCGCGACGATATGGTCCGCCGCGATCGCCACCATGTAGCCGGCCGAGGTCGCCGTGCCGCCCATGACGGCGACAGTGGGTTTGCTTTCAGCGACGTGGCGCAGGGCGCCATACAGGGCTTCGCCGCCGACGAAGGTGCCGCCGGGCGAGTCGACCCGCACGATCACCGCCTTCACATCCTTGCGGTGGACCAGGTCCTTGATGGCGCGGGTGCGCTCCGCGTCGTCGAAAATGATGCCGTCGATGGCGATGCGCGCCACGTGATCGCGGGCCAGCAGGCCCGTGCCGCCGAGACGTCCGGCCGCGACCACGGCAAGGCCCGCGAGGGCGGCAAGCGCCAACAGGCGCCACAGGGTGAGCGCGCGCTTGAGGCGGCGGCGGTCGAAAATCATGTCGGCGTCGAGGCTCATGGGCAGCAGGGTGTTCCGTCTTCGTAAAACCGGACCGGGCAAAACGAGACCGGGCAAAAGAAAACCGGGAGCCCCTGCCCAAGGCGGGCGGAAGCTCCCGGTAAGCTTATCACGCCCCGCGCGCCGCGGGGCAACGGGAAAGGCGGGTTATTCCGCGCCTTCCTCCGCCTCTTCGTCCTTCTTGGCGGCCTTCTTCTTGGCGGCCGCCTTCTTCGGCTTGTCGTCGTCGGCCTGGGCGGCTTCGCTCTGCGCCTGCTTTTCCTTCAGGGCCGCCCCCAGGATGTCGCCGAGCGACGCCCCCGAGTCGGACGAGCCGTATTCGGCCATGGCGCGCTTCTCTTCCTCGACCTCGAGGGCCTTGATGGAGAGCGAGAGCTTGCGGCCCGACTTGTCGATCTGGGTGATCTTGGCGTCGACCTTCTCGCCGGCGGCGAACCGGTCGGGGCGCTGTTCCGAACGGTCGCGCGACAGGTCGGACTTGCGGATGAAGCCCAGCAGCGCGTCGTTGACGCGGACCTCGATGCCGCCGTCGGTGACCTGGGTGACCGTGCAGGTGACGACCGAGCCCTTCTTGAGACCTTCCATGGCGCCCTCGGTCGGATCGCCGGAAAGCTGCTTGATGCCCAGGGAGACGCGTTCCTTGTCGACGTCGACGTCGAGCACCTTGGCCTTCACCACGTCGCCCTTGGTGTAGTCGGCAAGCGCTTCCTCGCCCGGCTTGTCCCACGACAGGTCGGACAGGTGGGCCATGCCGTCGATCTCGCCGTCGAGGCCGATGAACAGACCGAACTCGGTGATGTTCTTGACCTCGCCCTCGACCTCGGCGCCGACCGGGTACTTGACCACGAAGTCTTCCCACGGATTGGCGTTGCACTGCTTGAGGCCGAGCGAGATGCGGCGCTTGTCGGGATCGACGTCGAGCACCATGACCTCCACTTCCTGGGAGGTGGAGACGATCTTGCCCGGATGGACGTTCTTCTTGGTCCAGGACATTTCCGACACGTGGACCAGGCCCTCGACGCCCGGTTCCAGCTCCACGAAGGCGCCGTAGTCGGTGATGTTGGTGACGCGGCCCGTGAACCTGGTGCCGACCGGGTACTTGGCG
>PFFW01000123.1 GCA_002781745.1 Rhodospirillales bacterium CG15_BIG_FIL_POST_REV_8_21_14_020_66_15
CGCGCAGGGGATGGGCGCAGGTCAGGCCGGCCAGCATTTCGGCCGAGACGTCGCTTAGACGAAGGTGTTCTGTGACTTTAGCCGAAGCCATGACGCTTTCGGCCAGTGCATCCGCGAGCACCAATCGGTCCCCGGGTTTTGCCCAGTTCCCCTCCGGCGCTTCGGTCACTTCATAAAGGCCGTAAGAAATGCGTCTGGAGAAGCAGATGGCCCGGTTGCCGGGGATGGTCCAGGGCGTCGTCGTCCAGATCACCACGGATGCGCCGGCAAGCGCGTCGTCTCCCGCCACCACCGGGAACGTCACCCAGATCGTATCGGACTCATGGTCGTGGTACTCGACTTCGGCCTCGGCCAGCGCCGTCTTCTCGACCACCGACCACATGACCGGCTTGGAGCCCCGGTAGAGCAATCCGTTGTCGAGGAACTTGAGAAGCTCGCGGACGATCTGCGCCTCGGCCGGGAAGCTCATGGTGGTGTAGGGCTCGGCCCAGTCGCCGACCACCCCCAGGCGCTTGAATTCCTCGCGCTGCACGCCGATCCAATGCTCGGCGAAGTCGCGGCATTCGCGGCGGAACTCGACGACCGGCACCTGGTCCTTGTCCTTGCCCTGGGCGCGGTACTGTTCCTCGATCTTCCATTCGATGGGCAGGCCGTGGCAGTCCCAGCCGGGCACGTAGTTGGCGTCCTTGCCCATCATCTGCTGGGCGCGCACGATCACGTCCTTGAGGATCTTGTTCAGGGAATGGCCGATGTGCAGGTGGCCGTTGGCGTAGGGCGGGCCGTCGTGCAGCACGAAGGGCGGGCGCCCCTTGGCGTCCTCGCGCAAGAGACGGTAGAGGCCCGCCTCTTCCCACTTCCGGATGATGTCCGGTTCCTTGGCGGCCAGGCCGGCCTTCATGGGAAAGTCGGTCCGGGGCAGGAACACGGTGGCTTTGTAATCGACGGTCATGGGTCCATTTTCGATAAGATTCGGCGCGCTTGGTCGCTGTCCGCGGCGATTTGTGCCTTCAATTGGTCGATGCCGTCAAACTTCTTTTCAGGGCGCAGGAAATCGATGAGCCGCACGCCGAGCCGCCGCCCGTAAAGATCGCCCGTGAAATCGAACAGGAAGACCTCGAGCAGGTCGGCCTCGCCGGCGAAGGTCGGGCGCCGGCCGATGTTGGCGACGCCGGCGAATTCAGGGCCGTCGCCGTCGTCGCCGATCCGCACACGCACGGCATAGACGCCGCGCGCCGGGCGCAGATAGGTGCCCAGCGCCAGGTTCGCCGTGGGAAAGCCGATTTGCCGCCCGCGCCGGTCGCCGGGGATGACCCGGCCCTCGATCTCGAACGGGCGGCCCAGGATGCGCGCGGCGGCCTTGGGATCGCCGGCGCGCAGCGCTTCGCGCACGCCGGTCGACGAATAGGCGCCGCCCGCGCCGTTCCCGTCGTCGAGGATCTGCGCCCGCACGGCCGTGAAGTCGAAGCCGAGCCGTTTGCCGAAGCCCAGCAGCATCTCGCAGGTGCCGCCGCGACCCTTGCCGAACACGAAATCATAGCCGCACACCACATGCCCCGCCCCGATGCCGCCGACCAGGACCGTCTCGATGAAGTCCTCCGCCGTCAGGGACGAGAACGCCTTGTTGAACTGCTGCACGAAGATGGTGTCGACGCCCATGGCGAAGATCAGCCGCGCCTTGGCGTGGAACGGGGTCAGGCGAAAGGGCGGGGTGTCGGGGGTGAAAAAGGCGCGGGGATGCGGTTCGAAGGTCAGGACGGCCCAGGGGCGCGCCGTGGCATGGGCGATCGCCCCGGCCTCGCCGATCACCGCGCGATGGCCCAGGTGCACGCCGTCGAAGTTGCCGATGGCGACGACCGCGCCCCGGGCATCCGCCGGAACGGACTGATAGTGACGAAAAACCCGCATCATGCCGGTGAAGGTGCCCGCGCGTGCCCGCCCGGTCAACCCCGGCCGGAGACGGGGCTACTTGCGGCGCGGCGGCACCATGATGGTCGCTTCGCCGTCCAGCACGACCTTGTCACCGACCAGGCACTGGGTCTGGATTCTGACGAATTTCCGATCCTCGATCTTCTCGACGATGGTCGCCCGCGCGGTGACCGTGTCGCCGGCCTTGACCGGGCCCTTGAACTTCAGGCTCTGGCCTACGTAGATGCAGCCCGGTCCCGGCATCTTGGTGCCGATGACGGTCGAGATGTAGCTGGCGGTCAGAAGCCCGTGGGCGATGCAGCCCTCGAACATGGTCTCGGATGCGAACTCGTGGTTCAGGTGCACCGGATTGGTGTCGCCGGACACGCCCGCGAAGATCAGGATGTCGGATTCGGAAATGGTCCGGGAATATTCGTCGCTCTGCCCGACCTCCAGGTCTTCGAAATAGAAGCCGTGGAGCTTGTCGAGGGCCGTGACGGCGTGGGTGTCCATATTTTGCGCGCTCCGATACACCATTGGATTGGGTTTTCCCTGCGATCTGCGGGATTCCGCATCGCAACGACATATTTTGCACTGCAATATGTTCGCGGCGCAAGGGAATGTTTTGTGAGAAGGGACCGTCCGTGTACCATGCCGGCAAAGGGAAGGACCGCGTGAATCTCCTTGAAAAACGTCGAATTCTCGTCGTCTTGGCCGTGCTGTCGGCGCTGTGGCTTATGCGTGTGCCGGCCCCGGTTCGCGCCGCCGATCAGCCGTCCCTGGGCCTGCCGCTGATCTGCGAGCCGGGGCGGACCTGCTGGCTGGTCAACCACGTGGACCACGATCCCGGACCCGGCATGCGCGACTATGCCTGCGGCGCCCATGGCTACAATGGCCATACCGGGGTCGACATCGCCATCCGCGACTATTCCAAGATGGAGAACGGGGTCGGGGTGATCGCCGCCGCGCCGGGCACGGTGCTGCGCCTGCGCGACGGCGTGCTGGATGGCGACGTGTCGCTGGTCGGGCGAGACGCGGTCGCCGGCAGGGGCTGCGGCAATTCCGTCGTCGTCGGCCACGGCGGCGGCTGGGAGACCGTCTACTGCCATCTCCGGCGCGGCTCGCTTACCGTGCGGCCGGGCCAGCGCGTGGAAAAGGGCGACAAGCTGGGCCTCGTCGGCTCCTCGGGCCTGGCCGAATTTCCCCACATCCATCTGGGGGTGCGCCTGAACGGCAAGATCGTCGATCCCTTCGTCGGCGTGAAGCGCACCGCCGACTGCGGGCCCGGGCCGGCGCCGCTGTGGGACGCTCAGGCGTCCGGCAAACTCAAGGGCACGCCGACGGCGCTTTACGACGCCGGTTTCGCGCCGGTCGAGATCAATCCCTTGGCCCTCCGCCGCGGCTTCTATCGCGAGACGAAACTGCCGGCCAAGGCGCCCCTCCTGGCGTTCTGGGTCGATGCCTTCTGGGTCGAGAAGGACGACCGCCTGACCCTGACCTTCACCGGCCCCGGGGATCGCAAGCTGGTCCGCAAAACCTTCATCCTGGACAAGACCCAGGCGCGCCACATGCGTTTCATCGGCAAGCGCAAGACCGTCGACTGGCATCCGGGCGCCTACAGGGGCGTCGCCGTCCTGGAGCGCACGGCCAAGGGCGGCAGGAAGGAAACCTTCCGCATCGAAAGGATGCTGGAAATCGAGTGAACGCCCGGGCCGGTCAGGTCAGCGACGGCCGGCGCGAAACCAGCTTGGGCGTTCCGCGCAACGCCCGGCGCAGGCCCCGGGCGGCACCCTGGGTGCGTGTCTGGACCTCGCGATGGACGCGCTGGGCCGTGGTTTCGGCGACCTCGGCGGGGGCGAAATCCTCCTCGTGGAACAGGGCGGCCGCGCGCACCTTGTCCTCCTCGCGCTGTTCCTGGCGCTTGGCGATCAGGTTCAGCGTCCGCGTCACCAGGGGATGGCGGTCCGGGCGTTTGCGCGACTTGCGCATGTGCTCCTTGGCGATCACCTTCACCATGTTGACGATGGTCTGGTAGCGGTGGTGGGTTTCGCACCAGCGGGCATAGGCGGCCACCGTCCAGGGGTGGGCCGGCAGGGGTTTGAGTCCCCGCTTTTGGCACCACTCGACGAAAAATTTCCAGGCCGTGGTTTGATTCAGTCGTGGCATAAGCTCAGGTTCGCCGCTTCGATTTTTTGGCCGCTTCCGCCCAGGCACGGCTTGACCCCGGCGGAATTTCGGCTATGCAAGCCCCTCAAGGGGCACCATCCGCGTAAATTATGGAGAATTTTGGACCATGGGTGAATACCGAATTGCGGCGATCGGCGGCGACGGCATCGGGCCGGAGGTCGTCGAGGCCGGCGTTGAGGTCCTGAACGCGGTTGCCGAAAAGGACGGCGGGTTCTCGCTCAAGGTCGAAACCTTCCCCTGGGGTGGCGACTATTACCGCAAGCACGGCGTCATGATGCCGGAAGACGGGGTGGAAACCCTGAAGCCCTTCGACGCCATTTATTTCGGCTCCGCCGGCGACCCCAACATCCCCGACCACATCACGCTGTGGGGCCTGCGCCTGAAGATCTGCCAGACGCTGGACCAGTATGCCAACGTTCGCCCGTCGCGTCTGTTGCCCGGGATAGAGGGACCCTTGAAGAACGTCGGCCCCGCCGACCTGGACTGGGTCATCGTGCGCGAGAACTCCGAAGGCGAATACGCCGGCGTCGGCGGCCGCGTGCACACGGGCCTCAAGGAAGAGGTCGGCATGGACGTCGCCGTGTTCACCCGGACGGGGGTGGAGCGCATCCAGCGTTTCGCGCTGGAACTCGCCCGCTCGCGCCCGCGCAAGAAGCTGACCCTGGTCACCAAGTCCAACGCGCAGCGCCACGGCATGGTGTTCTGGGACGCCGTGTTCGAGGATGTGCGCAGGGACTTCCCCGATGTCGAGACCGACAAGATGCTGGTCGACGCCATGACCATGCGCATGGTGCTGAAGCCGCAGACGCTGGACACCATCGTCGCCTCGAACCTGCATGCGGACGTTCTTTCGGACCTGGCGGCGGCGCTGACCGGTTCCCTCGGCATCGCGCCGACGGCCAACCTGCGCCCGGAACGCGACTTTCCGTCGATGTTCGAGCCCATCCACGGTTCCGCCTTCGACATCATCGGCAAGGGCATCGCCAACCCCATCGGCTGCTTCTGGTCGGGGGTGATGCTGCTGGAGCACCTGGGCGAAGCCGCCGCCGCCAAGCGCCTGATGACGGCGGTCGAGCGGGTGACGGGATCGCGCGCGGCCGTGTCGCCCGATCTCGGCGGCAGCGCCACCACCCGTCAGGTCACGGATGCGGTGCTGGCCGCGGTGCGGGGCGCCAACGCGTGAGCCGCCGATGACCGAACTCTCCGTGGAATTTCGCCGTTCGGGCGTGACCGGCACCTGGGACGGCTCATTCGAGAGCATCCTGGACCTGGCGGAAAGCCTGGACCTGGTTCTCGCCTACAGCTGCCGGTCGGGCATCTGCACGACCTGCCAATGCCGCAAGATCGCGGGCGAGATCCAATACAACGACGATGGGGTCTATCAGCCGGAGGCCCCGGACGAGATCCTGATCTGCTGTTCCGTGCCGACATCGTCCTTGGTGCTGGACATCTGAGAAAACCGGGTATGATCGTGCGCCCGCACGCCGCGCCCGGCGCACACGCCGACAACAACACGGGAGGCCAAACGACATGAAGCTTTCGGAAATCGCCCGCCTGCAGCAATACCTGCGCGCCGCCTTCGACAACAACCGTTTCGCCGTCAAGGCGCCGAACAAGGAGGGCCAGCCGGTCGAAGTCTATCTGGGCGACAATTTCGTCGGTGTCCTGCACCGGGACGAGGACGAAGGCGAGGTGTCCTATTCCCTTCAGATCGCCATCCTCGAGGAAGACCTGCCGCCGGCATGAACGGCCCCGGCGGGAAATTGTTGATCTCGCGCATTGGCTGCGGGCCCGCTTCGGCGTAACGTGGAGGCAGTGGTCTGCATCATCGGGAGGTGATCGAATGCCAAGTGACGAACGGGAGATAGGCCGCGCGCGCATGGAGATGCACGACATCCTCCGCGACATCAACCGCACGACCATCCACGAGCTGGTGCCCAACCTGTCCGTGGCCGAACTAAAGCCCTATTTCATGTTGGTCGCCAAGGCGCGCGGCACCTACATCAAACGCCTGGTCGACTTGGCGCATGGCCTGGATCATCTGCCGTCGGACGAACAGGTGCGCGAGCTCAGCCTGTTGCGCCGATCCTACGACGAACTGATCCACGGCGCGCAGATGATCGAGACCGCCATCGAGCGCGGCTACATCGACGTCGAAGCGGAGAAATAGCGGCCAATCTGGTGCCGCTTGTCCATGCCGTCACGCCCGGCAATGACGGTTTAGGGATGATCGCAGCGCGGCTTGGGTGGCCTTAAACCGTCACGGGCAGCGCCGTGCGGTAGGCCACCTGCTTCAGGGAAAAGCTCGACTTGATGGAGGCGACGCCGGCGACCCGCGTCAGCTTGTCCATCAGGAAGCGCTCGTAGGCGGCCAGGTCCGAGGTGACGACGCGCAACAGATAGTCCGCGTCGCCGGTCATCAGGTAGCACTCCATGACCTCGGGCCACGAACGGATGTTGGCCTCGAAGGTTTCCAACGCCGTCTCCACCTGGCGTTCCAGCGTCACGTTGATGAAGATGGAAACGGGCAGGCCTACGGCCTGCTGGTCGACCAGGGTCACGTAACCGCGGATCACGCCCGCGTCCTCCAGGTGTTTGACCCGGCGCAGGCAGGGCGAGGCCGACAGGCCCACGGCCGCGGCAAGGTCCACGTTGCGCATGCGGGCGTTGGCCTGGATGGCCTTGAGGATGCGGCGGTCGATGGCGTCGAGGTCGATTCCGGGCATTTTTCACCAAAAAACGGCTGAAAATATGAATTTAATTGCGTGAATATCACATTTCACGCCGCAGATCGCAACAACATACGGTCTGCTTTGGTGTAGAATTGCGCCACGCAATGCAAAACCGCCCGCCCGTTGCCGGAGACTCCCCATGGCCCCTCTCGACACCCCCAACCATCTGTTGATCGAGCCCAATCCCGCCGCCGCGCCCGACGCGGGCACCCTGGCCCGTCTGACCGATCTGCAGCAGCGCATCCTGTGGCTTTCGACCTGGACCATCCACAACGCCAACCACGTGCGGGCCAAGGGCGAGGTCAAGGTCGGCGGCCACCAGGCCTCCTGCGCGTCGTCGGCGGCGCTCATGACGGCGCTCTATTTCCACGCCCTGCGTCCGCAGGACCGGGTCGCCGTGAAACCCCACGCCAGCCCCGTGTTCCACGCCATCCAGTACCTCATGGGCAACCAGACGCGGGACAAGCTGGAGAACTTCCGCGGCCTCGGCGGCGCGCAAAGCTATCCGTCGCGCACCAAGGACACCGACGACGTGGACTTCTCCACCGGCTCCGTCGGCCTGGGCCCCGCCATGACCATGTTCGCGTCGCTGACCCAGGACTACACCCGCCGCCATTTCGAGACCGTCCGGGCGCGCGAACCCGGGCGCATGATCGCCGTGGTCGGCGACGCGGAAATGGACGAGGGCAACATGTACGAGGCCATCCTGGAGGGCTGGAAGCACAACCTCCGGAACTGCTGGTGGATCATCGACTACAACCGCCAGAGCCTCGACGGCGTGGTCAACGACAAGCTGTTCCGCCTCATCGACCGCCTGTTCCGCGCCGCCGGCTGGCGCGTGGTCGTCATGAAGTACGGCAAGCTGATGCGGGGCGCCTTCCAAAAGCCGGGCGGCAAGGCGCTCAAGAAATGGATCAACGACTGCCCCAATGACCTTTACGCCGCCCTCACGTTTCAGGGCGGGCGCGCCTGGCGCGACCATCTGGGCGCCGATATCGGCGGCGAGCCCGGGGTGGCCGACCTGCTCGCGGCCTATACGGACGACGAATTGCAGGACCTCATGTCCAACCTGGGCGGCCACTGCCTGGAGACCATCTGCGAGGCCTTCTCCTCGGCCGACGACGAGGTCCCGACCTGCTTCCTCGCCTATACCATCAAGGGCTGGGGCCTGCCCCTGGCGGGCCACAAGGACAACCACGCGGGCATCCTGACGCCGGACCAGCTCCAGGGCTTCCGGAAGGACCTGGGGATTCGCGAAGGCGAGGAGTGGGAGCCCTTCGCGGGCATGGAGGACCGGGCGGACGACCTGAAGGCCTTCATCGCCGGGGTGCCCTTCATGGCCGGGGGCGGCAAGCCGCGCCGCCATGCGGCCGGGACCGTGGCGGTGCCGGAAAAGCTGGCCGAGACCGGCGGCGGCAAGGGCTCGACCCAGGAAGCCTTCGGCAAGATCCTGTTCGAGTTGGCGGCGACCGACCACGACCTCGCCGACCGCATCGTCACCACCTCGCCCGACGTCACCGTCTCGACCAACCTGGGCCCCTGGGTCAACCGCCGCGGCATCTTCGCCATGGAGGAGAAGGAGGACACCTTCCGCAAGGTCAACGTGCCCTCGGTGCAGAAATGGGGCGCCAACGACGAGGGCCAGCACCTCGAACTGGGCATCGCCGAGAACAACCTGTTCCTGGCCCTGGCCGCGTTGGGTCTGTCCCATGAACTGTTCGGCGAACGCCTCTTGCCCGTCGGCACGCTCTACGATCCCTTCATCCAGCGCGGCCTCGATGCGCTCAACTACGCCTGCTACCAGGACGCGCGGTTCATGGTGGTGGCGACCCCGGCGGGCGTGACCCTGGCCCCCGAAGGCGGCGCGCACCAGTCCGTCGCCACGCCGATGATCGGCATGGGGCAGCCGGGCCTCAGCTATTTCGAGCCCGCCTTCGCCGACGAACTCCAGGCCGTCATGCGCTGGGGCTTCGAGCACATGCAGGCCGAGGACGGCGGCTCCGTCTACCTGCGTCTCTCGACCCGGCCGCTGGAGCAGCCCAAGCGCGCCATGGACGCGGCCCTGGCCGATCAGGTGATCGCCGGCGCCTACTGGCTGCGGAAGCCCGCGTCACCGGACGCGGGCGCCATCGTCTACACCGGCGCCGTGGCGCCCGAGGCCCTGGCGGCGGCGGAAAAGCTGGCCGGCAGGAACGGCCCCGGCGTGCTCGCCGTGACCTCGCCCGACCGGCTCTATTCGGACTGGCGGGCCAACGGTGCCGAGAGCCACGCGGCCAAACTGCTCGCGGCGGTGGCGCCGGGCGGCAAACTGGTCACCGTCATCGACGGCCATCCGGCGACGCTCTCCTGGCTCGGCGGCGTGGCGGGCCACCGGGTCGCGGCCCTGGGCGTCGAGGACTTCGGCCAGTGCGGCACGATCCCCGACCTCTACCGGAAATACGGGCTGGACGCCGAGGCCATCGCGGCGGCCTACAAGGATTAGGTGGCGTCAGTGCCGCTTGCGGTTCAGGACCAGAGAGCACTGAACGGTACCGCCCACATGCCGTTGCCGAACGATCCTGGAAAGTCTCCAGAATAAAGGATGATCCCGACGAACGGCCTGTCCTTGGCAAGGTTGTCGCGGAACCACTCCATATGCCGGAAATCCTTTTCCCGGACGGTCGCACCGGCCTTGATTTCGATGCCAAGCAGCGCGCCGTCTTCGCGTTCGACGAGGAAATCAATTTCTCGTTTCTCCCGGTCGCGATAATGGAATAGCTCGTATCCGGTTTGACTGCTGTCGATCTGGGCGGCGATTTCGTTGAATGCCAACGTCTCGATGCATTTTCCCACCCGGTCGTCCTCCACGCCGACCCGCTCTCGCCGCCATCCCAGTACCGATGCCATCAGCCCGCAATCGCTCATGAAGGATTTCACTTGTTTGCCGACGCGTTCGTAGTCCGTTCGGGTCCAGGGTGGAATCCTTTCAACCAGAAACAGGGTTTCCAGGGCGTTGATATAGGTTTCCAAAGTGGCCCTGCGGATCGATAGACCGGTGCCGATTGCGGACACATCCATCAGTTTTCCCGACCAGGCCGCCATCGTGCGGACAAGTTCGCGCATGGCGTCGAGCCTATGAATACGGGTGATGTCATTCAGGTCGCGTTCAAGGATCGTCGCAATGTAGTCGCGATGCCATTTCCGCCGCGATTGGCCGGGCAAGACAAGGGCCTCGGGGAACCCGCCGCGAAAGGCGATGTCCAGTAGATCGTCCCGGTTGTGGACCCGCCACCCGTGGTCGAAAGATTGATCGAAGGCAAGGTCGAGAAACCGTGGCGGCGTCCGCTGCATCTCGCCTTGGGACAGCGGCCGAAGGCGTATCCGGCCGAGACGCCCCGCCAGGGATTCCCGGGCACTGGGCATGGCGGCGATGTTGACGGAGCCGGTCAGCAGAAATTGGCCAGGCCTTGGGTCGTCGTCGACCGCTTTCTTGATTGCGGGCAGCAAGTCCGGCGCACGTTGAACCTCGTCAATGATCAAGGTGCCGGCGTTGTGTTGCACGAAGCCGTGCGGATCGTTCTCGGCGGCACGCAGCATCGTGAGATCGTCCAGCGTCCGATATTCGAAGCCATTCGGAGGCAAGGAACGCGCCAACGTGGTCTTGCCGCATTGCCGGGGGCCGGCCAGAAGCAGAACGCGCCGTTCCTGCAAGGCCGTCAGTATCGATGCCGACTGCCATCTCGGGTACGGGCCGTTCTCAATTTGGGTCACCTGGCCTCCGCGGTACGGTGTCGCGATTTTATCATTTTATATCTCGCGATTTTATAAATATCAATTCCGCGATTTTATAAATTTTATGTCCGCGAGTTGATCCGCGAATAATGGCGCGGCGCGTCAACCGGCCATGGTCGCGGTCTATACAACGGGATGGAGGATAAACACCGATGGTGCGGGCGGGGAGAATCGAACTCCCACTTCCTTACGGAAACCAGATTTTGAGTCTGGCGCGTCTACCAGTTCCGCCACGCCCGCATGGCCGTCGGAAGGCGGCCTTTCTATCACCCGCCGCGTGGCCGATCAAACACTTGGCGCAAGGACGTTCCGGGATAATTCCCCCTCACCCCGGCCCTCTCCCCCTTGAAGGGGGCGAGGGAGGACGCATGACCAAGAAATAGCCCTCTCCCCCCAAGGCAATTGGGGGGAGAGGGTTGGGTGAGGGGGCATCAACCGCGTTGTCAGTGGTTGTCCCGCCTGCTAGAAGCGCCGCACCCTTTTCCTGAACGGACGCCCGCCGCCCATGCTGCGCCGCCTGTACGACCGGACCATGGCCCTCGCCGGCCACCGCCATGCGGACCGCTGGCTGGCGGCGGTCAGCTTCATCGAAAGCTCGGTCTTTCCCATCCCGCCCGACGTCATGCTGATCCCCATGGTGCTGGCCGACCGGGCGCGCGCCTGGCGCATCGCCTTCATCTGCACGGTGGCGTCGGTGCTGGGCGGCATGCTGGGCTACGCCATCGGCCTGTTCCTGTTCGAACAGGTCGGCCGGCCGCTGCTGGAATTCTACGGCTACGCCCCCAAGTTCGAGGCCTTCCGCCAGACCTATTCGGAATGGGGCGCCTGGGCCGTGTTCATCGCTGGCGTCACGCCCTTTCCCTACAAGGTGATCACGATCCTGTCGGGCGTGGCGTCCCTCGACATTTGGGTGTTCTGCGTCGCCTCGGTGCTGGCGCGGGGGCTGCGGTTCTACCTGGTCACGGCGCTCTTGTGGTATTTCGGCGAACCGATCCGCGCCTTCATCGAGCGGCGCCTGGGCCTTCTGTTCACGATCTTCTGCATCCTGCTGGTCGGCGGGTTCGTGGTTCTCAAATACGTGCTATAGGTTTTCGCCATGTTGGCGATGCTCGACGACCCGAAACTGCAAAGCTGGTTCCCGGCGATCCTGTTCGCCGTGGCGGCGGGGGCCCTGGGCTTTGCCTTCCATGCCCAGTTCGCGCTGGGGCTCGAGCCCTGCAACCTGTGCCTCTATCAGCGCGTCCCCTACGTGGTGATCGGCCTGGTCGCGGGGACGGCCCTGGTTCGGCCCGGCCCCAGGGTGCGCCGCGCCGTCGTCGGACTGGCCGCGGTCGCGTTCGCGATCGGCGCCGCCATCGCCTTCTACCACGTCGGCGTGGAGCGGCACTGGTGGGCCTCGGCCGTGTGCGGCGGCGAGGCGGCGCGCGTCGGATCGACCCGGGATTTGCTCGCCGGCCTGTCGACGCGGCCGGAAAAATCCTGCGACGCCGTGGACTGGGTCTTCCTCGGCCTCTCCATGGCGACCTATAATGCCGCCTTCTCCGCCGTCATGGCCGGGCTCTGCCTGATCGCCGCCCGCCGCATGAAGGCCGCCTGACGAGTGAAGAACGCCATGACGACCGGCACGTCCGCCCGATCCTCCCGTAAGCCCCGGCGCATGCCGGGCGATCCGTCCAGGGCCGATATGGTCGGACGCATGCTGCGGGTCGACCACGCGGGCGAATACGGCGCCGTGCGCATCTATGCGGGCCAGATGGCGGTGCTGGGCGACAATGCCGGCGGCGGCGCCATCAAGCACATGGCCGAGCAGGAGGAGGTTCACCTGGCCACCTTCAACGATCTGGTCGCCGACCGGCGGGTGCGGCCGACGGCGCTGCTGCCGCTGTGGCATCTGGCCGGTTTCGCGCTGGGGGCCGGCACGGCGCTGTTGGGCGAGAAGGCGGCCCATGCCTGCACCGTCGCGGTGGAAGAGACGATCGACGAGCATTACGCGGCCCAGGTCGCCCGCCTGGAGGGCGAGGGCGAGGACGGCCTGTGCGCCACCTTCGAGAAATTCCGCCAGGAGGAACTGGAACACCACGACACGGCACTGCACCTGGGGGCCGAGGAAACCCCCGGCTACGCGGTGCTGAAGGGCGCCATCAAGACGGGCTCCAGGCTCGCCATCTGGCTGTCCGAGCGCATCTGACACCGGAGGCCCGCCGCGCGCTTCCGATTTTTCCCATCTCCCAAGAAGAAACCAGAGGACGAAAACAATGAAGGCAGTGGTGTTCGCGGGCGACCGCAAGATCGAGATCATGGAGTTTCCC
This sequence comes from Rhodospirillales bacterium CG15_BIG_FIL_POST_REV_8_21_14_020_66_15, assembly GCA_002781745.1. Classification (GTDB taxonomy): domain Bacteria; phylum Pseudomonadota; class Alphaproteobacteria; order Rhodospirillales; family Casp-alpha2; genus UBA1479. The sequence goes on from PFFW01000123.1 coordinate 12,905, forward strand.
GACCCGCACCCGGGGCCCGGCGAGGTGGTCCTCAAGATCAAGGCGTCGGGCATGTGCGGCAGCGACCTCAAGTACTACCGCAACCCGGCGGGCACTCCGACCCTGGGCCTGGGCGAACGCAAGGGTCCGATCATCGCCGGGCACGAGCCCTGCGGCGTGGTGGTCGAGGTCGGCGCGGGCGTGTCCGAGGCCCAGGCGCGCATCGGCGACCGTATGATGGACCACCACTATTCCGGCTGCGGCGTGTGCAAGCACTGCCGCACGGGCTGGTCGCAGATGTGCCTGGACGGCATCGTCGTCTACGGCACCACCGGCCACGGCGCCCATGCCGAATACATGAAGGTGCCGGCCCATACCCTGGTCAGGCTGCCGGACGACCTCAGCTTCAAGACCGGGGCCGCCATCTCCTGCGGCACCGGCACGGCCTACGGCGCGCTCAAGCGCCTGGACCTGGCGGGCGACGAGACGGTGGTGATCTTCGGCCAGGGGCCCGTGGGGCTCTCGGCCACGCAGCTCGCCAAGGCCATGGGGGCGCGCGTGATCGCGCTCGACGTCATGGCCGAGCGGCGCAAGCTGGCGGCGGACTTCGGCGCCGACGAGGTCATCGACCCCATGGGCAACGACGTGGTGACGGCGATCCGCGATCTGACGGGCGGCGAGGGGGCGCACAAGTCGCTCGACTGTTCCTCCAATGCCGAGGCGCGGGCGTCCGCCGTGCGCTGCCTGCGCGCCTGGGGCACCGCCTGCTTCGTCGGCGAGGGCGGGCAGGTGACGCTCGACGTCAGCCAGGACATTCTGCGAAGGCAGGTCTCCATCGTCGGGTCCTGGACCTTTTCCAAGAACGGACAGGCCGATTGCGCGGCCTTCGTCGCCGAGCGCAAGGTCGACGTGGACGCCCTGTTCACGGACGAGTACGGCCTCGACCAGGCGGCCGAGGCCTACCGCAAGTTCGAAACCCAGACCACGGGCAAGGGCGTGTTCGTGATGGATTGACGCCCGGCCGGGCGTTTCGGTCGGGCGTGGAGGCCGGCGCAACCGCGGAGTGGCCAATGAAGGCCCGTGACATCATCGAGGGAGCCGATCCCCGGGTCGGCGAGCTGTTCGAATTCTGGAACGCCGCGCGCGGGGCCAACCGCTATCCGGCGCAGGCGGATTTGAAGCTGTCCGCGATCCCGCGCCTGCTGCCCAACGTGTTCGTCATCGACGTGCTGGAAGGCCACGTCTTCCGCTATCGCTTCATCGGCACCCGGATCGACGAACACATGGGCGTCTCGCTGACCGGCAAGGTGTTTTCCGACACCCGTTCGGGCCGTCTCCTGCGCGAGATCACGGGGTTCTTCTCGCGCATCGCGGAACAGGGGGGTTCTCGGCCTTCTGGTCACGCGCCTGCCGTCCGAACGCTACGAATGGCTGCGCTATACCCGCGTAGGCCTGCCGGTAGCGGACGACCGCCGCACCGTGAACAAGATCATCGGCCTGTTCCTGTTCGAGCCGGCGAAGGAACGGGCCTTCACCGTGCCCAGCATCGACGACGTGGACCAGTCCGAACTGGGCGAGGTCGTGCGCCAGTTCGGCGAGATCGACTGACCGTCGTTCAGGAGCCGTCCCGGTCCCTCTGCGGGCCCCGGCGCAGCGCCTTGATGACGCCGTGGAGCGAGCGCACCTCCTGCTCGGTCAGGCGCGCGCGGCCGAACAGGTTGCGCAGGTTGCGGACCATCACGGGGGCCCGTTCGGGCGGGTGGAGATAGCCGCAGGCCTCCAGCTCCCGCTCCAGATGTTCGAAGAAATAGACGAGTTCCCCGTGCTCGGCGGGGCGCGTGACCTTGGGCATGGTCAGCTCCTCGTCGGCCACGTCGATCCCCGCAATGCGCCATTCGTAACCCGCGAGGAACACCGCCTGCGCCAGGTTGAGGGACGAGAACCCGGGGTTCAGCGGCGCGTTCAGGATGGCGTCGGCCAGCGCCACGTCCTCGTTGCTGAGGCCCTTCGATTCCTTGCCGAACAGGATGCCCGTGCGGGCGCCCGACCGGGCGTAAATCTCGCGGATCTCCTGGGCCGCGCGGCGCGGGCTCAGGACGCGCTTGGTCATGTCGCGATTGCGCGCCGTGGTCGCGATGACGAGGTTTAGGTCGGCCACGGCCTCGGCCGTGGAGGCGTAGACCCTGGCCCCGTCGATCACCACGTCTGCGCCCGAGGCGGCGGCCCGCGCCGGCTCGCTGGGCCAACCGTCGCGCGGGTCGACCAGGCGCAGCTCCGTGAGGCCGCAGTTCAGCATGGCGCGCGCCGCCATGCCGATGTTCTGGCCCAGCTGCGGCTCCACCAGGACAACCACCGGCGCGCTCGAGGCGTCGATGTCGTCGTTCAGTCCCCGTGTCGAATCCGTGCCGGCCATGATCCGTCGTCAACCGGCCTTGGGCGCGACCCCGTCGCGGTAAAGCTTGTAGACCAGGGCATCGCGCAGCGCGTTGTAGGAGGCGTCGATGATGTTGGTGGAGACGCCCACGGTCGACCAGTTGTCGTGGCCCTGGGCGGCGCTTTCGATCATCACCCGGGTCACCGCGCGGGTGCCGTCGCCGGGCGTCAGGATGCGCACCTTGTAGTCGACCAGTTTCAGGTCCTCCAGATTGGGATAGGCCGGGATCAGCACCTTGCGCATGGCGGCGTCGAGCGCGTTCACGGGGCCGTTGCCCTCGGCCACGGTCATGAAGGGCTCGCCGGCGACGGAAAGCTTCACCGTGGCTTCCGAAATGGTCACCAGGTCGCCGCGGGCGTTCCAGCGCCGTTCGTCCAGCACGCGGAAGCTGGACAGGCGGAAGTATTCCGGCACGCCGCCCAGCGCGTCGCGGGCCAGCAGTTCGAAGCTCGCCTCGGCCCCGTCGTAGGCATAGCCGTCGAACTCGCGCTCCTTCACCAGGTCGACCAGGCGCGCGACCTTGGGGTCTTTGGGCTCGATGTCGATGCCGATTTCGCGGAACCGGGCCAGGATGTTGGACCGCCCCGCCTGGTCCGAGACGACGATGTGGCGCCGGTTGCCGACCAGCGCCGGATCGATGTGCTCGTAGGTGCGGGGGTCCTTCTCGACCGCCGAGACGTGCAGCCCGCCCTTGTGGGCGAAGGCGCTTTCGCCCACGTAGGGGGCGTGACGGTTGTGCGGGCGGTTCAGGTGCTCGTCCAGGAACCGGGACACGTGGCTGAGGCGCGAAAGGCCGTCCGCGTTCAGGCCCGTCTCGAAGCCCATTTTCAGCATCAGCGACGGGATGACGGCGATCAGGTCGGCGTTGCCGCAGCGCTCGCCCAGCCCGTTCAGGGTCCCCTGCACCTGTCGCGCGCCGGCGCGCACGGCGGCCAGCGAGTTGGCGACCGCGTTGCCCGTGTCGTTATGGGCGTGGATGCCGATGTGCGATCCGGGGATGTGCTTCGTCACCTCCTGGACGATGTCGAAGATTTCATGCGGCAGGGTGCCGCCGTTGGTGTCGCACAGCACCATCCAGCGCGCGCCCGCGTCTTTGGCCGCCTTCAGGCAGGCCAGCGCGAAGTCCTGGTCCGACTTGAATCCGTCGAAGAAATGCTCGGCGTCGAACATGGCCTCGTCCTTGCGGGCGGCGGCCAATTGGACACTGTCCCGGATCATGGCGATGTTCTCCTCCCGGGAGATGCCGAGCGCCACGTCGACGTGGAAGTCCCAGGCCTTGCCCACCATGCACATGGCGGGCGCCTTGCTGGACAGAAGCGGGGCGAGGCCGGGGTCGTTCTCGGCGCTGCGCCCGGGCCGCCGGGTCATGCCGAAGGCCGTCAGCTTGGCCCTTTTGAGCGCCGGCGGGTTGGCGAAGAAGGCGTCGTCGGTCGGATTGGCGCCGGGCCAGCCGCCCTCGATGTAGTCGATGCCCAGCCTGTCCAGTTCGCGGGCGATGGCCGCCTTGTCCACGGCGTTGAAATCGACGCCCTGGGTCTGGGCGCCGTCGCGCAGCGTGGTGTCGAACAGATAGACGCGGTTGTCCGTCATGAGGCGGTTGTCCCGGAACGTTCAGGCGGCGGCCCCGTGCCCGCCGCAAGGTGGCGGGAGAATGCCGAATGCGGCGGCATTTCTCAAGGATTCCCGCCACGACGTCCCTTGCGCCCGCTTCGGCGGCCCGGTAAAGGCCGATTGGAAATTGCTGATGACAATATTATGCTGGTGCCAACAATTGCGTTCATAAGAGCCGGTTCAGGGATCGAGGGCCCGGAGACGGCCAAGCCGTCGACGTGGGGAAGGCGGCAGAAAGGGGAACATCGTGGCTTCACCATCCACGACAGCGACAAGCAGACACATGGCGTCGGATCCATCGCCGGAGTATCTGGACATCAAGGCGCGCGCCACGGCGTCGAACCTTGACCCGGAGACCCTGCTGGCGACGGATTATCTCAACCATTTCAACGAAATCGTCATGCTTCTGGAAATGGTGCCCGACATGCCGGAAATCATGGAAGAAGTGAAGGCCTGGCAGCCCAAGGGCTATGTCGATCACTTTCGCGATTCCACCATCGCCGACCGCGAACTGGCCATCGAAGCCTACGACCACGTGCTGCCGGTATATCGCGAACCCTTCGAGCAGACCGTGGACCAGTTGAACAACCTGATCGCCTCCTGTGTCGAGCGCCTGGAGCATTACATCGCCGCCGGTAACGAAGGCATGCTGCGCGAGCAGGCGAGCGTCATGTCGCGCATGATCCAGCGCCTGCTGGACACGGCGTCCGGCATCATCCACGGCGCCACCAAGACCATGGAGCAGCAGGAAATCGACGTCATCATCGCCACCTGAGCGGCGATCTCCGCGTCAGTTCCCGGCGTCGGAAAACGGGATGGTCACTCGCCGGCGGCGGGCGGCGCCTTTACGAAAGCGCCGCTGCCCGCGCGCACCAGGTCCATGAACCGCTCGTTGCCGACCGGCGGGCTGAACAGGTAGCCCTGGCCGACCTGACAGCCCAGCGCATGCAGAAAGCCGACTTGGTTTTCCGTCTCGATGCCCTCGGCGATGATGTTCAGGTTCAGGTTCTGCGCCATGGAGATGATCGCCCGCGCCACGGCCGACGCGTCGCGGTCGTCCGGCAGGCCCGTGACGAACGAGCGGTCGACCTTCAGGTTGTCGAGCGGGAAGCGCGTCAGGTAGCTGAGCGACGAATAGCCCGTTCCGAAGTCGTCCATGGACACGTTGACGCCCATGCCCTTGATGACCTTGAGGATGCGGATGGTCTCCTCCGCGTTGGATACCAACATGCTTTCCGTCAGTTCCACGTCGAGCAGACGCGCGTCGAGCCCGCAGTCGTCGAGGATGTCCTTGATCTCACCCGCGAGGTCGCCATGCAGGAACTGCATGGCCGACAGGTTGACGGCGATCTGGCAGTCGGTCAGTCCTTCATTGCGCCAGTCCGCCGCCGTGCGGCAGGCCTCGCGCAGGACCCAGCCGCCGATCGGCACGATCAGGCCCGTCTCCTCGGCGACGGGAATGAACTCAACCGGCGACACCTTGCCCAGGTTGGCGTTTTCCCAGCGCAAAAGCGCCTCCGCCCCCATGATGCGGCGCGTTTCAAGCTCCACCTTGGGCTGGTAGATCAGGCTGAACTCGTTGTTTTCGAGCGCCCGGCGCAGGCCGCTTTCGACCTCGATGCGGCGGCGCGCGTCCTCGGAAAGCTGTTCGGTGTAGAACTGGAAGTTGGCGCGCCCCTGCTTCTTGGCGAAATGGGCGGCGGTGTCCACGTTGCGCATCAGCTCGACCAGCGAACCCGCGTTCTTCGGGTACGTGACGACGCCGATGCTGCATGAGGTGAAGACCTCGCGGCCGTCGACCTTGAACGGCTGGGACAGGCTTTTCAGGATGTCCCGCGCGATCTTGGCGGAGCGCGCCTCGTCGTCCATGCCCTCGAGGATGACCATGAACTCGTCACCCGACAGATGCGCCACCGTGTCCTGGCCGCGCACACAGCCGCACACCCGCTGACCGGCAAGCTGTATGATGCGGTCGCCGATCAGGTGGCCCAGGGCGTCGTTGATGGTCTTGAAGTTGTCGAGGTCGAGGAACAGAACCGCGAAGCCGGCGCCGCAGGAATCGGCCTGCTCTATGGCCTCCTCCAGGCGTTCCGTGAACAGGTTTCGGTTGGGCAGGCGGGTCAGCGGATCGCGCGTCGCCAGGTCGCGCAGGCGTTCCTCGGCTTCCTTGCGTTCGGTGATGTCGCGCAGCGCCCCGATGAACAGGCGCCGCCCGGAAAAGCGCATTTCGCTGACCGCCAGTTCGATGGGAATGAGCGAGCCGTTCTTGCGCCGCCCCACGACCTCGCGCGAGGCCCCGATGATGTGGCGCACGCCCGTGTTGGTATAGCGCGCCAGATAATGATCGTGGTTGGCGGCGTCTTCCTCGCTCATCAGGATCTTGATGTTGGAGCCCACCAGCTCGCCCGGCTTGTAGCCGAAGATATCCTCGGCCGTCGGGTTCAGGGTCTCGATAACGCCGCTTTCGTCGATGGTGATGATGCCGTCGGCGACCGTGTCCATGATTTTGCGCAGGTGTTCCTCGCGCGTCGCCTGGGCCTTCAGCGCGCGGTTCCGCTCGGTCACGTCGCGGGCCATCAGGATGTAGGCAGTGTCGCCGTCGGGTGCGTCGCCGTCCTGTTCGTCATAGGGCAGGGCGGCCAGTTCGACATCCAGGGTCTTGCCGTCCGCCCGCAGCAGCACCATCGGCGTGCGCAGGCGCTCCTTGGTCAGGTTTTCGATCCCGCCCTGGAAATGGGCCAGGCTGTCCGCATGGACGAAATCCGTGAAGGCGCGGCCCTTCAGCTCGACCGCCGGCCACACGCCCAGCATGTCGGCGCCCGCGGGATTTATCAGGTCGATCGCACCCCCCCTGCAGATGGCGATCAGGTCGGGCGCCAGTTCGATGACGTGGCGGAATCCCTTTTCCGTGCGCTTCATGTTTTCGAAGCGCTTGCGATTCAGAAGGTCGTTGATGAAGTCCAGCATGCGCCGGCCTTCGGTGGAGATCACCTCCACGTATTCGCGGTAATGGGGATTGGTGAGAGGGCCCAGGATTTCCTGGTCCATCATGTCGGCGAAGCCGATGATGGTGTTCAGCGGCGTGCGCAGATCGTGACTGAGGGTTTCGAGAAGGGTCTCGTTGGCTTCTTCCGTGGCGTCGCCGTTGTCCTGAAGACGTTGGCTCGCATGCCGGGCGCCCGGCTTGATTTCGTAGATATCCGCCATTGAACCAGCTTGTGTGCGCCCCCATTGCCGCCTTCGGCGGCCGATTTCCGCAGGTTCGGGGCCGCTTCTCTCACCCAGTGCCGCATTATAGGGTGCGAACGGGCGAAGGCGTCAAGCTAGCCTATCGGTTACATCCGGTGGGACGACCTGGCGGCGGCGGCGGGACCTGTCGCCCGCCGGCCCTCCGTGCTAGCCTCCGCCGATGCCGAGCGAGATCATCCTGCTGACCGGCGACGTCGAAGGGCCGCATCTGGCGGCCGCCCTGGCGGCGCATAATCCTGCCCTTCACGTCAACCACGTGGATGGCGCCGACAGCCTGCGCGACGCCCTCGACCTCAAGGGCGGGTCCGCCGCCAATCCGGGACGGCGGCTCGTCGCCTTCTGCACCGGGGTGGTGGTGCCGCCGGAGGTGCTCGCGGCCCTGCCGGGCCCGGCCTACAACTTCCACCCCGGCCCGCCGACCTATCCCGGAAGCTGGGCCGCCGGATTCGCCCTCTACGACGGCGCGCGCCGCTTCGGCGCGACCCTGCACGTCATGGAAGACCGGGTGGACGAAGGCGCCATCGTCGACGTCGCCTGGTTCGACCTGCCCGAGGGCGTGAACCTGCGTTACGACGAGCTGGAGGTCATGGCCTATCAGCGCTGCGTGGCCCTGTTCCAGAAGTACGCGCCGCATCTGGCGGCGGAGGACGCGCCGCTGCGCGCCGTTGCGGACGAACGGTGGTCCGGCGTCAAGCGCACCAAGGCCGAGGCGACCGCCATGCGCGAGCCGCCGCGCGACGCCACGGAGGATGAGATACGAAGGCGGTTCCGGGCGTTTGGCTGACCTTCCTTCATCACCGCCGCGTAAAAGGCGGGGGCAGCAACCCTCTTGGCGATTTCTTCTTTTACCACTGAGACGGTGAGGCCGTGAGGTAGCGGAAGGTTGCCGCCTTCTCCGTGCCCTCTGCGTATTCTCTGTGTGCTCTGTGTCGAATTACTCGGAAAACACACCCGGAGCCTTTCCGAGATCGGCCGATTAATGGGACACAGAGACCGCAGAGGAGGAATCCCGGATTCCCGCTTTCGCGGGAATGACAGGATGAATGTGTATGGCTAGCCCCGCCGCCAGGCGGTGCCGCCGGCGCCGTCCTCAAGCACGATGCCCGCCGCCGTCAGCTCGTCGCGGATCGCGTCGGCGCGGGCGAAGTCCTTGGCCTTGCGGGCGGCCACGCGCTCCGCGATCAGGGCGTCGATCTCGGCGTCGGTGAGCCCCCCGGCCTTTGCCGGCGGCTGCCACTTGAACCAGGCTTCCGGGTCCTGCTGCAACAGGCCAAGTAGGGCGGCGGATTGGAGAAGTTCGAAGTAATTTAAAATTCGGCCTTCGTCGTTCCCAGAGTCATGGAACGCATTGTTTGCAATTGCGTGAAGGTCAGCCAGAGCGCTCGGTGTATTCAAATCATCGGCGAGCTTTTCCAAAAAGACAAAATGAACGTGATCATCATTTGCGGCATCTGTCCAAAATTCTGGAAGGCGCGTCTTGGCTTCTGACTGAATTTGTAAAGCGCGGTAGAAGCGATCGAGTTCCGCCTTCGCCTCGCGGATGCCGTCCTTGGTGAAGTCGAGCGGCTGACGGTAGTGGGTCTTCAAAAGGGCCAGGCGGATGGCCTCGCCGGGGAACTCCTGCAACAGGTCGTGCACCGTGTAGAAGTTGCCCAGCGACTTCGACATCTTCTCGCCTTCGGCCATCAGGTAGCCGTTGTGCATCCACACGCTGGCCATGATTTCCGTGCCGTGGGCGCAGCGGCTCTGCGCGATCTCGTTCTCGTGGTGGGGGAAGATCAGGTCCTGGCCGCCGCCGTGGATGTCGAAGGTCTCGCCCAGCAGCTTCCTGGACATGGCCGAGCACTCGATGTGCCAGCCGGGCCGCCCGCGGCCCCAGGGGCTGTCCCAGCCGGGCAGGCCCTCGGCCTCGGGCGACGGCTTCCACAGCACGAAGTCGGCGGGGTCCCGCTTGTAGGGGGCGACCTCGACGCGAGCCCCGGCGATCAGCTCGTCGCGGTCGCGGCGCGACAACTGTCCGTAGTCGTCCATCGACAGAACGTTGAACAGCACATGGCCCTCGGCCTCGTAGGCATGGCCCTTGGCGATCAGCGTCTCGATCATGGCGATCATCTGCGGAATGTGGTCGGTCGCGCGTGGTTCGTGGTCCGGCGGCTCCGCACCCAGCGCCGCCATGTCGGCGTGGAACCGGGCCGCCGTCTCCTTCGTGATGTCGGCGATGGACCGCCCCGTCTCCTGCGCCCGGGCGTTGATCTTGTCGTCCACGTCCGTGATGTTGCGCACGTAGGTGACCTTCGGATACAGGCGGCGCAGCAGGCGCGCCAGCACGTCGAACACCACCACCGGCCGGGCGTTGCCGATATGCGCGAAGTCGTAGACCGTGGGACCGCAGACGTAGAGGCGCACGTTTGCGGGGTCCAGGGGGACGAATTCCTCCTTGGTCCGCGTCAGGGTGTTGTAGAGCCGCAAGGTCATTGGAACTGCTTGGTGAATCCGTTGGTGATGGGATAGCGGCGGTCGCGGCCGAAGGCGCGGCCGGTGATCTTGACCCCCGGCGGCGCCTGCCGCCGCTTGTATTCGGCGCGGTCCAAGAGGACCCAGATGCGGCGCACGGTGGCGGCGTCGAAGCCCTCGGCCACCGTGGCGTCGAAGCCCATTTCCTTCTCCACCAGGCACATCAGGATGGCGTCCAGCTCGGCGTAGGGCGGCAGGGAATCCTGGTCCGTCTGGCCGGGGCGCAGCTCGGCACTGGGCGGCTTGGTGATGGTGCGTTCCGGCACCGCGCGGCCGCGGGGGCCCAGGAAATCGTCGGGGGCGTGCTGGTTGCGCCAGTGGCACAGCCGGAACACGGTGGTCTTGTAGACGTCCTTCAGTACGGAATAGCCGCCGTTCATGTCGCCGTAGATGGTGGCGTAGCCCACCGACATCTCCGACTTGTTGCCGGTGGTCAGCAGCATGTGACCGAACTTGTTGCTGAGCGCCATCAGCAACAGGCCCCGCGTGCGCGCCTGGATGTTCTCTTCCGTGATGTCCTTGTCGCGGCCCTGGAACAGCCGCGCCAGCATGGCGTCGAAGGCCTGCATGGCGGGCGCGATGGCGACGCTTTCCAGCCGCGTGCCCAGCAGCGCCGCCGCCTCGGCCGCGTCCTCCAGACTTTCAGGGGACGTATAGGGCGAGGGCATCATCACCGTCAGCACGCGGTCGGCGCCCAGGGCGTCCACGGCGACCGCGGCGGACAGCGCCGAATCGACCCCGCCGGACAGGCCCAGGACCACGCCCGGAAAGCCGTTCTTGTTCACGTAGTCGCGCAGGCCCAGCACCATGGCGCGGTAGATGGCCTCCAGGTCGCCGGGCTCGGCCACGATCTCGCTGTTCTCGGGCGCGTAGGCCCCGTTCGTGCGGGTCCACTGGGTCAGGGTCACGGCGCTTTGCCAGCAGGGCAGCTTGGCCGTCAGGTTGCAGCCCGCGTCCAGCACGAAGGAGCCGCCGTCGAACACCAGTTCGTCCTGCCCGCCCACCAGGTTGACGTACATCAGCGGCAGGCCCGATTCCTTGACCCGCGACACCGCGTAGCTCAGGCGCTGGTCGCCCTTCTCCACGTCGTAGGGCGAACCGTTGAGGACGATCAGCATCTCCGCCCCCGATTCGTCCAGGCATTCGGTCACGTCCTCGAACCACATGTCCTCGCAGACCATGACGCCGAGCCGCGCGCCGCGGAACGGCACCGGGCCGGGCAGGGGGCCCTGGGCGAATAGGCGCTTTTCGTCGAACACGCCGTAATTGGGCAGCTCGTGCTTGAGCCGCACCACGGCGACCTTGCCGCCGTCCAGCAGCAGGCCCGCGTTGTACAGTTTCCCCTTTTCCCGCCAGGGCGCGCCGGTCAGCACGGCCGGGCCGCCGTCGCCAGTCTCGGCGGCCAGGGTCTGCACGGCGTCCTCGATCCTGTCCTGGAACGTGCGCTTCAGGACCAGGTCCTCCGGCGGATATCCCGACAGCGCCAGTTCGCCCGTGACCACCAGGTCCGCGCCCAGTTTGGCCGCCTCGGCCCGGGCATCCCGGATCAGCGCCAGGTTCCCCGCGACGTCGCCGACGGTGGGGTTGATCTGGGCAATGGCGATGGCCAGTGAATCGGTCATGGCGTGTCGGTCATCGGCGTCTGGAAACAGGGGTATGTCTCAGGGAGCGGAAGGCGGCGGCAGGGTAGGGACGTGCCATTCCCGTGTCAACGAAACCGGCGCCGCCGAACGCATCCCGTCACGTCGCCTTGCCCGGCCGATGCAGCAGGAATTCGCGGCCCAGCTTCACGCGCGGCTGGCCGTCGTAGGCGATGATGTCGGCGGTGGCGTAGGTTTCCGACCAGTTGGTGGGCAGGTACGATCCCGTGCCGACCACGTCGATGGGCGCGTCGACATCGGCCATGACCTTGCATTTCTCGACGTCGAAGCCCGACGAGCAGACGATTTTTGCCTTGCCGTAGCCCGCTTCGTCCAGGCGCTCGCGGAACAGAAAGACGGCGGCGGCGGAGACGCCGGTGCCCGTCAGGGTGCGCAGTTCCTTTTCGTTGCGGTAGCGGCGCACGGCGAGCGGCACGTGGCGCTCCAGCACCGCGTAGCTTTCCTGCGGGTCGAGGCCCTCCATGTAGCGCCCGCCGTGGGTGTCGAGCCGGAACGCCAGCTTGCCGGCCCCGACCAGATCGGGGAAGCGGTCGCAGACCGCGAGCGCGTCCGTGATTTCGGCCCCGAAATAGTCGGCCAGCACGGTCATCGGCTCGCCGGGGAAGGTCTCGGCGTACATCTCGGCGGCGCGCAGGGTCGATCCGGCATAGCCGATCAGGGCGTGCGGCATGGTGCCCATGCCGTCCGAATTGCCGAAGTAATGGGCGGTCGCGCGGGTCGCGTTGCCGATGAAGCCCCTGGCCCCGGCCTGTTCGCGGGCGGCCTTGGAGCCGACGGCGCAGGCATAGGCCATGTGCTCGGCCATTTCCGTGCCGGCGCAATGGCGCGCGTCCATGGCCAGGAAGGCGACCCTGGGCAGGGTCGCGCACATGACGTAGGCGTTGTTGGCGGCGACGCAGCAGGCCCCCAGCTTCTGCAGCAATAGCGTTTCCAGGTCGACCAGATGGGCGAGCGGCCCGGTGACGTACATCAGCGGCTCGCCGGCGCCGACCCACTGGCCCTCGGCGAAGTTGGGCTCGACCTTGAACTCCGTCGCCCGCGCCCGCGCGGCCTGCGTCAGCCAGTCGAGCGCGATGCGCGGCGCGAACACGACGGGCCGGCGCATGAACAGCGCATAGGTCACCTGCGTGTCGCCGAAGTGGCGCACGGCCTGCTTGGTGCGCAGGAAGTAGTGGTCGGCCCAGCGGGCGATGCCGGTCTCGAAATCGCCGTCCGAGCGGGAATCCCCGGCGCCGGCTTCGTCAGCCGCGTTGTCCAACTCGTCGGACGGGCTGTCCATGGATGGTCTCCCCCAACCGCTGCGCCCGCCGCTGGCTGGGCCCCCTACGACGGCAGGGCGGCCTGCTTCAGCCTGGGCGTGCGGCCTTCCTTCAGCATCTCCGCCACCAGGAACGCCAGTTCCAGGGCCTGGCGGGCGTTGAGGCGCGGGTCGCAGTGCGTGTGATAGCGGTCCGACAGGTCGGCATCGCTGAGCGCCTGCGCGCCGCCGGTGCATTCCGTCACGTCCTGGCCGGTCATTTCCAGGTGCACGCCGCCGGCATGGGTGCCTTCGGCCTGGTGCACGGCGAAGAAGTCGCGGACCTCGGACAGGATGCGGTCGAACGGCCGCGTCTTGAAGCCGCTGGACGCCTTGATGACGTTGCCGTGCATGGGGTCCGAGACCCACACGACCTTGCGCCCCTCGGCCTTGACCTTGCGCAGCAGCGGCGGCAGGCCCTGGGCGATCTTGTCCGAGCCCATGCGGGCGATGATGGTGATGCGCCCGGGCTCGTTCTTCGGGTTCAGGATGTCGATTAGGCGGATCATCTCGTCCGGGTCCAGGCTCGGCCCGGCCTTGAAGGCGATCGGGTTGTTGATGCCGCGCATGAACTCCACATGGGCGCCGTCGGGCTGGCGCGTGCGGTCGCCGATCCACAGCATGTGGGCCGAGGTGTCGTACCAGTCGCCGGTGGTCGAATCGATACGGGTCAACGCCTGCTCGTACCACAGCAGAAGCGCCTCGTGCGAGGTGTAGAAGTCCGTCTCGCGGATCTGCGGCGTGGTCTCCGACGTCAGGCCGCAGGCGGCCATGAAGGCCAGCGTCTCGTCCAGGCGGTCGGCCATGCCGGCGTACTTCTCGCCCTCGGCACTGTCGGCGACGAAGCCCAGGTTCCACTGATGGACCTTGTGCAAATCGGCGTAGCCCCCTTGCGCGAAGGCGCGCAGCAGGTTCAGCGTCGCGGCCGACTGGTTGTAGACCTGCATCAGGCGCTGCGGGTCGGGAATACGGGCTTCCGGCGTGAAGTCCATGCCGTTGACCATGTCGCCCCGGTAGGACGGCAGTTCCACGCCGTCGATGGTTTCCGTGGAGGCCGAGCGCGGCTTGGCGAACTGGCCCGCCATGCGGCCCACCTTGACGACCGGCAGGGCCGCGCCGAAGGTCAGCACCACGGCCATCTGCAGCAGCACGCGGAAGGTGTCGCGGATGTTGTCCGGGTGGAACTCGGCGAAGCTTTCGGCGCAGTCACCGCCCTGCAGCAGAAAGGCCTCGCCTTCCGATACCTGGGCGAGCGCCTTCTTCAGCGAGCGCGCCTCGCCGGCGAATACCAGCGGCGGGCAGCGCTTCAACTGCGCTTCCACGGCCTCCAGGGCCTTCGCGTCCGGATAGTCCGGAACCTGAAGGATGGATTTGCCGCGCCAGGAGTCGGGCGTCCATTTGATCGCCATGTGGCACCTCTTCAAGGCTTATGATGCGTGTTTTCCCAGGGTGGTTAACGACCCGATATAAGGGGCATCGCCGCGGATTTCCAGTTAAACCGGCGTCAACGGGCGTTTTCATGTCCAAACCGCCGCTGTTTGCGGTGACACGGACGTGAACGGTTGTGTAGGGCGCCTGCCGGCGGTTTGTCCTATCCATGGGGCCGATGCGGGCCCGACGGCCCGCCAAGTTGACGGAAACCGCCCATGATCCGCGTTCTCGCCCTTTCCCTGTCCTTGCTGTCGGTCTGGTCGCTCGGTCTGCCCGCCCTTGCCGGCGGGCCGAAGGCCGATCTGTGGGCGCGTTGGCAGGCCCATGACCCGGCCTCTGCACGGCGGCTGGATCATTCCGCTTGGGGCCGGTTCCTCGACCGCTACCTCAGCGTCCGGTCCAAGGACGCCAACCGGATCGACTACGCCGCGGTGACGCCCGCCGACAAGGCGGCGCTCGCCGGCTATCTTGCGGACCTGCAGGCCGTCGCCGTCTCGCGCCTGAACCGGGCGGAGCAGTTGGCCTTCTGGGTCAACCTCTACAACGCGCTTACCGTATCGCTGATCCTGGACCACTGGCCGGTATCGTCGATCCGCGACATCGACATCTCGCCGGGCCTGTTCGCCGACGGGCCCTGGGGCAAGAAGCTGGTCAGCATCGAGGGCGAACGTCTCGCCCTCGACGACATCGAACACCGCATCCTGCGTCCCATCTGGCGCGACCCCCGCATTCACTACGCGGTCAACTGCGCGTCGATCGGCTGTCCGGACCTGGCTTCCCGGCCCTATACGGCGGACACGGCGGACCGCATGCTGACGGCGGGGGCGGAAGCCTACGTCAATGATCCGCGCGGGGCCCATGTCGACGCCGACGGCCGGCTGACCGTGTCGGCGATCTACGACTGGTTCATCGACGATTTCGGCGGCACCCGGGCCGGCGTGCTGGCGCATCTGGGGCATTACGCGGCGCCGGACCTGAAGGCCCGCCTCGCCGGACGGGCGCGGATCGACGGCCACGCCTACGACTGGCGGATCAACGCCGCGCGTTAGGCGCCGGGCGGCGCTTCGGCGGAAAAATCCGAAAAATTGCTCTGGATCAATTCCCTCTCCTGCGAACGCGGGTCAAATGAGGGTCAACCGGTGGGATCAGCAGCCAAGGGGCGAAACGCCAGATCATGGACCAGCGTCTGCTCGACACATACGGCGGCCCCGTGCCGCGCTATACCAGCTATCCGACGGCGCCGCAGTTCCACGGCGGGGTCGGTCCGCGCGCCTACGCGGACTGGCTGCGGGCCTTGGGCCCCGGCGACGGGCCGGTGTCGCTTTACCTGCACATCCCCTATTGCCGGGAACTCTGCACCTATTGCGGCTGCACCACCAAGATCACCCGCCGTTATTCGCCCGTGGCCGCCTATGTGGCGGATCTGACGGCCGAGATCGATCTGGTCGCCGGGCATCTCGCGGCGCCGCTCGCCGTCTCCCAGGTCCATTTCGGCGGCGGCACGCCCAACATCCTTGGGGCCGACGATTTCCAGGCGCTGATGGGCGACCTGCGCCGGGTCTTTGCCTTCGGTCCGGCAACCGAGACGGCGGTCGAGATCGATCCGCGCCTGCTGACCGGCGACATGGCCCAGGCCATGGCGGCGGCGGGCGTCACCCGGGTCAGCATCGGCGTGCAGGACCTGAACGAGGACGTCCAGCAGGCCATCAACCGCGTGCAGCCGCTTTTCGTCGTGCGCCGCGCCGTCGACATGCTGCACGCCGCCGGCATAGATCAGATCAACCTCGACCTGATGTACGGCCTGCCGCTGCAGACCGTCGACCATGTGCTGTCCACGGTGGACCGTGCGTCGGAACTGGGCGCCCAGCGGATCGCGCTGTTCGGGTACGCCCACGTGCCGTGGATGAAGACCCATCAGCGCCTGCTGGACCACCTGCCGCGGGCCGACACCCTGGGCCGCTTCGAACAGGCCGAGGCGGCGGCCGAACGCCTGGCCCGCTACGGCTACCGGCGCATCGGTCTGGATCATTTCGCGACACCGGGGGATTCCCTTGCCCAGGCGCTCGAGGGCGGCCGCCTGCACCGCAACTTCCAGGGCTACACCACGGACACGGCCGAGGTGCTGCTGGCCTTCGGCGCGTCGGCGATCGGTCAATTGCCCGGCGGCTACGTCCAGAACGCGTCCGACGCCGGCACTTATGGACGCCGCGTCCAGGATGGCGACCTGGCCACCGTCAAGGGCCTCGTCCTCGACGACGAGGACCGCCGCCGCCGTGCGCTCATCGAACGACTGATGTGCGACATGACGGTCGACCTGCGCCGTTTCGGCGGCGTCGGGGCCTACGGCGCCGAACTGGCCCGTCTCCGTTCCATGGCCGACGACGGCTTGGTCCGCGTCGAGGGCGAAAAGATCACGGTGCCCGAGGACGCGCGGCCCCTGATGCGCGCCGTGGCGGCCGTGTTCGACGCCTATCTCGCCCCGCCCGGCGCGCCGCCCGTGGCCCGCCATTCCCTGGCCGTGTGACGGCGCCGGCAAAATTTCTTGGCCCCGGGGGGTTGAAAATTCCCGCCGGATAGGACTATCTCCCCTGCCGTTCAAGGTTGGTCAACAACCGGACAGACTGGGAGAGCGCCGCCGTGGTTTGCGTTTGCCGCAATCCGGACACATTCAACTTTATCATTGCGCCGGTCCCCGTCCCGTGGGATCACGCTCGCCGCTCAAGGGGGTAGTGCCGCGCGATGTCCAAGATGATCGTCCTTGAAAAGCTGACCAAGCGGTTCGGCGACCTGACCGCCGTCGACGCCGTGTCCTTGGCCGTCCGGCGGGGCGAGGTCCTGGGTTTCCTGGGGCCCAACGGCGCCGGCAAGTCGACGACCATGAAGATGGTCTGCGGTTACCTGACGCCGACCAGCGGCACCGCGCGGGTCCTGGACCACGACGTGGTGACCGAGCCCATGGCCGTGAAGGCGGCGATCGGCTACCTGCCCGAGGGCGCGCCGACCTACGGCGACATGCGGGTCTCCTCCTTCCTGCGCTTCATCGCCCAGGTGCGCGGCTTCGACGGCGCCGAGATCGGCCGCCGAGTCGACCGGGTGCGCGAGATGGCGGCCCTGGACGAGGTCTTCGACCGCCCGGTGGAAACGCTGTCCAAGGGCTTCAAGCGCCGAGTCGGCCTGGCCCAGGCGATCCTGCACGACCCGGAGGTCCTGATCATGGACGAACCGACCGACGGCCTGGACCCCAACCAGAAGCACCAGGTCCGCACCCTCATCAAGGACATGGCCCAGGACAAGGCGATCGTCATCTCCACCCACATCCTGGAGGAGGTCGAGGCCATCTGCACCCGCGCCGTCGTCATCGCCCACGGCAAGCTGCTGGCCGACGGCACGCCGGAGCAGCTTCTGCGCCGCGATGCGCGGCATAACGCGGTGGTCGTCAAGCTGGCCGCCGACCGGGCCAAGGACATCGTCGCCGGCCTCGCGGCGCTTGACCAGGTCGCGGGCGTCGATGCGCTGGGCGATCCGGTGAACGGCACGGCGGCGTTCCGCGCCCGGCCCAGGGACGGGGCGTCCATCGTCCTGCCGGTCGGCGACTATCTGCGCTCGAACAACGTGACGCCCGAGGAGATGTACGTGGAGCGTGGCCACATGGACGAGGTGTTCCGCGCGATAACCCAGGGCGAGGCGGAGGCCTGAGATGCGCAACGTCTGGATCATCGCCAAGCGCGAACTGGCGGGCTACTTCGCGACGCCGCTGGCCCTCGTCTTCATCGTCATTTTCCTGGCGCTGACCGGCGCCTTCACCTTCTACCTGGGCCGTTTCTTCGAGGCCGGCCAGGCGGACCTGGAGGCGTTCTTCCGTTTCCATCCCTGGCTCTACCTGATCCTGATTCCCGCCGTCGCCATGCGCCTGTGGGCCGAGGAACGCAAGACCGGCACCATCGAGCTGCTCATGACCCTGCCGGTGACCACCGCCCAGGCGGTGCTCGGCAAGTTCCTGGCGGCCTGGGCGTTCTGCGGCATCGCCCTGGCCCTGACCTTTCCCGTCTGGATCACGGTCAACGTGCTGGGCGAACCGGACAACGGCGTCATCGTCGCCGGCTACGTCGGCAGCTTCCTGATGGCCGGCGCCTTCATGTCGATCGGCGCCTGCATGTCGGCCATGACCAAGAACCAGGTGATCGCCTTCATCATCTCGGCCACGGTGTGCTTCCTGTTCACCATGAGCGGCCTGCAGCTGGTGCTCAACTTCTTCCAGGCCTGGGCGCCCGCGCTGATCGTCGACACCGTGGCCAGCCTGTCGTTCCTGGTCCGCTTCGACGCGGTCATGCGCGGCGTCATCGACCTGCGCGACGTGTTCTTCTTCATCTCGCTGATCGCGTTCTTCCTGTTCACCAACGTCATCGTCGTCGAAGTGAAGAAGTCGGCGTAAGGGGAGGCGGCGAGGATCACCATGAACGCGCTGAAGAACATCGATCGCAACCGGCTCGCCGTCATGGGCGTGGCGCTGGCGACCGTGCTGTTCCTGTCCGTCAACCTTGCCGTCAACCTGACCCTGCGGTCGGCCCAGGTCGACCTGACCGAGCGCGAGCTTTACACCCTGTCCGACGGCACGCGGAACGTCCTGACCTCGCTGAAGGAGCCGATCACGCTGCGCTTCTATTTCACCCGCGCGCTCGGCGAACGCTATCCCGGCCATGCCACCTATGCCAGCCGGGTGCGCGAACTGCTGGAGCGCTACGTCGCCATTTCCGGCGGCAAGATCCGCCTTGAGGTCAAGAACCCCGAGGCCTTCTCCGAGGTCGAGGACGAAGCCGTCACCTTCGGCCTGCAGGGCATCCCCTACGACCAGTCGGGCGACCGCGGTTATTTCGGCGTGGCGGGCACCAACTCCGTCGACGGCAAGGCGGTCATCCCCTATTTCACGACCGAACGCGAACCGTTCCTGGAATACGACCTGACCAAGCTGGTCTACGCGCTGGCGACCCTGGACCGCCCGATCGTCGGCCTGGTCGCCCGGCTGCCGGTCGAGGGCGGCTTCATGATGGGCCAGCGCCCGACGCCCGCCTGGGCGGTGATCAGCCAGATCCGCGAGCTGTTCGACGTGCGCACCATGCCGGCGGAATTCTCCGACGTGCCGCCGGAAGTGGGCGTGTTGATGCTGGTCCACCCCAAGGGCCTCAGCGACGAATCGCTTTACGCCATCGATCAGTTCGTGATGCGCGGCGGCCGGGTGCTCGCCTTCATCGATCCCAACGCGGAAACGGAAATCCCCGGACCGCAGTCGCCGCCGGGCCCGTCGGAGATCGACCGCCTTCTGAAGTCGTGGGGCCTGACCTTCATCAAGGACAAGGTCGCCGGCGACCTGGAAACCGCGCGCCGTGTCAACGTGCGCCACCAGGGCCAGATCACCGCCGTCGACTACGTGGCCTGGAACGCGCTCGACCGGCGCAACCTGGACACCACCGACGCCGTCGTCGCCGATATCCGCGGCCTCAATCTGGGCTCCGCCGGGATCATCGAGCCGGCCGAGGGGGCGACCACCACCTTCCGTCCGCTGCTCAGCACGTCGGAACGCTCCCAGGCCATCGACGCGGACAAGCTGCGCGGACGCATCGACGTGGTCGCCCTGTTCCGCGATTTCCAGCCGTCGGGCAAGAAGCTTGTCATGGCGGCGCGGGTGACCGGCCCGGCCAAGTCGGCGTTTCCCGACGGCCCGCCCCTGGTCGGCGAGGGCGAGGCCGCGGAAAAGGCCCGTGCGGAACGGGCCAAGAAACACCTGGCCGAGGCGCAGAAGCCCCTCAACGCGGTGATCGTCGCCGATACGGATGTCCTTCATGAGGGCCTGTGGGCCGACGTCCGCAACGTCAACGGCGAACAGCTTCTGGTGCCCTATGCGGGCAACAGCGATTTCGTCATCAACGCGGTGGAGAACCTGTCGGGCGGCGAGGCGCTGTTGGGCCTGCGCTCGCGCGGGGATTCCAAACGCCCGTTCCTGCTGGTCGAGGAAATCCAGCTCGAGGCCGAGCGCAAGTTCCGCGCCGAGCAGGAAAAGCTGGTCAAGGAACTGCAGGAGACCCAGCAGCGGATCGAGGGCCTGACCAGCCGCGAAGGCGGCACGGGCGAGGCGATTCTGACCGTCGAGGAGAAGCAGGCCATCGCCGAATTCCGCTCCAAGATGATCGACATCCGCCGCGACCTGCGCAACGTGCAGCATGCGCTCCGCGTGGATATCGACCGGCTCGACGCCTGGCTCAAGTTCCTCAACATCGCCGCCATCCCCCTGTTGCTGGGGCTGGCCGCCCTGGTCATCGCGGTCGCGCGGCGCGTCAGCCGCGCGCGCGTGCGGCCGGTGACCGAGTAAGGGGAGGCCGAAATATGAGCGCCAGGAACTTCCTGATCCTTCTCGTCACCGCGGTGCTGGGCGTCGTTGCCGCCACCGCGGCCGTGCTGACCCGGCCCGGCGATTCGGACTATGCCAACCTGGGCGAACCGGTGTTCCCGGGCCTCATCGACACCGTCAACGACGTCGACAAGGTGCGTATCGAAAGCCGCGAGGGCGGGGTGCTTACCTTCCAACGCCGGGCCAAGGCCACGGATGCCAAGGAAAGCGGCGCCAAGGAGGCCGGGGGATGGGGCATCGTCGAACGCGACATGTACCCGGTCAAGGCGACCCTTGTGAGCGCTCTGGCGCTCCGTGTGGCGCAGCTTACCTATCTTGCGCCCAAGACCGCCAATCCCGATCTTTTCCCGCGCCTGGACCTGGGCGACCCCAATGCCGCGGGGTCCAAGGCCGTCAGCCTGCGCCTGATCGCCAAGGACGGCCGCACGATGGCCGAATTGGTGATCGGCACCGCGCGCAGCGCGCTCGAAGGATCGGCCGAGGGCGGCACCTATCTGCGTCTTCCCGGAAAGGACCAGGCCTGGCTGGCCAAGGGATCCGTCGACGTCGGCAAGCGGATGTCCGAGTGGATCGAAACGGACATCTTCGACATCGGGACCAAGCGCATCCGCCGCGTCGAGATCAGCCACGCCGACGGCGAGAAGCTGGCCCTCTTCAAGGACCAGGAAACGGATCCGGATTTTATCCTCGAGGACGTTTCCGACGGCATGAAGGTGAAAAGCCGGTTCAGTGTCAACGGCATCGCGGCGTCCATCGACGACTACAAGATCATGGATGTGGCGCGCCGTGAAAAGCATCCCATCGATCCGGCCAACGCCACCCGCGTCGTCTACCGCACCTTCGACGGGTTGACCGTGACGGCCCTGATCCAGCTTCCCGACGGCGACCGCAAAGGTTCCGACGCGGAGTATTGGGTGGCGCTCGACGTTGCCGGCGGCGAGGGCGCGGCCGAGGCCGATGGCCTGCGCGCGCGAACCGGTCCCTGGGTGTTCCGCATCTCCGACTACCGTTACGACGCCATCGCCAAGCGCATGAAGGACCTGGTGGAGGACGCCGGCGCTTCGTGACGCCGGCGCCTCGCCGCGCTTCCGCAACGGTTTTCCTGGAAATTACGGATTTGTGCCGCCCGTCACAGATGGCGTCGCGCCCGCGCCCGTACCATTTCCGGGAGAGGGCGGCCATGGGGCCGCCCGTGGACCCGGAAGGCAGGGTGAGGTAGGCTCGATATGAACGACATCGCGTTCACGAGACCGGGAAGCATCATGGTCGGGGCGAAGACGGACAAGACGGCGCAGAGCGCGGGGCCGGCAGCCACGGTTGCCAAGCCGATCGCGAAATCGCGTGCCCAGGGCAAGACCGACCGCGAACGGTTCGTGGCGCTCGCCTTCTGCCGCGCCGACCTGCTGCTGGAACTGGACGGCGATTACGTCATCACCTTCGCCGCCGGCGTGACGCCGGTGCTGGGCGCCACGCCGGAAAGCCTGCAGGGGGCGTCGTTCCTGGATTTCGTCGGCGACGAGCACAAGAAGTATATCCGCGACCTGCTGGCCGGCGGCGGCCGCAACGGCCGCATGGAAGACGTGGTCCTGGACCTCAAAAGCACCGCGGGAAGGCACATCCCGGTGGTGTTTTCCGGCTACCGCATGCCCGACTTCGACGACCACTATTTCCTCGCCCTCAAGGTCGAGCCCGTGCGCAAGACCCACGTCCCGGCCGAGGACCTGATCCAGGACGAATGGTCGGGCGTGCTTGAACGCGATTCCTTCACCCGCGCCGCCGTGGAGCGCATCCAGGACTACGACCGCACCGGCGCCAAGGGACAGCTCACCTTCGTGCGACTGGACAACGTCAAGACCTTGACCGAGACGCTCGGCGCCAGCGAGAAGCGCAACCTCCTGAACGCGGTCGGCAACATCCTCAAATCCTACTCTCTGGGCGGCAGCACGGCCGGGCAGCTCGACGCCGAGAATTTCGCCTACGTCCACGGCGCCGAGGTCGACCCCGAGGCCGTCAACATGAAGGTCGAGGAAGTCGCCCAACAGCTTCTGGGCGACAAGGCGGCGGAATTGTCGGCCCGCTCCTCGACCCTGGACGCCGATGGCGCGGGCTTAAGCGAGGATCAGGTCGCCCGCGCCCTGGTCCATACCATGCAGCAGTTCTGCACCGGCAAGGCGCGCGTCCCGGTCGAGAAGCTGTCGGACGCCCTCGACGACCTGATGCAGGACACGGTGGAAACCGTGAAGTTCATCAAGGACACGACGGAACGGTGCGATTTCGACCTGGTGTTCATGCCCATCTGCGACCTGCGGCTTGGCCGCGTCCATCACTTCGAGGCCCTGTCGCGGTTCCGCGACCAGGCCCGCGCCAAGACCACGTTCCAGATCATCACCCTGGCCGAACAGTTGGGGCTGATCGTCGACTTCGATTTCGCCGTGGTTCGCCAGGTCATGGACATCCTCGGCCATATGTCGAAGCGCGGCCCCCTGCCGCCGGTGGCGGTCAACCTGTCGTCCCTGTCGCTGGCCCAGCCGCAGTTCGTGCAGCGCCTGATCGGCGTCCTGGAAAGCCGCCGCGACATGAACCGGCGGGTCATGTTCGAACTGACGGAATCGGCCGAGGCCGAGGATCTGGAGACCCTCAACAAGGTGATCCAGGAAATCCGCTCGCGCGGGTTCCAGTTCTGCCTGGACGATTTCGGCGCCGGATCGGCCAGTTTCGATTATCTGAACGCCCTCGATGTCGATGTGGTCAAGTTCGACGGCCCGGTGGTGCGCCGCGCCTGCGCGTCGGACAAGGGCCGCGACATGCTGTCGTCCATGGCCAAGATGTGTTCGTCGACGGGGGTGCAGACGGTGGCGGAGATGGTCGAGGACCAGGACGCCGCCAACAAGCTGTTCTATTGCGGCATCGATTACGGCCAGGGCTGGTATTTCGGCAAGCCGAGCCCGGACCCCTTCACCTTCGCCGAACGCTTCGTCGGCGCCGAATAGAGCCTGTCAGGACGCGCGGCCCTTGTAGGGGTTCTCGATGGCGTCGACGACCGCCTGCAGGACCTCGCGCACCTGGGCCTCGTCGCAGCCCATGAGGATCGCGTCCTCGAAGGCGTCCTGGCAGTACTGGCGGATTTCCTCCAGGTTCTCGTTGAGAACCTTGAGCTTCTCCTCGCAGGACACGGGTTCGCCGTCCGGCTGGCGCCAAGTGATTCCCGATGCTATGGGCGAACGTAGGGTCGTCATGGGCTCGTCATTGGGTTCGTGGATGCTGGGCCATAAATGTAATCGCTTCGCGTCCGGGCGCAAGCTTTCTCGGGCAAGGACGCGTCAGGCCCCGGCGGCGCGGCTCTTGAGGCCGCCGTCCTCGTCGTCCCGGGGAACCTCGTAGACGCTCATGTCGCCCTCTTCCTCGTCGTCTTCCCCGGTTTCGCCGGGCGCGCCGGCCAGGTGCGGGGCGTAGTCGCGAGGCTCCCACGGCAGGGGCGGCGGCGATTTCGGCCGCGCCAGGTCCATCAGGCGCTCGACCCGCGACAGGTTCTTTTCCGTGATCATCGTCAGGCGGTGGGCGCCGCGCGCGTCGTAGACGCCCTTGGCCAGGGAGAACGCCTCGCGCGCGGCCTCAAGCTGCGCCGGGTCGTGAGTATACTTGGCCAGCATGAAAAGCGCCGAGCCCAGATTGTTCTGGGTCGCCGCCCACATCAGGGGGTGGTCCAGCTTTTGACGGACTTCCAGCGCGCTGGAACAGGCCTCGATGGCCTTCTCGAACAGTTCCACCGATTTAAGCTGCTCGCCCAGGATCGCCGCCGCCTGGCCGATGTTGTTCATGACCTCGGCCCAGCGCAGGGGATGGTCGATCCGGTTGAAGACCTGCAGCGCCGCCTGATAATGGTTCAGCGCCTTCTTCAACAACTCCTGGTCGCCTTCCTGGGCATCGATGCGATAGCAGATCTGCCCCAGCCGGTTCTGCAGGGCCGCCCAATCCTTGGGATGCGCCTCGCGGGTGAAATGCTCCGCCGCCGCTTCCAGCAGCGCCGCGGCCTGAGCCAACGGCCCGGCCGCCTTGTGCTCGTCGTCGCCGGGCATTTCCAGGGTTTCCCACTCGGGCGCCAGGATCGGCAGGATCGCGCCGAGCGCGCGCTGCGCCACGGCGCGGTCCAGGGCGTCGGCCGTGTCCTTCAGGACGTCGATGGCCTGACCGTAGATGTCGGCCGCCATGCGGTAACTCTCCAGCTGCCCCGCCGAAGCGGACATCTGGGTCATCAGGTTGGCGAAGAACAGGCGCGCGACGGTCTTGTCCCGGTCCGTCAGGCCGGCGGCCTTGTCCAGATCTTCGATGGCGGGGGCGGCGCGCTCCACGGCTTGGGCCACGACCTTGGCCAGACGGGTCTTCTTGACGTCCGTCAACGGCACCGTCGCGGCCAGGGCCGCCGCCGCGGCGAGGGCCGAGAGCGGCGCGTCCGGCCGGGCGGGCAGCACCAGCGTCTGGGCCGGATGGAACAGGCCGGGCGGGTCCTCGTTCTGGATGCCGAGCGGCAGGAAGCGCAAGCTGAGGCGCATGCCGCCGGCGTCCGTCTCGTAGCCGATCAGAAGGTCGGCCTCCGCCTGGGCCAGGACCTGGCGGGCGGCCCAGTGCAGGCGGGTGAAGCGGTTTTCCGGTTCCGTGTCCTCGGGCACCGTGACGGGCTTCTTCAGGATGCGCGCGCGCACCCCGTCAAGTTCGGCGAAGGCGTCGGCGATCAGCATTTCCGGGTCCGGCCTGCCGTCGGCCTCGGGCGGGGGGGCGTCGGCGGTCTGCGGCGCCAGGGGGGCGATGCGGACCTCGATGCGGGTCGGATCGGCGGGCTGGCTCGCTTCCTTGATCTGGCGGAGCCAGCCGAACAGCGAGAACCGGCGTCGGCCGCCGCCGGATAGGGAAGCCAGCAGGCGCGCCAGCACGCCGGGGACCTGTGCCGGCGCCTTGACCAGCGCCAGCGCCTGGTGATCCAGCGGGCGCAGGGTCACCGTGCCGGCGGCGATCGCCGTCGCCTGATGACGGCCGCGCGCCACGTCGACGTCGCCAAGCGTCTTGCCCGGGCCGAGCAGGCCCAGGTGCTTCTCCTTGCCGTCGACCTCGGTCACCAGTTCGACCTTGCCGGCGATGATGGTGAAGGCGCGGGTCGCCGGGTCTCCCTCGCGGAAGATGATGTCCTTGTCGCGGAACTGTTGCTTTCTCGTGTTCAAGGGGCCCAGCCTGTTCCGTTGTCGCCCTGCGCGAAGCCGCGCCGATTTCCGACGACGGCGCCTGCCCGCGCTCCCGCACGGTGCTGGACGATCGCCGCACGGTCCATTAAACAGAAAGAAGGTTTACCCTTGTTTAAGGCAAGTCTGTTTCTTTATACCGGGCCAGAACACGGGGAACAGGGGCGACGCGACCGGCGTCCGCGAGGGAGCGAGGGGCATTTTGCGACCACAAATCAAGACATTGTGCTGGGCGATGGCGCTCTGTGCGGTGATAACGTCCGATGCGCGCGCCGACAGCGCATCGACGGGCTATGACATCCGCATCCTGATGGGCAAGTCCCATCCCTTCGCCGCCCGCCCGGCCGACCGGTGGGACCGGACGCAGCCGATTCAGCCGGCGGTCCAGCAGGCGCCGCGGCCGGCCTATGCGCCGCCGCCCTCCCGTCCCGCCTCCCGCCCCGCCGTCCAGCCCGTTTCCGCCCCGGCGGCGCAGCCCGAACCGGCGATGCCCGGCCGGTCGGCGACCGGTCCCCTGTGGCCCGGCGGCACGGAACGGGGTGCCCGCGCCAGTTCGCGCGGCAATCCCTTGGGCGGCATCGTCGCCGAAATCTCGGTCGGCGCCCTGATGCACGACGAAGGCCCGTTCTCAAATTCCAAGGAAGACGGCTTCGACGGGCATATCGAGGTCCGTTTCGCGTCGCCCCGGTTCCTCGACATCATCTGGAGCCCCGAGCCGCACATCGGCGCCAACATCAATTCCGAGGGCGACACCAGCCAGGTGTTCGCCGGCCTCAGCTATGAATGGAACCTGTGGAAGGGCCTGTTCGCCGGGTTCAGCGTCGGCGGCGCTTATCACGACGGCGAGACGGACTCCCACGCCGCCGACAAGAAAGACCTGGGCTGCCACCTGCTGTTCCGCGAGTCCATCACCCTCGGCTGGCAGTTGACGGAGCATCACAAGATCGCGGCCATCTTCGACCACATCTCGAACGCCAAGATCTGCGATTTCAACGAAGGTCTGGAAAACGTCGGGGTGCGCTACAGCTACCGGTTCTAAGTCCCGTTGCCGCCCCGCAACCGGGCGCGCAGGTCGCGCCGGGTCTGGTCCAGCAATCCCGCCCAGTCGGCCCGCCGTTCCGCGCGCAGGATGCGCATGCCCGGATACCACGGCGTGGCTTCGCCCGCCGTGCCCCACCGCCAATCGGGCGACGCCGGGGCGATCAGCCAGGTCTCCTTGCCGAGAGCACCGGCCAGATGCGCCACGGCGCCGTCGACGGCGATCACGAGATCCATCTGGTCGATGAAGGCGGCGAGGCCCGCCAACCCTCCGGCGCGGCGCGCCAGATCAATGATCAGGGCGTCCGACCCGTGCGCCCTCAGGTCGGCCGCCGCGGGGCCCGTCTGCAGCCCGAACAGGGTCACCCCGGCCAGACCGGCCAGGTCCAGGAACGGGCGCAGGCCCGGCGCCGGCGCGGCGTGGGCCGGCGGCCGCTCGTCGTCCCAGGCGACGCCCACCTTCAGGAAATCGCCGCCGGGCGGCAGGCGGAAGCCCCCCGGATCGGGGGGCGCCAGATAGGGAACCCCTGCCGGAACCGTGGCGGCGGTGGTCTTGAAGATGCCGGGCAGGGACAGCAGCGGGGCATGCATGTCGAATTTGGGCAGGTCGGCGCCCTGCACCACGAGCTTGTCCACCCCGGACACGGTCGCCAGCAGGTCGGCCAGCGCCGCCGGCGCCTCCAGCACCACGTTGGCCCCCTGTTCCTTGATCATGGGGATGTAACGGGCGAACTGGATGACGTCGCCCAGGGTGCCCTCGCAGGAAACCAGCACCGTCTTGCCCTTGACCTTGGCGCCGTCCCAACGCGGCGTGTCCATGCCGCGAAGCTGGAAGCGGCGCAGCTTGAAGCGGGCCTCAAGGTCCTTGAACCCGGCGCGGTATTCCCCCGCCAGCAGAAGCGACCGTCCACGGTCGAGCAGGCTGGGCACGTGGTCCGGATTGCCGGCGAGCGCGCGTTCGAAACAGTCGAGCGACTGGTCCCGGCGTCCCAGGTCGCGCAGCGCCACGCCCAGGTTGTGCAGGGTGTCCGGGTTCTTGGGGTCAAGGTGGACGGCCTGCTGGTGGCTTGCCACGGCGTCCTCGAACCGGCCCAGGTCGCGCAGCACGTTGCCCAGGTTGGAATAGGCGGAAGCGTTGCGCGGCCTTAGTGCGATGGCCCGGCGGTAGCAGGCGACGGCGGCCTCGGGCCGGCCGGTGGCGCGCAGCACCACGCCCAGGTTGTTGTACGCTTCGGCCAGGTTGGGGTTGAGGGCGAGGGCCCGGGTGTATTCGGGGATCGCGTCTTCCAGGCGGCCGTTCCGCTGGTGGTCCGAGCCGATGGCGAACAGGCGCGCCGCCTCCCGGTCACGCAACGCGGTGCGTTCCTCTTCCGGAAGTGACATCCAGGCGGCCCGGGCGTCATTGACGTCCACCGGTGCCTGGTCCGGGATCGCGCGATCGTCGGCGGCCATCAGTCCTCCACGATTCCGGCGGCGCCTTGTCCGCCGTCCAAAGTGTTCGCTGGCCTGCCAGTGCCCCGTTCGGAGATCTTCAGGCAAGTCAGAGAGGTGATCCGTATCCACACTCCCCTCGGGCGCACATATTGAAGTGTCCCCCGCGGAACCGCAAGTCTCCTAACCCTCGGTGAATACGGCATTAGTAGCCGGAATCGGGAATCCCGGCCTTGACTTAAATCAGGTCGAGAACGTTCTCGGGCGGCCGCCCCAGCACCGCCTTGGCGCCTTTGACGACGATCGGCCGCTCGATGCAACGGGGATGGGCGATCATGCCCTTGATGAGGGCGTCCTCGTCCATGTCCCCGGAGAGACCCGCCTCCCTGGCTTCGGCCTGACGCAGGATGTCGGCGGCCCTCAGGCCCAGCTTCTTCAACAGCTCCTTCATCTCGTCCGCGGTCGGCGGCGTTTCCAGGTAGAGCACGATTTCCGGCGCGACACCCTTGTCCTCGAGAATCTGGAGGGTCTGGCGCGACTTGCTGCATTTCGGGTTGTGATAGATGGTGACGCCCATGGTCTTAAACTCCTCCTTTGGATGCATCGAAGCTCCCGCGGCCCGCGTCTTTCGTTTCCGACGGGGCGGGGGCTTCGGGCGGCTGAAAAATCTCCGGCGCGTCGCCGCCCGGCAGGCTTTCCACATAGAGCGATCTGCTGGGGAAGGCAAAGGCGGTGCCCGCGCCCAGCACGATTTCCATGATCTTGTAGGCCAGGCGTTCCTTGATCTCCAGGTATTCGCCCCATTTCGTGGTCAGTGTGAAGCAGTAGACCAGGATGTTGATGGAGGAATCGCCGAAGCTGTCGATGCGCACGAAGGTCGATACCTCGGTCGCCGGGGCGAACTCCGGAGTTTCCTCGATATAGGCGGCGATCCGGTCGCGAATCTGCCGCAGCTGGTCGACGGTGGTGCGGTACTCGACGCCGACCAGCCACTTGATCCGCCGATGGGACATGGCGGTGAAGTTGATGACCGCCGTGTCGGAAAGCTGGGAATTGGGCACCATGACGGGCGCCTTGTCGAAGCGGCGCACCATGGTCGAGCGGAAACCGATGGTTTCCACGTTGCCCTCGACGACCCCTTCCACGCTGATCCAGTCGCCCTTGTGGAAGCGTTTCTCGGCCAGGATCAGCAGGCCCGCGATGAGATTCTTGAACAGGTCCTGGGCGCCCAGCGCCACGGCGACGCCGATCAGGCCGAACCCGGCGATGATCGGGCCGACCTGGATGCCCCAGATCTCCAGCACCGCTGCCGTGCCGATGACGAACACCAGGATCCGGATGGCGCGCACCATCCATTCCACCATCTCGACGGAGAAGATGCGGTCGAGGCGGTGCAGAACGGCGCTCAGCGGCTTGACCGTCCGAAACAGCGCCCAGAAGATGGTGAAAGCGACCAGCGAGCGCATCAGGTTCGTCGCCATCTGGTCGGGCGTTCCCCGCAGTTCGAGGATCTGGAACCCGAAAAACAGGCCCATCACCACGGGCACGAACCGAACGGGCGGCTCGATTGTGCCGAGTATCTGATCGTCGACCGTCCACGGCGTGCGCTTCGCCAACAGATGCAACCACGTCATGAGGAAACGGGTCAGCAGCCCGCGCAGCATCATGAACACGAAGAATA
>PFFW01000061.1:0-42449 GCA_002781745.1 Rhodospirillales bacterium CG15_BIG_FIL_POST_REV_8_21_14_020_66_15
CGCCCAGCTTCTCGTCCAGTTCGCGCAGGCGCGCGATGGACTTGGAGATGGTCTGCCAGTTGGTCAGCATGCCGCCCAGCCAGCGGTGGTTGACGTAGTACTGGCCGCACTTCTTGGCCGCTTCGGCGACCCTCGGCGACGCCGCACGCTTGGTGCCGACGAACAGGATGCGACCGTTCGACGCGACGACGTCGCGCACGGCGGTCAGCGCCTGATGCAGGAGCGGCACGGTCTGCTGCAGGTCGATGATGTGGATGCCGTTGCGGTCGCCGTACAGGTACGACGCCATTTTCGGGTTCCAACGGCGGGTGCTGTGACCGAAATGAACGCCAGCTTCCAGCAACTGACGCATGGTGAACGACGGAATCGCCATGATAAGCCTCTTCTCCGGTTATGCCTCCGCGGGTGTCATCCGGCCCCATGGCCGGACACCGGAGCGGCGAAATCCCGTGGATTTACACGAGCCGCCGCGTTCCCGCGTGCGATATGGAGCGGGGTTCTAAAGGGTTAACGGAGCCCGATCAAGGGAAAAAACGTGACAATCCCTCAAGGAAGCGGTCAGCCCTCGACCACTTCCAGAACGCCCTTGACCGATTTCAGCGCCTGGATCACCGCCGGCGACACGGCATAGCGGTCGCCGAGGGACAGCACGACCTCGCGGTTGTCCTCCAGGCGCGGCACCACGAACACCGGAACCTGGCCCCTGCCCTGGCTTTCCAGCACCTCGCGCAGGGGGGTCAGCGGGCTTGCGCCGCCGATCACCACGGTGATCGAGCCGACGGAATTCAGCGCGGCGCTTTCCAACGGCTTCAGCCCCTGGACCATGAAGCGCGGCGCCTCGGCCTCGATCTGCACGTCCATTTCGATGAGGAACGAGTTGCCTTCCGTCAGATGCTCGCGGTTGGCGGCGAGGACTTCCGAGAACATGATGCCCTCGAACGTTCCCGTGGTGTCGGAGAAGCTGACGAAGGCATATCGGGAACCCTTGGCCGAGGTGCGCTCCTTGATGGCGACCAGGGTGCCCGCCATGCGCCGGTGGCCGGGCCGCCCGGCGGCCAGGACCTCGGCGAAGCTGACGGCCTTGTGCTTCTCCAGCACGCTTTCGTAGGTCGCCAAGGGATGCGCCGACAGGTAGAAGCCGACGGCGTCGAATTCCTCCTTGAGCCGGTCCATGGGGTTCCAGTCGGCGATGTTGTCGAGGCGGATGTCCGGCACCTGCGCCGCGCCGCCGCCGCCGAACAGGCCCATCTGGTCGGAGGTGCGGTCCTGGTGGGCGCTGACCGCCTCCTTCAGGATGCGCTCCAGGCCCGTGAACAGCTGGCGGCGGTTGGGATTCAGGCAGTCGAGCGCGCCGGCGCGGATGAGGTTTTCCATCTGCCGCTTGTTGATGACCTTGGGGTCCAGGCGGTGGGCGAAGTCGGCGAGGTCCTTGAAGGGCCCGCCGTCCTTGCGCGTCTGCACGAGCGACGCCATCGCGCCCTCGCCCACGTTCTTGATGGCGGCCAGGGCATAGCGGATGGCGCTTTTGCCGCCGTCACGTTCAACCGAGAACCTGACCTGGGACTTGTTGACGTCGGGCGGCAGCAGGGCCACGCCCATGCGGTCCAGTTCCTGCTTGAACACGTTGAGCTTGTCCGTGTTGTGCTGGTCCAGGGTCATGGAGGCGGCCAGGAATTCCACCGGGTGGTTGGCCTTGAGATAGGCGGTCTGGTAGGCGACCAGCGCATAGGCCGCGGCGTGGGACTTGTTGAAGCCGTAACCCGCGAACTTGGCGACCTGGTCGAAGATGTCCGACGCCTTGCGCCCGTCGACCCCGCGCCCGACGGCGCCGTCGACGAAGACCTGGCGCTGCTGGTCCATCTCCTCCTTGATCTTCTTGCCCATGGCGCGGCGCAAAAGGTCGGCGCCGCCCAGGGTGTAGCCCGACAGCTCCTGCGCCGCCTGCATGACCTGTTCCTGATAGATCATGATGCCGAAGGTTTCCTTCAGGATCGGCTCCAGGGTCGGGTACAGGTAGTCGGGCTCCTCGTCGCCCTTCTTGCGGGCGATGTAGCTCGGGATGTTGTCCATGGGGCCCGGGCGGTAAAGCGCCACGACGGCGATGATGTCCTCGAAGGTGTCGGCCTTCATCTGGCGCAGGACGTCGCGCATGCCCTGGCTTTCCAGTTGGAACACCCCGGTCGTCTCGCCGCGCCCGATCATCTCGAAGGTCGCCGTATCGTCCAGCGGGATGGTCGACAGGTCGATCTCGACCCCCTTCTCCTTGCATAGCCCGACGGCGGTGGAAAGGACCGTCAGCGTCTTGAGGCCCAGGAAGTCGAACTTCACCAGCCCGGCGCTTTCCACGAACTTCATGTTGAAGCCGGTCACGGGCAGGTCCGAGCGCGGATCGCGGTACAGCGGGATCAGTTCCTGCAACGGCCGGTCGCCGATCACCACGCCGGCGGCATGGGTCGAGGCGTGACGGTAGAGCCCTTCCAGCTTCATGGCGAGATCGACGAGATGCTGGACCTGGGGGTCTTCCGACATCATCTGGCGGATCTGCGGCTCGCCGTCGACGGCTTCCTGCAGGGTTACCGGGTTGGCCGGGTTGTTGGGCACCAGCTTGCAGATCTTGTCGATGTACCCATAGGGCATTTCCAGCACGCGGCCGACGTCGCGCAGCACGGCGCGCGCCTGCAGCTTGCCGAAGGTGATGATCTGCGCCACGTGGTCGTGGCCGAACTTCTTCTGGACGTAGCGGATGACCTCGTCGCGCCGGTCCTGGCAGAAGTCGATGTCGAAGTCGGGCATGGACACGCGTTCCGGGTTCAGGAACCGTTCGAACAGCAGGCCGAAGCGCAAGGGATCCAGGTCGGTGATGCTCAACGCCCAGGCGACCACCGATCCGGCGCCCGAGCCGCGCCCCGGCCCCACGGGAATGCCCTGCTCCTTGGCCCAGCCGATGAAGTCGGCGACGATCAGGAAGTAGCCGGGGAATCCCATCTCGTTGATGACGCCAAGCTCGTACTCCAGGCGCTCGCGGTAGGGCCGGGCCGCCTTGTCGCGCGCGGCGGCGTCCATGTCGTCCGTATAGACGTGGGAATCCAGCCGCCGCTCCAGCCCGGCCTTGGCCTGGGCGCGCAGTTCGTCCTCCTCCGTGCGGTCCACGCCGCAGTCGAACGGCGGCAGGATGGGGTCGATCTTCTCGACCATGAAGGCGCAGCGCCGGGCGATCACCAGGGTGTTGTCGACCGCCTCGGGCAGGTCCTCGAACACGCGGCGCATGTCGGCCGCCCCCTTGAACCAGTGTTCGGGCGTCAGGCGGCGGCGCTCCGTCTCCGAGACATAGGCGCTTTCGGCGATGCAGATGAGCGCGTCATGGGCCTCGAACATGTCGGGCGTGGGATAGAAGCATTCGTTGGTGGCGACCAGCGGCAGGTCCAGCTCGTAGGCGAGGTCGAGGAACGCGCCCTCGGTCTGTTCCTCGGCCGCCATGCCGTGGCGCTGGATTTCGACGTAGGTGCGCCCATCGTAGGCCGCCGCCAGGCGTTGCAGCAGGGCCCGCGCGGGCTCCGCCTTGCCCTGCAGCAGCAGGCGTCCGACCGGCCCGCCCGGCCCGCCGGCAAGCAGGATCAGTCCGGCGTTGCAGGTCAGCAGCGTGTCGAGGGAAATCACCGTTTCCTCGGCGTCGTCGCCGTCCAGATAGGCGACCTTCAGCATCTGCAGCAGGTTGCGGTAGCCCTCCGGATTCTGCACCAGCAGGACCACCGAGGGCGCGCGCTCGCGCCGCCCGCCGCCGCTGCCCGGCCCCATGCCCTGCGCCGCGCCTTCCTCGGCCTCCAGGCGCACGGAGACCTGGCAGCCGATGATGGGCTGGATGCCCTTCTCGCGGGCCGCCAGGGAGAATTCCAGGGCGCCGAACAGGTTGTTGGTGTCGGTCACGGCGACCGCCGGCATGTCCATGGACCGGCACATCTTGGCAAGGTCCTTCAGGCGAATGGCGCCCTCGGACAGGGAATAGGCGGAATGGACCCGCAGGTGGACGAAATCGGCGTGGGACATGCCCCGATAATTCCATATCCGGTGCGCACGGGCGGAGTCGAAAATCCGCACACTGCGCATCGTTATCCCCCGTTCGCCGACAACCGGTGCATAACCCTGGGGATTCCGGCGAGGACGCTTCCTTTCGAAAGTTGTTGGGCGGCCGTCTCTGGCTGTATCATTCAGGCGTCCAAGTCCACGGGCGCAGATATTTTGGGAGAATCGCATGCCTCACGACGGCCCCGACCACGATCACGACCATCGCGACCATACGGAGCCGCCGTCCGACGTGGCGCTGCGCGTGAAGTCCCTGGAAAGCCTGCTGATCGAGAAGGGTCTGGTCGACCCGGCGACCCTCGACGCCCTGGTCGACCGCTACGAACACCACGTCGGCCCGCAGAACGGCAAGAAGGTCGTGGCCCGCGCCTGGACCGATCCCGATTACCGCCAGTGGCTGCAGGACGACGCCAACGCCGCGATCGGCGACTTCGGCTTCAAGGGCCGCCAGGGCGAGCACATGGTCTGCGTCGAGAACGGGCCCAAGGCGCACAATCTGGTCGTCTGCACGCTGTGCTCCTGCTATCCCTGGACCGTCCTGGGCCTGCCGCCCGTGTGGTACAAATCGGCCCCCTACCGTTCGCGCGCCGTCGCCGACCCGCGCGGCGTGCTGGCCGAGTTCGGCACGGTCCTCGACCCGGACGTGGAAATCCGCGTGTGGGATTCGACGTCCGAAATGCGCTATCTGGTGATCCCGGAACGGCCCGCCGGGACCGAGGGCTGGACGGCGGAGCAGCTTGAGAGGCTGGTCACCCGCAATTCCATGATCGGCGTCGAAAAGGCCAAAGCGCCCGCCGACCTGGCCAAGGATGCCGCGGAATGAGGATTGCGAGATGAACGGCGCCCACGACCTCGGCGGCATGCAGGGCCTCGGCCCCATCAACCCGGAGCCGGAGACCGCGGAACCCGTGTTCCACGCGGACTGGGAGCGCAAGGTGTTCTCCCTGACCCTGGCCACGGCCCTGCTCGGCCGCTGGAACATCGACATGGGCCGCTACTCCCGCGAACGCCAGCATCCGGTCACGTACCTCAGCAACACCTACTACGAGAACTGGCTGGCGGGCACGGAGACGCTGCTCAAGGAATCCGGCCTGGTGACGGCCGAGGAACTGGCCGCCGGAAAGCCCCTGACCCCGCCGACGGCGCCGGACACCATCCGCGTGCCGGGGCCGGAGCAGGCGCTGAACGCCGTCAAGGCGGGCGGCCCGGCGGACCTGGACGTGCCGGTCGAGCCGCGGTTCGCCGTGGGCGACGCCGTGCGCGTGCGCAACTTCCATCCCCAGGGCCATACCCGCGCCCCGCGCTACACCCGCGGCCGCGTCGGCGTGGTGCAGCGCCTGCACGGCGTTCACATCTACCCGGACACCCACACACCCGAGGTCACCGAAGGCCATCCGCTCTATTCCGTGCGCTTCGAGGGCGACGAACTGTGGGGCCCCGACGGCGACGCACGCTCGGCGGTCTATGCCGACCTGTGGGAACCCTATCTGGAGCCCGCGTGATGACGACCGTGAGCGAACCGGCGTTCTGCGAGCCTGTCTTTGAAGAACCGTGGCAGGCGCAGGCCTTCGCCCTGGCCAACGCCCTGATCGACAAGGGGTTTTTCAGCGCCGAGGAATGGGCGCAGGCGCTGGGGGCGGAGATCAGACGCGCCCAGGCGGCGGGCGACCCCGACACCGGCGAAACCTACTACAACCACTGGCTCGCGGCCCTGGAGCGGCTCTGCGCCGACAAGGGCCTGGCGCTCGGCGCGGAGGTCGCGCGGCGGGCCGAGGAATGGCGCGACGCCTATCTGGCGACGCCGCACGGCAAGCCGGTTTCGTTGAGGAACCGCTAATCCGCCTTGGCGGCGACCACCTCGATCTCGATCTGCACCCCCGGGCGCGGGAACGGCCCGACGGTCAGCAGCACCGCCGGCGGGTTGTGCTCGTGCATGTAGCGCGGGCGCAGGCGGTAGTAGTAATCGAGGTGCTTCGGATCGGTGACGTAGACCGTGATCTTGACCACGTCCTGAAAGCCCATGCGTCCCGCCTCCAGGATGGCGGCGATGCGCTCGAAGGCGATTTCCGCTTGCTCGCCCACGTCGTCGGGCACGGTGCCGTCCATGCGGCAGCCGACCTGGCCGTTGCAGAACAGCAGGCGCGCGCCCGGCGGCACCTCCGTCGCATGGCCGGCACCTTCGCGATGGGCGCCGATGCGGTCGTTCAGGGTGTGGACTTTCAGCATTCTTGCCTCCGGACGTCGGATCATTCGGGAAACAGGAACCCGTCGGTCAAGCGCAGCGTGCGGTCCATGCGCGCCGCCAGCGCCGGGTTGTGGGTGGCGATCAGGGCGGCCAGCCCGGCCCCACGGGCCAGTCGCAAGAGGATGTCGAACACCTCGTTCGCCGTGTGCGGGTCCAGGTTGCCCGTGGGCTCGTCGGCCAGCAGCACCTTGGGCGCCGTCGACAGCGCGCGGGCGATGGCGACACGCTGCTGCTCGCCGCCCGAAAGGCGTGCCGGGCGGTGGGTCAGGCGGTCCTTGAGGCCCATCCAGGTGAGGATTTCCGCGGCCCGATCCTTGGCATCCTTGTACGGGATGCCGGCGATGATCTGCGGGATGATGACGTTCTCGAGCGCCGAGAACTCGGGCAGCAGGTGATGATGCTGATAGACGAAACCCAGGTTGTAGCGCCGCGCCAGGGTGCGCTGCTCGTCGCCCATGGCGCTGCAATCCTGGCCGCAGACCTCGATGGTCCCGGCATCGGCGGATTCCAGCAGCCCCGCGATATGCAGCAGGGTCGACTTGCCCGCCCCCGACGGGCCGACCAGCGCCACCACCTCGCCCGGGCGCACGGCAAGGTCGATGCCTTTCAGGATCTCCAGCTCCGTCCGCCCCTGGCGGAAGGTACGGCGGATGCCGCGCAGCGCCAGGGCGGGCACGGCGTCACTCATGGCCTGTCTCACTCATACCTGAGCGCCTCGGCCGGGTCCGTGCGCGCCGCCCGCCACGACGGATAGATGGTCGCCAGGAACGACAGGCCGAGCGCCATGCCGATCACCGCGACGACCTCGTGCCAGTCGATGACGGCGGGAAGCTGCGACAGGAAATAGATCTCGGCGGCGAACAGGTCGGTGCCGGTCAGGCCCTGGATCCACTGGCGCACGGCCTCGATGTTGTCGGCGAAGGCGATGCCCAGGACGGCCCCGCCGATCGTGCCGATGACGCCGACGCTGGCGCCGGCGATCAGGAACACGCGCATGACCATGCCGCGCGTCGCCCCCATGGTGCGCAGGATGGCGATGTCCTTCCCCTTGTCCTTCACCAGCATGATCATCGACGAGATGATGTTGAACGCGGCGACCAGGATGATCAGCGTCAGGATCAGAAACATGACATTACGTTCGACCTGGATCGCGTTGAAAAAGCTGGCGTTCGCCTGCTGCCAGTCGTGGATGCGGCCGATCCCCTGGACGGCCCCGGCGATCCGCTGCTTGACCTCCAGCGCCTGGTCCGGGTCGCGGATGAAGACCTCGAGCGACGACACGGCTTCCTTGGGGTATCGGAAATAGACCTGGGCGTCGGCCAGGTCCATGAACACGAACGAGGAATCGTACTCGTACATGCCGACCTCGAAGGTTGCGGCGACGGTATAGGCCGCCGTGCGCGGCACCGTGCCGAACGCCGTGGCGCTGCCCTTCGGCGAAATGAGCGTGATCTTGTCGCCGACGCGGAGCCCCATTTTCTGCGCCAGGCGGTCGCCGATGATGACGCCCCCGCCGCCGCCCTTGAAATCGTCGAGGGAGCCGCGCGCGACGTTGTCGGCGATCAGCTTGCGCCGGGTCAGATCCTGCGGGCGGATGCCCCGCACCAGCGCCCCCTGGGCCGTGCCGTTGGCGGTGGCCATGACCTGGCCCTCGATCAGCGGGGTCACGCTGACCACGCCGCGAAGGTCGCGCACGCGCGCCGCGATGTTGTCGAAGTCCTTGAGGTCGCGGAACTGTCCCTGAACGCTGAGGTGCCCGTTGAGCCCCAGGATGCGGGTCAAAAGCTCCTGGCGGAAACCGTTCATCACCGACATGACGATGATCAGCGTGGCGACGCCCAGCGCGATGCCGAGTAGCGAGAACCAGGCGATGACGGAGATGAACCCCTCCTGCCGGCGGGCGCGCAGGTAACGCAGCGCCATCATCCATTCAAATCGGCTGAACACGGGGGCGCCCTATCCTTTCCTGCGATCGAGGCGGCAGCCGGAAACAAGGGCAAGCGGCTGAGCTTCTTTCCGAGTGCGGCCGAATTCCATGGTCGAGATCGCCATCAATCGTCCGTCAGGCGGGCCAAGGCCGACTCGCGGCTGATTTCCTGGCGTTCGCCCGTCTTGCGGTTTTTCAACTCGACCATGTCCTTTTCAAGGCCGCGCGGCCCGGCGATGAGCTGCCACGGCAGACCGATCAGGTCCATGTCGGCGAACTTCCCGCCGGCCCGTTCGTTGCGGTCGTCGTAGAGGACCTCCTGGCCGGCGTTCCGAAGCTGTTCGTACATGCCCTCGCAGGCCGCGTCGCAGGCCGCGTCGCCCGACCGCAGGTTGACGAGGCCGATGCGGAACGGCGCCACGGGCTCGGGCCAGACGATGCCGGCCTCGTCGTGCGACGCTTCGATGATGGCGCCGACCAGGCGCGACACGCCGATGCCGTAGGAACCCATCTCGCAGACGACCTCCTGACCGTCGGGACCGGCGACCCTGGCGCCCATGGGTTCGGAATATTTCTTGCCGAAATAGAAGATATGGCCGACCTCGATGCCCCGCGCGGTGACCAGGTCGCCGCCCAGCGCCGCCTCGGCCGCCGGGTCGCGCTTCTCGTCCGTCGCCGCGTACTTGGCGGTAAAGGTGTTCACCACCCCTTCCAGGTCGCCGTCCAGGTCGACGCCGTCGAGCCAGTCGTTATCCAGGAAATCCTTGTGACAGGCGATTTCGCTTTCGCCCGTGTCGGCCAGGATCAGGAACTCGTGGCTCATGTCGCCGCCGATCGGCCCGGTATCGGCGGCCATGGGGATAGCCTTCAGGCCCATGCGCTCGTACGTCTTCAGGTACGACACGAAATGTTTCTGATAAGACTTTCTGGCGCCTTCATAATCCAGATCGAAGGAATAGGCGTCCTTCATCAGGAACTCGCGCCCGCGCATGACCCCGAAGCGGGGCCGCACCTCGTCGCGGAACTTCCACTGGATATGATAGAGCATCTTCGGCAGGTCGCGGTAGGAGCGCACGGAGTCGGCGAAGATCTGGGTGATCTGCTCCTCGTTGGTCGGGCCGTAGAGCATGTCCCGCTCGTGGCGGTCGGTGATGCGCAGCATCTCGGGTCCGTAGGCGTCATAGCGGCCCGACTGGCGCCACAGGTCGGCCGACTGGATGGTCGGCATCAGCACCTGCTGGCAGCCGATGGCGTCCTGTTCCTCCTCGACGATGCGGATGATCTTCCTGAGCACCCGGTAACCGAGCGGCAGCCAAGAATAGATTCCCGCCGAGGCTTGGCGCACCATGCCCGCACGCAGCATCAGCCGGTGCGACGCGATCTGCGCGTCGGCGGGCGTTTCCTTCATTGTCGGCATGAAAAAGCGGGAAAGGCGCATGCGGGCCGGGGTCCTTCCGTTAGGTCGTGGGGTGGATGATCGGGCGGTCTTGCTGTTGCGCGGACCGGGGTGCTGCCCGGCGGACTGGTTCTGGAATTTATGGGAAGGTCTTATCCTTGTCCACGGGGCCTTGTCCACCGGCGTCTCACCTATGCGTGTGTGCGGTCCCCTTTGCGGTCAGCCCGTTAACGAAGAATCTTGTTCGCGACCCTTAGAAAAGGGGTGACCCGAGCAAGGGGCGATAGTAAGATGCCTCGGCTCGCAAAGACGAGTACCTGCCGGTCAGACTGGGCCCGGGTTTTGGGAGGAAAAAAACAAGAAGCAATAATTAAGCGGCAGCCTTCAAACGGCGCGAAGCTTTTAGGAATTCTGGACTTAAGTCAGGCAAGACCTAGCGGTCTTGCCTTTATTTTTGCCCGCACGACCGCACGACAGAGGACGGTCAGCCCGGTTGCCGGAAGACGACCAGGCCTGATCCGTGCAGCCAGTAGAAAATCCCGAAGAACACGCCCGCCAGCACCGAGGTGGCCGCGAACTTGATCAGGAGCCGCGGCCTGGCGGGAGACCCAGGGTCCTCGCCGGGTTTCAGGTCGGCCGGATCGACGCGCTTCACGCCCCACGGCAGCACCATGAACAGGGTGATCCACCACATGACGAAATAGACGGCAAGGCCGGTTTGCCAGCTCATGGGGTCACGCCTGTTCCAGTTCGATCAGGGTGCCGTTGAAGTCCTTGGGATGCAGGAACAGCACCGGCTTGCCGTGGGCGCCGGTTCTCGGCTCGCCGTCGCCCAGCACGCGGGCGCCCCGCCCCTTCAGGTGATCGCGGGCAGCCAGGATATCGTCGACCTCGTAGCACACGTGATGGATGCCGCCGGACGGGTTCTTGTCCAGGAACCCCTGGATGGGCGAGGTCTCGCCCATGGGGTGAAGAAGTTCGATCTTGGTGTTGGGCAGTTCGACGAAGACCACGGTGACGCCGTGGTCGGGCTCCGCCTGCGGGGGCGAAACCTTGGCGCCCAGGGTGTCGCGGTAGGTCGCGGCGGCGGCCTTCAGGTCGGGAACGGCGATCGCCACGTGGTTCAGTTTTCCGATCATTCCCGTCGTTTCTCCATCACGATTGCCCCGTTCCCCCTATCAGATACGCACCAAATGCACCGTTGTCACGGGCTTCATGTCCAGATGCCCGCGGAACGTCCGCCGCACGGCCAGGCGCACGGCCTCGCGCACCTCGTCGTCCACGGCCAGCTTGCGCGGCGGCAGGGCCCGCACGGCGTTGACGGCGGCCTCGTAGGCCGCAGCGACCACCGGGTCGTCCTCCGGGTCTTCGGAAATGCCCAGGGTCGTGATCTGCGGCTCCTCGGCCAGGCCGCCGTCGTCCACCACCACGGTCACCGTGACGACACCGTGCCACACGCCGCGGATGCGCTCCTTTATCAGGTTGCCGTCCATGGGCACCAGGCGCCCGCCGACCAGCGCGAGCCTTCCCGTCGGCACGTGGTCGACGACCTTGACCGGCCCGGGCGCCAGGCGCGCCATGGCTCCATTGGGGGCGACGACGGCCTGCTCCACCTGGCATTCGCGGGCAAGCCGCGCGTGCTCGTGCAGATGGCGCAGCTCGCCATGCACGGGCACGGCGATCCTGGGCCGGACGAGCTGATACATATGCGTCAGTTCGTCCCGGTTGGGATGGCCCGAGACGTGGACGAAGGCGTCGCGCGAGGTGACGATGCGCACGCCGCGCGCCACCAGGTCGTTCTGCACGCGGGCGATGGCGGTTTCGTTGCCGGGAATTTCGCGGGACGAGAAGATCACCCAGTCGCCATGCCCCAGGGAGACGCGCGGATGGTCGCCGGCGGCGATGCGGGCCAGCGCGGCGCGCGGCTCTCCCTGGCTGCCCGTGCAGACGATCAGCACCTTGTCGTCGGGCAGGCTGTCGACGTCCTCCTCGGCCAGGAAGGGCGGCACGTCGGCGAGGTAGCCGTTTTCCCGCGCCGCCGCCTGGATGCGCCACAGGGATCGCCCCGCCAGCACCACCTGGCGGCCCGTTTCCAGGGCCGCGCGGGCGATGGTTTCGAGCCGCGCCACGTTGGTCGCGAAGCAGGCCACGGCGACGCGTCCCGGACATTCGGCGATGACCTCGGTCATGCTGTCCAGGATCCCGCCCTCGGACCCGGACTGTCCCGGCGCGAACACGTTGGTGGAATCGCAGACCATGGCCAGCACGCCCTCGTCGCCGAGGGCCCGCAGGGCCGCCTGGTCCGACACGTCGCCGACCACCGGGTCCGGATCGAACTTCCAGTCGCCCGTATGCAGCACGGTCCCAAGGGGCGAACGGATGACCACGGCATTCGGTTCCGGAATCGAATGGGTCAGGGTGATCAGCTCCAGTTCGAACGGCCCCACCGTGAACTTGCCCTGCAGGGGCACGACGGTGACGTCGGCCTGATCCTCCCAGCCCGGCTCGGCCAGCTTGCGGTCCAGGATATGGGCCGTGAAGGGCGTGGCGAAGATGGGGCAGCGAAAGCGGTCCCACAGGTACGGCACGGCGCCCAGGTGGTCCTCGTGGGCATGGGTCAGGATCAGGCCGTCGAGCTGGTCCGCCCGTTCCGCTATGAAGGCGGGATCGGCCATGATGACGTCGACCCCCGGCGGCCAGCCGTCCGAGAAGGTGACGCCCAGGTCGAGCATGATCCAGCGCTCCTCGCCGGGCGGGCCGTAGCCGTAGAGGTTCAGGTTCATGCCGATCTCGCCCGCCCCGCCCAGGGCGACGAAGACCAGTTCGTTTCCTTCGCTTTTTGTCGAGGAGGTGCCGCTCATGCGGCGTTCTTCCGGTGAATCATGTAAAGGCCGTCGAGGGTCAGGGTGCCGTCGACCAGTTCGATCGCCGGGGTCGCGTCGAGGAACAGCGGGGCCAGGCCGCCCGTGGCGATGACGCGGCAGTCGCCGGCCCCCATCTCCTGGCGGATGCGCCCGACGATGCCCTCGATCAGGCCGACGTAGCCCCAGAACACCCCCGACTGCATGGCAGAGACCGTATCGCGGCCGATCACCTTCGCCGGCTTCTCCACACCGATGAGCGGCAGCTTGGCCGCCGCCTGGTGCAGGGCCTCTAGCGACAGGTTGACGCCCGGCGAGATGACGCCGCCCATATAGCTGCCCTGCCCGTCCATGACATCGAAGGTCGTCGCCGTGCCGAAATCGACGATGATCAGCGGGCCCCCGTACTTGGCGTGCGCCGCCACCGTGTTGACCAGGCGGTCCGCCCCGACCTGCTCCGGCCGGTCGACCAGGACCTTGATGCCCAGGTCGACCTGGGCGTCGCCGACCACCAGAGGCTCCACCCCGAAGTAGTCGCGGCACAGGCCGACCAGGGGGAACCGGTTGTTGGGCACCACGGTGGCCAGGATCGCATGGGTGACCGCCTTGGGGTCGATGCCGTTCATTTCCATGAGCGGCCGCAGCCACACGGCGTGTTCGTCCTTGGTGCGTTCCAGCTTGGAATTGGCGCGCCAGGAGCCCCGGATCGCGCCGTCGTCGCCGAATACGGCGAAGACGATGTTGGTGTTCCCGGAATCGATCGCCAGCAGCATGGAATCCCGTCCTTTGCTCACGCGCCCTGGGGGCGCGGGAAATAGACGTCGCCGGCGGTGATGGTGCGCGGTCCCGACGCCGTCTCCAGGATCAGCGCCCCCGTTTCGTCCAGGTCCTTGAAAGTGCCGGTCAAGGTTTCGTTCGCCAGCCGCACCTCGACCTGCTTGCCGACCTGGTCGCAGCGCCAAAGCCAGTTCTTGCGCAGGCGCTCGAACCCCTCGTCGACCCAGATGCGGGTCCAGCCCAGGAAATGCCGCGCGAAGCCCTCCAGGAACTCCGGCGCCATCACGGCGGTGCCCTCGTCCAGCATGCAGGTGGCCGGGAACTCCACATCCTCGGGAAAGCTGACCAGGTTGACGCCGACGCCGACGATGACGAAATCGGGCTGCGCGTCCGGCGTCGCCGCCCCCTGGGCCTCCAACAGGATGCCGGCGACCTTGCGGCCCGCGACGAGGACATCGTTGGGCCACTTGGTATGGGCCTCCGTGCCCGGCTGGGCCAGGCCGCCGATGGTGTCGTAGACGG
Organism: Rhodospirillales bacterium CG15_BIG_FIL_POST_REV_8_21_14_020_66_15; assembly: GCA_002781745.1. Taxonomy (GTDB): domain Bacteria; phylum Pseudomonadota; class Alphaproteobacteria; order Rhodospirillales; family Casp-alpha2; genus UBA1479. The sequence goes on from PFFW01000061.1 coordinate 13,809, forward strand.
CAAGCGAGGCGACGAAGCCGAACTGCGCCGCGTCCTTAAGCGGAACCTCGGGGCGCAGGATGACCGAGCAGTAGAAGTTGCCCTTGGGGCTGACCCAGGTGCGGCCGCGCCGCCCGCGTCCGGCGGTCTGCTCCATGGCCCACACGAGTGTGCCCTCGGGTGCCGCCTCGGGCCCCCGTTCGGCGAGGCGGCGGGCCTCTGCATTGGTGCTGTCGACCGTTTCCAGTTCGACCAGGGTGAACAGAGACGGGAGTTTTGGCGCGTCCATGACCCTACCCGGCGAGCAGGGCTTTCGCCGCCGCCGCAGCGGGCTCCAGGATCAGGTTCGGTTGGATGAAGAAGAAGCAGATGATGAAGGCGGCAACCCCGATCAGGATCTTCAGTTCCCGGCTGACTCCGGCGTCCAGCGGATCCTCGGCGTCCTCGAAGTACATCACCCGCACGATGCGCAGGTAGTAGAAGGCGCCGATCACGCTGGTCAGCACACCGATCACTGCGACGCCCACCAGGCCGGCGTCGATGGCGGCCCAGAAGATGTAAAGCTTGGCGAAGAAGCCCGCGAGCGGCGGCACGCCGGCCATGGAGAACATGAACACCAAGAGGGCGAACGCGATCATCGGATGGGTCTTGGACATGCCGGCCAGGTCGGAGATCTGCTCGACCATGCGGTCGCCCCGCTTCATGCACAGGATGCAGGCGAAGGCGCCCACGTTCATCACCAGATAGATGGCGAGGTAGACCAGGATGCCGCGCACGCCGGCCTCGTTGGCGACGCACAGGCCGATCAGGACGTAGCCCACATGACCGATGGAACTGTAGGCCATCAGGCGCTTGATGTTCCGTTGCGCCACGGCGGCCACGGCGCCCAGCACCATGGAGGCGACGGAGACGAAGATGATGACCTGGCGCCAACTGTCGGCCGCGTCGCCGAAGGGCTCCATCATCACGCGGGTGAACAGCGCCAGGGCCGCGATCTTGGGCGCCACGGAAAAGAAGGCGGTGACCGGGGTCGGCGCCCCTTCGTAGACGTCGGGCGTCCACATGTGAAACGGCACGGCCGAAACCTTGAAGGCCAGGCCGGCGACCACGAAGACGATACCCACGACGAGCCCGACGGACGGCGCCCCGCCCTTCAGCAGGTCGGCAAGTACCGAAAAGTTGGTCGTCCCGGCGAAACCGTAGACCAGGGAGGCGCCGTACAGCAGCATGCCCGACGCGAGCGCGCCCAGGACGAAGTACTTGAGACCCGCCTCGGTCGAGCGCTGGTCCTCGCGCTGGAAGGCGGCGACGACGTAGAGCGACAGCGACTGCATCTCGAGCCCCATGTAGAGCGAGATCAGATCGTTGGCCGAGATCATCATCATCATGCCGAGGGTCGCGAACACGACCAGCACGGCGTATTCGAAACGCGCGACGCCGTGGCGTTCCAGATAGCCCGCGGACAGGACGATGGCGGCCGCCGAGGCGATCAGCACCAGCACCTTGGCGTAGGTCGCGAAGCCGTCGACGACGAACATGTTGTTGAAGGCCATGAGCTGGCGGTCGGCCAGCATGACGACCAGCAGGACGGTCAGCCCCAGCACGCCGACGGACAGGCCGGAGATCAAGCGGAAGCTCTTCACGTCCTGATCGGCCAGGGCGCCCTTCTGGAACACGCCGAGCATCAGCAGCGCCATGACCATGCAGGCGACGAAGACTTCGGGCAGGGCCGGAATGATTTGATCGATCGACATCTCGTCGGGTTCTCCCTCAGCGTCCGGCCAGGTTCACGTGTCCGGCCGCGGCCAGCGCCGTTTCCACGTGCTTCAACAGGTTGTCGACGGATACGTGCATGACGTCAAGGAACGACGACGGGTAAATGCCCATCCACAGGGTGACGATGACGAGCGGCGCGAACACCGCGATCTCGCGCCGGTCCATGTCCAGGATCTTGGCGAGGCGTTCCTTGGTCAGCTTGCCGAAGATGATGCGGCGATAGAGATAGAGCATGTAGACGGCGCCCAGGATCACGCCCGTGGCCGCCAGGGCGGCGACCCAGGAATTGGCGCGGAAGGCGCCCAGCAGGACCAGGAACTCGCCGACGAAGCCGCCCGTGCCGGGCAGGCCGACCGACGCCAGCATGAACAGCATGAAGGTCAGGCCGTAGACGGGCATGCGTTCCACCAGGCCGCCGTAATGGGTGATCTCGCGCGAATGCTCGCGGTCGTAGACCACGCCGACGACAAGGAACAGGGCCGCCGAGACCACGCCGTGGCTGAGCATCTGATAGATCGCGCCCTCGACCCCCTGCACCGTCAGGGTGAAGGTGCCGATGGTCACGAAGCCCATGTGCGCGACCGACGAATAGGCGATCAGCTTCTTCATGTCCTCCTGCGCCAGGGCGACCAGGGAAGTGTAGATCACGGCGACGATGGACAGGGTGTAGATCAGCGGCGTGAACATCACGCTGGCTTCCGGAAACATGGGCAGCGAGAACCGCAGGAAGCCGTAGCCGCCGAATTTCAACAGCACGCCCGCCAGAATCACCGAACCGGCCGTCGGCGCCTCCACGTGGGCGTCGGGCAGCCACGTGTGCACCGGCCACATCGGCAGCTTGATGGCGAAGGACGCGAAGAACGCCAGCCACAGCCAGGGCTCCAGCTTGGCCGGGAAGTCGTGAACCAGCAGCTTGGTGATGTCCATGGTGCCCGCGTCGAAGTACATGGCCAGCATGGCCAGCAGCATCAGCACGGAGCCCAGCAGCGTGTAGAGGAACATCTTGAACGACGCGTAGATGCGCCGCGGGCCGCCCCACACACCGATGATGATGAACATCGGGATCAGGACCGCCTCGAAGAAGATGTAGAACAGGAACAGGTCGAGCGCGACGAACATGCCGACCATGAAGGTTTCCAGGATCAGGAACGAGATCATGTATTCCTTCACCCGGACCTTGATGGCGTCCCAGCTTGCCAGCACGCACAGAGGGGTCAGCAGCGTCGTCAGCAGCACGAACAGCATGGAGATGCCGTCGACGCCGACGCGGTAGGAGATGCCGGCGATGGGCATCCAGGCCGCTTCCTCGACGAACTGCATGGCCGCCGTGGTGGGGTCGAAATTCAACCAGATGAGAAGCGACACCAGGAACGTGCCGCCGGACACCCACAGCGCGACGCGACGCGAATTCTCCGGGTTGTCCGCGGGCACGAAGGCGATCAGCGCCACGCCGACGAGCGGCAGGAAGGTGACCAGCGATAGAATGGGCCAATCCATGGTCTTCTCACCCCGCCTTGGTCATCAGGTACCAGGTCACCAGGACCACGATCCCCGCCAGCATGGCGAAGGCGTAGTGGTAGAGGTAGCCGGTCTGCAGCGCCGACGCGCGGCGCGCGATATACCGCACGGCGGCGGACACGCCGTCGGGCCCCAGCCCGTCGATCAGCGTGCCGTCGCCCGTTTTCCAGAAGTTGCGGCCCAGATAGAAGGCCGGCTTGACGAAGATCTTGTCGTAAAGCTCGTCGAAGTACCATTTGTTGAGCAGGAACCGGTAGAGCCCCTGGAACCTGGCCGCCAGGGCGCCGGGGATGGACGGGGCCAGCAGATAGAATACATAGGCCAGCGCGATCCCGCCGACGCCGACGACCAGCGGCAGCACCTTCACCCACAACGGCACGTGATGGGCGTTCTCCAGCGCCTTGTGGTGTTCCAGCACGACGATGGAATTGCCCCAGAACTGCGCGACCTGACTGCCCACCATCAGGTCGTAGGCCAGCACGCCCGCAAGGCTGGCCCCGCCCGCCAGCACGACCAGCGGCAGGATCATCACCATCGGGCTTTCGTGGACGTGCGCCATGACGTGCTCGTCGGCGCGCGGCGTCCCGTGGAAGGTCATGACGATCAGGCGCCAGGAATAAAAGGCCGTCAGGAAGGCGGCGGCGATGCCCATCCAGAAGGCGTACTGGCCGATGCCCGTGTGCGCGCCCCAGGCCGCCTCGAGCACGATGTCCTTGGAATAGAACCCGGCGAACGGCGGGATGCCGGCCAGCGCCAGGGAGCCGATCCACATCAGGATGTAGGTCACCTTGATGTGCTTCCAGATGCCGCCCATCTTGCGCATGTCCTGTTCGTCGGACATGGCGTGGATGACGGAACCGGCGCCCAGGAACAGCAGCGCCTTGAAGAAGCCGTGGGTCATCAGGTGGAAGATGCCCGCCGAATAGGCCGACACGCCGCAGGCGAAGAACATGTAGCCGAGCTGAGAACAGGTCGAATAGGCGATCACGCGCTTGATGTCGTTCTGCACGCAGCCGATGGTCGCCGCGAAAATCGCCGTCGAGGCGCCGACGATGGTGACGACGTTGAGCGCCACCTCCGAATACTCGAACATCGGCGACAGGCGGGCGACCATGAAGATGCCGGCGGTGACCATGGTCGCCGCGTGAATCAGGGCCGAGACGGGCGTCGGACCCTCCATGGCGTCCGGCAGCCAGGTATGCAGGCCGAGCTGCGCCGACTTGCCCATGGCGCCGACGAACAGCAGCAGGCAGCACACGGTCAGCGCATGGAACTCGCCGCCGAACACCTGCAGGGTGGCGTCGGCCTTGCCCGGCACGGCCTTGAAGATGGTGTCCAGGTTCACCGTGTCGAACAGCATGAAGGTCGCGAAGATGCCGAGCGCGAAGCCGAAGTCGCCCACTCTGTTCACGACGAAGGCCTTGATGGCGGCGGCGTTGGCCGACGGCCGATCGTACCAGAAGCCGATCAGCAGGTAGGACGCGAGTCCGACCCCCTCCCAGCCGAAGAACAGCTGCACCAGATTGTCGGAGGTGATGAGCATGAGCATGAAAAAGGTGAACAGGCTCAGGTAGCTCATGAACCGGGGGATCGACTTGTCGTGGTGCATGTAGCCGCAGGAATAGATGTGCACCATCGCCGAAACGCCGGAAACGACGATCATCATCACGGAGGTCAACTGGTCGACGCGGAGCGCCCAGGACACTTCCAGCGTGCCGGAATCGATCCAGGTGAACAGCTCCGTCACCCGGACGTTGCCGTCGAGCGCCACGTCCTTGAACAGGATGATCGCGCAGATCGCGGACAGCACCAGGCCCGTGCAGGTGACCCACTGCGCCAGGGTGTCCATGGCGTGCTGCTTGTGCTTGTCCGCCTGCGGCATGAACACGATCAGTCCGGCAAGCACCGAGCCGGCGAGCGGCAGGAAGACGGCGAGGATTTCGATCATGAGCCGCTCCCTAGCCCTTCATCATGTTGATGTCTTCGACATCGATCGAGCCGCGGTTGCGGAAGAACACGACCAGGATGGCGAGCCCGATGGCGGCTTCGGCGGCGGCGACGGTCAGTACGAAGAGCGCGAACACCTGGCCCATGAGGTCGCCCAGATAGGTCGAGAACGCCACCAGGTTGAGGTTCACGGCGAGCAGCATCAGTTCGATGGACATGAGGATGATGATCACGTTCTTGCGGTTGAGGAAGATGCCGAAGATGCCCAGCGTGAACAGGACCGCGGCGACGGTCAGGTAGTGGGAAAGACCGATTTCCAACATGTTCAGATCCCCTTCCCGACTTCGACCTTGCGCACTTCGACCGTGTCCGTGCCGCGCGCGTTCTGGTCGGCGATGCGCTGGCGCTTGACGTCGACACGGCGCCGATGGGTCAGCACGATGGCGCCGATCATGGCGACCAGCAGGATCAGGCCCGCGGCCTGGAACAGATAGACGTTATGGGTGTAGATGAGCTGGCCCAGGGCATGGGTGTTGGTTACGCCCTTGGCCAGGGGGGCCGCCGCCTGGGCCATCTTGGCGCCGCCCGCAATCGACTGCCAGCCGCCCGCGACGACCAACAGTTCGGCCAGCAGGATCAGGCCGACCAGGCCGCCCAGCGGCAGGTACTGAAGGAACCCGGACCGCAGCGCCGTGAAGTTGATGTCGAGCATCATGACCACGAACATGAACAGCACGGCGACGGCGCCGACGTAGACGACGACCAGGATCATGGCCAGGAACTCGGCCCCCAGCAGCACGAACAGCCCGGCCGAGTTGAAGAACGCCAGGATCAGGAACAGCACCGAATGCACGGGGTTCCTGGATGAGATGACCAGCACGCCCGCGGCCACGGTGACGAAGGCGAACATGTAGAACGCCAGGGCTCCGACGATCATCTGCCGCTCCCCTTCACGTCCCCTGCCCGCGTCCCTGCGCGGTTGCCGTTCTGATTACCCCTCATACTCTCCTCGTCGGTCCTTGCAGTCTCGTCTCAACCCGATTTGCTGCGCCGTTCAGCGGTACGGTGCGTCGGCGCGCAGCCGGTCGGCGATCTCGGTTTCCCAGCGATCGCCGTTGGCCAGCAGCTTGGCCTTGTCGTACAGCAACTCCTCGCGGGTTTCCGTGGCGTATTCGAAGTTGGGGCCCTCGACGATGGCGTCGACGGGGCAGGCCTCCTCGCAATAGCCGCAATAGATGCACTTCACCATGTCGATGTCGTAGCGCGTGGTGCGGCGCGAGCCGTCGGCCCGCGGCTCGGCCTCGATGGTGATGGCCTGGGCAGGGCAGATGGCCTCGCACAGCTTGCAGGCAATGCAGCGCTCCTCGCCGTTGGGGTAGCGGCGCAGCGCGTGCTCGCCGCGGAAGCGCGGGCTCAGCCGGCCCTTCTCGTAGGGGTAATTCAGGGTCACCTTGGGCCTGGTGAAGTACTTGAGCGTAAGCGCCATGCCGGCCACGAGTTCCTTTAGGAACAATGCCTTGGCGCTTTGTCCGATGAAGCTCATGGAACGTCTCCTAACCCGTCACCGGGGCGGGCACCCAGCCGAAAGCCAGCAGCACGCCGGCCGTGGCGGCCACCGCGAACAGCGAGATCGGCAGGAACACCTTCCAGCCGAGACGCATCAACTGGTCGTATCGGTAGCGCGGGAAGGTCGCGCGCACCCAGATGAAGATGAACAGACAGAAGGCGATCTTGGCGGCGAACCAGATCGGTCCCGGGATCCACGTCAGGGGCTCGATCGAGAACGGCGGCAGCCAGCCGCCCAGGAACAGGATGGTGGTCATCCCCGACATCAGGATCATGTTGGCGTATTCGCCCAGGAAGAACAGGGCAAAGGCCATACCCGAATATTCGACATTGTAGCCGGCGACCAGTTCGGCCTCGGCCTCGGGCAGGTCGAAGGGATGGCGGTTGGTTTCCGCCAGCGTCGAGATGAAGAAGATCACCGCCATCGGGAACAGCGGGATCACGAACCACAGGCCGCGCTGCGCCTCGACGATCGCCGAGAGGTTCAGCGACCCGACGCAGAGCAGCACGGTGATGATGACGAAGCCCATGGAAACTTCGTAGGACACCATCTGGGCTGCACTGCGCAGCGCCCCCAGGAACGCATAGCGCGAATTCGAGGCCCAGCCGGCCATGAGAATGCCGTACACGCCGAGCGACGAGATGGCGAACAGGTAGAGGATGCCGACGTTGATGTCGGCCAGCACCAGGCCCTCGCCGAAGGGGATCACGGCCCAGGCCATGAGGGCAAGGGCGAAGGTCACGCAGGGCGCCAGCAGGAACACTCCCGGGTTGGCGCCCGACGGAATGATCATTTCCTTGAGGAACAGCTTGGCGCCGTCCGCGATCGGCTGCAGCAGGCCGAACGGGCCGACCACGTTGGGCCCCTTGCGCAGCTGCATGGCGCCGATGACCTTGCGCTCGAAGAACGTCAGGTAGGCGACCGACAGCAGGATCGGCACCACGATCACGAGGATTTTGATGACGATCCAGGCCGTCGGCCAGATCCAGGTGTTCCAGGCCTCAACCATCGGTGCCGGTCTTCCCTTCCCTGCCGCCCAGGATCTCGTCCGTGCATTCGGCCATGGTGGCGGACGCGCGGCTGATGGGATCGGTCATGTAGAAATTCGCAATCGGGTAGGAGAAGGCGCCCGACGCCTCGCCCGGCGCGCCGAATTCGCCCCAGGGAGCGGCCTGGATGTCGTCGATGCCCTGGAACACGGGGTTCGCCTTGACCAGGCCCTGGCGCACGTCGGCCAGCGTCGTGTAGGGCAGCGTGGCGCCCAGCGCGTCCGACAGGGCGCGGACGATCTTCCAGTCCTCGCGTGCCTCGCCCGGCGGGAACACGGCGAGCTGGCCGCGCTGCACCCGGCCTTCCAGGTTCACGTAGGTCGCGTTCTTCTCGGTATAGGCGGCCCCCGGCAGGATCACGTCGGCGGCATGCGCCCCGGCGTCGCCGTGGTGGCCCTGGTAGATCACGAAGGGCTTGTCCAGGTCCTTGGTGGGAATCTCGTCGGCGCCCAGCAGATAGAGGACCTTTATCGCGCCCGAGGTCACGCCGTCCAGGATGCCGGCCGTATCGAGCCCGCCCTCATCCGGCGCGAAACCGAGATCCAGGCCGCCCACGCGCGATGCCGCGCGCTGCAGCACGTTGAAGCCGTTCCACTCGCCGGTGACCGCGCCCACGGCCTCGGCCAGCTTGCGCGCCTGGCCCAGGACCTGCGCGCCGTCGGGCCGCGCCACGGCGCCCGAACCGACGATGATCATGGGTTTTTCGGCCGATTTCAGGACCTCGGCGAAGGCGTGGCCGCCGGAGGATATCCGCGCCAGGACGTCGGCGCCCTCGCCCAGCCAGTCGACGGGATAGGTCAGGTCCACCGCCGGGCCGACGGCGGCGATGGGGAACTTGCCCTTTGCCGACAGGTAGCGCTTGCGGATGCGGGCGTTGAGGACCGGCGCCTCCCAGCGCGGGTTGGCGCCGACGATCAGCAGCGCGTCCGCTTCCTCGATCCCGGCGATGGTGGAATTGAACAGGTACGAGGCGCGCACCCCGGGGTCGACCTTGGATCCGTCCTGGCGGCAGTCCATGTTGGCCGAACCCAGGCCGGCCATCAGTTCCTTCAGCAAAAGCATGCTTTCGCAATCGGCCAGATCGCCGGCGATGGCGGCGATCTCGCTGCCCGGCTTGCCCTTCACGGCCTTGGCGACGGCCTGGAAGGCTTCGGCCCAGGTGGCGGGCTGCAGCTTGCCCTTGACGCGCACGTAGGGACGGTCCAGGCGCTGGCGCTTCAGGCCGTCGACCCAGAAGCGCGCCTTGTCGGAGATCCACTCCTCGTTCACGTCCTCGTTGAGGCGCGGCAGCACGCGCATGACCTCGGGCCCGCGGCTGTCGACGCGGATTGCGCAGCCCTGCGCGTCCGACACGTCGACGCTTTCCGTCTTCTTCAACTCCCACGGGCGGGCGACGAAGGCATAGGGCTTGGAGGTAAGCGCTCCGACCGGGCACAGGTCGATGACGTTGCCCGACAGCTCCGAGCCGACGGCCTTGTCCAGGTAGCTCACGATCTCGGCGTTCTCGCCGCGCCCGATCAGGCCCATGTCGTGGACTCCCGCGACCTCGGTCGAGAAGCGCACGCAGCGGGTGCAGTGGATGCAGCGGGTCATGATCGTCTTGATCAGCGGGCCCATGTGCTTGTCTTCGACGGCGCGTTTGTTCTCGTGATAGCGGCCGTGGTCCATGCCGTAGGCCATGGCCTGGTCCTGCAGGTCGCACTCGCCGCCCTGGTCGCAGATCGGGCAGTCCAGCGGGTGGTTGAGGAGCAGGAACTCCATCACCCCCTGGCGCATCTTCTTGACCTCGGGCGTGTCCGTATAGACGACCATGCCGTCGGCCACGGGCATGGCGCAGGACGCCACCGGCTTGGGCGAACGCTCCATCTGCACCAGGCACATGCGGCAGTTTCCGGCGATGGACAGGCGGTCGTGATAGCAGAACCGCGGGATTTCCTTGCCGGCCTGCTCGCAGGCCTGCAGGATCGTCATGCCCGCTTCGACCTCATGTTCCGTGCCGTCGATGGTGATCTTTGGCATTTGCCCTAAGTCCTTAGTAAGCCAGTCTATTCCGCCGCCGACCGGCGCGCGAGGTTGTCCAGGATCCGCTTTTCCATCTCGGGCCGGAAATGGCGGATCAGGCCCTGGATCGGCCACGCCGCCGCATCGCCGAGGGCGCAAATGGTGTGCCCTTCGACCTGGCGGGTGACCTCTTCCAGGGTATCGATCTCGTCGACGTGGGCGTCGCCCGTGACCATGCGCGCCATGACCCGCGCCATCCAGCCGGTGCCCTCGCGGCACGGCGTGCACTGGCCGCAGCTTTCATGCTTGTAAAAGGCCGACAACCGCGCGATGGCCTTGATGATGTCCGTCGACTTGTCCATCACCATGACGGCGGCCGTGCCAAGGCCGGAGCGCTGCTCGCGCAGGCTGTCGAAGTCCATGAGCACGTCTTCGCAGATGGATTTCGGCAGCACCGGCACCGAGGCGCCGCCCGGAATGACGGCCAGAAGGTTGTCCCAGCCGCCGCGCACCCCGCCCGCGTGCCTCTCGATCAGTTCCTTCAGGGGGATGCCCATGGCTTCCTCGACCGTGCAGGGCCGGTTCACGTGGCCGGATATGTTGAACAGCTTGGTGCCCACGTTGTTGGGCCGCCCGATGCCGGCGAACCAGTCGGCGCCGCGACGCAGGATGGTCGGCGCGACGGCGATGGATTCCACGTTGTTCACCGTGGTCGGGCAGCCCCACACGCCGACCCCCGCCGGGAACGGCGGCTTCAGGCGCGGCTGGCCCTTCTTGCCCTCCAGGCTTTCGATCAGCGAGGTCTCCTCGCCGCAGATGTAGGCCCCTGCCCCGGAATGGACGTAGAAATCGAACTTCCAGCCGGTGCCGCAGGCGTCGTCGCCGATCAGGCCCGCATCATAGGCTTCGTCCACCGCGCGCTGCAGGCAGGCGATTTCGTGATGGAATTCGCCGCGCACGTAGCAATAGGCCGCGTGGGCCCCCATGGCGAAGGACGCGACCAAGGCTCCTTCGATGAGCTTATGCGGCTCGGAGCGCATGATTTCGCGGTCCTTGCAGGTGCCGGGCTCGCCCTCGTCGGCGTTGATGACCAGGTAATGCGGCCGCGAACCGATCTCCTTTGGCATGAAGGACCACTTCACGCCGGTCGGGAAACCGGCGCCGCCGCGCCCGCGCAGGCCCGATTCCTTCATCTCGTCGACGATCTTGTCGCGGCCCATCTCGATCAGGGTCTTGGTGTTGTCCCAGTCGCCGCGCGCCCGGGCACCGTCGAGCCAGGGGCTGTCGAAGCCGTAGATGTTGGTGAAGATGCGGTCCCTGTCGGCAAGCATCAGTCGTCGCCTCCCGCCTTGGCGGCCCGCTCAGGATAGCGGTCGGTCAGGGTGGTGATCCCGCCCGCGGGCTCGCAGGTGTGGCGGCCGGCCTGCGAACCGGCCTTGGGCTTGCGGCCCGCCTTCAGAGCCTTCAGGACCTCCTCGGCAGAAGCCGAGTCGAGATCTTCGTAATAGTCGTCGTTGATCTGCATCATCGGCGCGTTGACGCACGCGCCCAGGCATTCGACCTCGGTCACCGTGAACAGGCCGTCCTCCGACGTCTCGCCGTGGCCGCAGCCGGTCACCTTCTTGCACGCCGCCATGATCTGGTCCGAACCGCGCAGCCAGCACGGCAGGTTGGTGCAGACCTGGACGTGGTGCTTCCCGACCGGCCTCAGGTTGTACATGGTGTAGAAGGTCGCGACCTCATAGACGCGGATCGACGCCATACCCAGCATGTCGGCGATGCATTCGATCGCGGCCTGGGGAATCCAGCCGCCGCTCTGGCGCTGCGCCAGGTCCAACAGCGGCATGACGGCGCTCTGCTGCCGCCCTTCCGGGTACTTGGCGATATGCGCCTTGGCCTTTTCGAGATTCTCCGCCGTAAACGCGAAGCTCGACGGTTGTTCTGTCTGCATGCCGCTCACCGATCGATTTCGCCGAACACAACGTCGATGGAGCCAATGTTCGCGACGACGTCGGCGAGCATGTGCCCCTTGGACAGGAATTCCGTCGCCTGCAGATGGGCGTAGCCCGGTGCCCGGATCTTGCAGCGGTAGGGTTTGTTGGAGCCGTCTGCCACCAGATAGACGCCGAATTCACCCTTGGGAGCCTCGACGGCGGTATAGGTTTCGCCGGCCGGCACGTGGAACCCCTCGGTAAACAGTTTGAAGTGGTGGATCAAGGCCTCCATGGACTGCTTCATGTCGCCGCGGGTCGGAGGCGTGACCTTCTTGTTGGTCGATTTTACCGGACCGCCCGGCATTTTTTCAACGCATTGGCGGATGATCTTCAAGCTTTCTCTCATCTCGATCATGCGCACCAGATAGCGGTCGTAGCAGTCCCCCATCTTTCCCACGGGGATGTCGAATTCCATTTCCGCATAGGCGTCGTAGGGCTGCGCCTTGCGCAGGTCCCAGGCCACGCCGGAGGCGCGCAGGTTCGGGCCGGTGAAGCCCCAGTCGAAGCACTGCTCGGCATTGATGACGCCGATGTCCACCGTGCGCTGCTTGAAGATGCGGTTTTCGGTGAGCAGGGTCTCGAGGTCATCCAGACACCGCTCATATTCCTCGGTCCACGCGTTGATCTCATTCAGCAAGCCGGGCGGCAGATCCTGGGCGACACCGCCGACCCGGAAATAGTTCATGTGCATGCGCGCACCCGAGGCCGCCTCGCAGAACTCCATCAGGCGTTCACGCTGCTCGAAGCACCAAAGCATGGGTGTCATGGCGCCCACGTCCATGGCGAACGAACAAACGTTCAGAATGTGATTCAGGATGCGCCCGATCTCGCAATAAAGCACGCGGATGTACTGGCCGCGCGGCGGCACGGCGATGCCGAGCAGCTTTTCGGCCGCCAGCACGAAGGCGTGCTCCTGATTCTGCGGCGCCACATAGTCCAGACGGTCGAAATAGGGCACCGCCTGGGCATAGGTCTTGTATTCGATGAGCTTTTCCGTGCCCCGGTGCAGCAGGCCGATATGCGGGTCGGCGCGCTCGACCACCTCGCCGTCCATCTCCAGGACCAGGCGCAGAACCCCGTGGGCCGCCGGATGCTGCGGCCCGAAGTTGAGGTTGAAGTTCTTGATCTGGGTTTCGGCCATGCCTCAGGACGCCTCGCTTTCCGGTTCCGCCTCGGCCTTCTCATCGCCCGGCAGGACGACCCGTTCCATGCCCTCCCAGGGGCTTTCGAAGTCGAAGGTGCGGAATTCCTGGGTCAGCCTCACGGGCTCGTAGACCACGCGCTTCTGCTCGTCGTCATAGCGCACCTCCACATAGCCCGTAAGGGGGAAGTCCTTGCGCAGCGGATGACCCTCGAAGCCGTAGTCGGTGAGAATGCGGCGCAGGTCCGGATGATCCGAGAAGAACACGCCGTACATGTCCCAGACCTCGCGCTCGAACCAGTTGGCGGTGGCGAACACGCCGGCGACGGAGGGCACGGGCTCGTCCTCGTCCGTGCGCACCTTGACCCGGACGCGGGTGTTGTGGGTCATGGACAGCAGGTTGTAGACGATCTCGAACCGCGGGCTTTCGTCCGCGTAGTCGACACCGCAGATGTCGAGAAGCTGGTGGAACTGGCAGTTGGAATCGTCGCGCAGCACCTTCAGCACCGGGACGATGTCGTCCCGCTTGACCGTGATCATCAGTTCGCCGAGGCGCACCTGGTCCGCCAGCAGCCTGTCGCCAAGCAGGTCGCGAAGGTGTTCGGCAAGTTCCTTGAGGGCCTGATCCATGGTTTTCTTGGTGTTCGTTCCGTTTCGCCCGGCCGTCTAGCGCCACAGGGTGCCGGTGCGCCGGATCTTTTTCTGCAGCTGCAGGATGCCGTAGACCAGCGCCTCCGCGGTCGGCGGACAGCCGGGCACATAGACGTCGACGGGCACGACGCGGTCGCAGCCGCGCACGACCGAGTAGGAATAATGATAGTACCCGCCGCCGTTGGCGCAGGATCCCATGGAGATCACGTAACGCGGCTCCGCCATCTGGTCGTAGACCTTGCGGAACGCGGGCGCCATCTTGTTGGTCAACGTGCCGGCGACGATCATCACATCCGACTGGCGCGGGCTCGGCCGCGGCACCACGCCGAAGCGGTCCAGGTCGTAGCGGCTCATATAGGCGTGGATCATCTCGACGGCGCAGCAGGCGAGCCCGAAGGTCATGGGCCACAAAGAGCCCGTGCGCGCCCAGTTGACCAGCTTGTCCACATTGGCCAGGACGAAGCCCTTGTCCTGCAGTTCCTGGCTCACGCGGGCGAGAATCTCGTCCTGCTCGGCCCCCGGCCCGAGGGGCTGCCCGAGGGTGGAATCGGTTCCGGGTTGGGTGACTACCGACATTCGATCACTCCCTTTACCTTCCCCATTCGCACTATTCCCACTCCAGGGCGCCTTTGCGCCACTCGTAGACGAAGCCGACCGTCAGGATGAACAGGAACACCATCATCGACCAGAAACCGAACTCGCCGATATTGCCGAGCGTCACCGCCCAGGGGAACAGGAACGCGACCTCGAGATCGAAGATGATGAACAGGATGGCCACCAGATAGAACCGCACGTCGAACCGGCCGCGTGAATCGTCGAAGGCCTCGAACCCGCATTCATAGGCCGAGTTCTTCTCGACGTCCGGATTCTGCTGGCCGATCACGTAGGAGGCGGCGACGATGACGCCCGCCAAGCCCGCGGCGATCCCGATGAAGATCAGGATGGGGAGATATTCCAATAGCAATTCGTTCACGCCGAACTCCCTGTCCCCGGCCCCTGCCTTGGTCCCCCGAATGCATTCTTAGAATGCCGCGCTGCGGCCATGTCGATGGCTACGGGGAAGGTGACCGATAACCGGATAAATTTCAAAGGTTTTATCGCCCCGGAACGGGAAAAATCCGGCATGGGGATTTCCGGGACGGAATAGGGGATTTTACCAGGAAAATGGCGGGAGTGACGGGACTCGAACCCGCGGCCTCCGGCGTGACAGGCCGGCGCTCTAACCAACTGAGCTACACCCCCTTGAGAGGGCTCCGCACACACCCCGGCGGCGCCGGGTGCGAGAGAGCGCACCATGTACTCCAGCGCCGGAACGGGTGTCAAGGACGATCGGCGGGTATTTTCGCGGCGGCGGAAATCGGCCGCCGCCACCTGTCCGCCTACGCCCAAGACGCGGTTCCGGAGCGGCTTGCCAGCCGGAGCCCGCAGGGCGAAGGGTGGTGGGCGGTGAGGGGTTCGAACCCCCGACCTTCTGGGTGTAAACCAGACGCTCTCCCAACTGAGCTAACCGCCCCTGCCCGCCTTTGGCCCCATGACCGGCGTCAGCCCTATGTAAGGGCTGGGCGGAAGCCGCACAAGTATCCTCCACACACTCCGCCCGCGACCTATTCGCGCCGCAAACGCAAACCGGCCGCCGAAAGGTTCGGCGGCCGGTCTGTCGGCGTTTCTTGCGGCTGGGACGCCGGTCTTAGTTGACCGAGTCCTTCAGGCCCTTGCCAGCCTTGAACTTCGGCTGGTTGGACGCCGGAATCTGGATGGTCGCACCCGTCCGCGGGTTGCGGCCCGTGGTTGCCGCGCGGCGGGTGACGCTGAAGGTGCCGAAACCGACGAGGCGGACTTCGTCACCGCCCTTCAAAGCGCCGGAGATCGCGTCGAAAACGCTGTCGACCGCGCTTGCGGAATCGGATTTTGACAAGCCGGTGCTATTGGCAACGGCTGCGATCAGATCATTCTTGTTCAATTGCAGGCCCCCTCTTGCTGAAAGGATTTCGGATTGGGACAAATGGATTGTTACCGTGATCGGGCGCGGAATCGCCCGCTCCAAACGCCGACAAGTGTATGTGCGCACCTATTGGGCGTCAATGTCCCTGCCCCAGTTTTCCCCAGATTTTTGCGGGTTTCAACGATTCAACGGGATTTCGTTCCAGGTCCGGAAGGACTGCGTTACCCGCAAAAGGTGCGCGTGCTGCCCAACCCGAAAAGGCGACGGGCCGCCGGTGGTTCCGGCGGCCCGCAAAAAAGCCTATACAGTTGAAAGGGTTGGCCTGACCTAGTGAGTTACGACACCACCCACCTCGTCCTCCTCGGCACTGCCCGAGGCGAGGGCCCTGGCCTCCAATTCGGCCTTGTCCTCGTCCCATTCCACGGGCGTGACCGGGCTGACGAGCGCGTGCGAAAGCACCTCGTCGACGGTCGTCACGGGCACGATTTCCAGCCCGCGTTTCACGTTTTCGGGAATCTCCGCCAGATCCTTCTCGTTGTCCTTCGGGATCAGGACCTTCTTGATGCCGCCGCGGAGCGCCGCCAGAAGCTTCTCCTTGAGCCCGCCTATGGGCAAAACCCGGCCGCGCAGGGTGACCTCGCCGGTCATGGCGACGTCCTTGCGCACGGCGATTCCGGTCAGCACGGAGACGATCGAGGTCACCATCGCAACGCCCGCCGACGGTCCGTCCTTTGGCGTGGCGCCCTCGGGCACATGGACGTGGATGTCGCGCTTGCTGAACAGGGGCGGCAGGATGCCGAGCGACGCCGAGCGCGACTGCACGTAGGACTTGGCCGCCTGGATGGACTCCTGCATGACGTCGCCGAGCTTGCCGGTGATGGTCATCTTGCCCTTGCCGGGCACCATCACGGCCTCGATGTTGAGCAGCTCGCCGCCGACCTCGGTCCAGGCCAGCCCCGTGACCACGCCGACCATGTCCTCGGCCTCGATCTCGCCGTACCGGTACTTGCGCACGCCGGCGTAGGTTTCCAGGTTCTTCGGCGTGACCTTGATGGTCTTGGCCTTGCCGATCATGATCTCCTTGACCGCCTTGCGCGACAGGTTGGCCAGCTCGCGCTCCAGGTTGCGGACCCCGGATTCCCGCGTGTAGTAGCGGATAAGGTCGCGCAGGCCGTCGTCCGTGATCGACCACTCGCCCTTCTTCAGTCCGTGGGCCTTGACCTGCTTGGGGATCAGGTGGCGGTTGGCGATCTCCACCTTTTCGTCCTCGGTGTAGCCCGACAGCCGGATGGTCTCCATGCGGTCCAACAGCGGCCCCGGCATGTTCATGGTGTTGGCCGTGGTCACGAACATCACGTCGGACAGGTCGTAGTCGACCTCCAGGTAATGGTCGTTGAAGGTCGAATTCTGTTCCGGATCAAGCACTTCGAGAAGCGCCGACGCCGGATCGCCGCGCCAGTCCTGGCCCATCTTGTCGACTTCGTCGAGCAGGAACAGCGGGTTGGAGGACTTGGCCTTCTTCATGCCCTGGACGATTTTGCCGGGCATGGAGCCGATATAGGTCCGGCGGTGGCCGCGGATTTCCGATTCGTCCCGCACCCCGCCCAGCGACATGCGCACGAAGTTGCGGCCCGTGGCCTTGGCCACGGACTTGCCGAGGGACGTCTTGCCAACGCCCGGGGGGCCCACGAGACATAAGATCGGTCCGGTGATCTTATTCGTGCGGTGCTGGACCGCCAGGTATTCGAGGATGCGTTCCTTGACCTTTTCAAGCCCGTAGTGGTCGTTGTTCAGGACCTCTTCGGCCTTGAGGATATCCTTCTTGACGCGGGTGCGCTTCTTCCACGGGATGGACAGCATCCAGTCCAGGTAGTTGCGCACGACCGTGGCCTCGGCGGACATCGGGCTCATGGAGCGCAGTTTCTTCAGTTCGGCCTCGGCTTTTTCCTTGGCTTCCTTGGTCAGCCGCGTCTTGGCGATCTTCTCCTCGATCTCCGCGACCTCGTCCTTGCCCTCTTCCGTCTCGCCCAGCTCTTTCTGGATCGCCTTGAGCTGTTCGTTCAGGTAGTACTCGCGCTGGGTCTTCTCCATCTGGCGCTTGACCCGGTTGCGGATCTTCTTCTCGACCTGCAGCACGCCGATTTCCGATTCCATGTGGGAATACACGCGCTCAAGCCGCTCGGCCGCCGATTCGATCTCCAGCAGTTCCTGCTTCTCGGAAATCTTGAGGGCGAGATGCGAGGCCACCGTATCGGCCAGTTTGTTGGCCTCGTCGATCTGGTTGATGGACACCAGGACTTCCGGCGGGATCTTCTTGTTCAGTTTTATGTACTGCTCGAACTGGCTTATGACCGAGCGCGACAGGGCTTCAAGCTCCGCCACATCCCCTTCCACGTCGGGCACCTGTTCGGCCTCGACCTCGAAGAAGGCAGGGTTGTCGACGAATTCGGTGATGCGCGCGCGCTGCACGCCCTCGACCAGCACCTTCACCGTGCCGTCCGGCAGCTTGAGAAGCTGCAGCACCGTCGACACCGTGCCGACGGTGTAGATGTCGTCCGCGGTCGGATCGTCCTGGGCCGCGTTCTTCTGCGCCACCAGCAGGATCTGCTTGTCGTCCTGCATCACGTCCTCGAGCGCGCGCACCGACTTGTCGCGGCCCACGAACAGCGGCACGATCATGTGCGGGAACACGACGATGTCGCGCAACGGCAGGACGGGAAACTGCTGGGACTTCTTACCTTGGAACATCTGGCCTCAACACAGGAAGACCGTGCCGCGACGGGCGACGGCGAATTGAAAAATCTTCACAACAAAGGTGGGGCGCAGAAGGCGGCCGCGCAAGTCCGGACCGCATAAAAGCGGAATACGGGAAACTCAGGCGCTGGTTTCCACTTCCTCGGCCTTTTCGCCGTAAATAAACAGCGGCTTGGCGCTTTCGTCCACCACCTCTCTGTTGATGACGACCTCTTCCACGCCGTCCATCCCGGGCAGGTCGAACATGGTATCGAGGAGGATGTTTTCCATTATCGAGCGCAGGCCGCGGGCGCCGGTCTTGCGTTCGACCGCCTTGACGGCGATGGACCGGAGGGCGGTGTCGGAGAACGTGAGCTTGGTGTCCTCCATCTCGAACAGGCGCTGGTATTGCTTGACCAGGGCGTTCTTCGGCTTGGTAAGGATCTCGACCAAGGCGTCCTCGTCCAGGTCCTCGAGCGTCGCGACGACCGGCAGGCGGCCGACGAATTCGGGGATCAGGCCGAACTTGAGCAAGTCCTCGGGCTCGCATTCGCGCAGGATCTGGCCCGTCTGGCGCTCGTCGGGCGGACGCACGTCGGCGCCGAAGCCGATCGACGAGCCCTTGCCGCGGGCCGAGATGATCTTGTCCAGTCCGGCGAAGGCGCCGCCGCAAATGAACAGGATGTTGGTCGTGTCCACCTGCAGGAATTCCTGCTGCGGATGCTTGCGTCCGCCCTGTGGCGGCACGCTGGCGACCGTGCCTTCCATGATCTTCAGCAGCGCCTGCTGCACCCCCTCGCCCGACACGTCGCGGGTGATCGACGGGTTGTCGGACTTGCGGCTGATCTTGTCGACCTCGTCAATGTAGACGATGCCGCGCTGCGCGCGCTCGACGTTGTAGTCGGCGGCCTGCAGCAGCTTGAGGATTATGTTCTCGACATCCTCGCCGACGTAGCCGGCCTCGGTCAGGGTCGTCGCGTCGGCCATGGTGAAGGGCACGTCCAGGATACGTGCGAGCGTCTGCGCCAGCAGCGTCTTGCCGCAGCCCGTCGGGCCGACCAGCAGGATGTTGGACTTGGCCAGTTCGACGTCGTTGTTCTTGGCGCCGTGGTTCAGCCGCTTGTAGTGGTTGTGGACGGCGACGGACAGCACCCGCTTGGCGTTGTTCTGGCCGATCACGTAGTCGTCGAGCACCGAGCAGATATCCATGGGCGTCGGCACGCCGTCGCCGGACTTCACCAGGTTGGTCTTGTGCTCCTCGCGGATGATGTCCATGCACAGTTCGACGCATTCGTCGCAGATGAACACGGTCGGGCCCGCGATCAGCTTACGCACCTCGTGCTGACTTTTGCCGCAGAACGAGCAGTAAAGGGTGTTCTTGGAGTCGCTGCCGGTTGTTTTCGTCATCATTGATCCTGTTGGTCCCGCGCCGCCTCCGAGCGTCAGACCCATGTTAACCGGTCCCTTGCATGACACTCAATCACATTCACGTCCATGGAGCTATGCCAAAAGACGTAACGGCGGGCTTGAGGGTCCCGGTGTATTTCGGCGGCCGTCCGCCATCGGACGGCCCATGGAGCGGATGCCGCGGCTCAGCTCTTGGCGGACTTGCCGCCGCCTTCGTCGCCGGTGGCCGGCCGACTGGCCACGACTTCGTCGATCAGGCCGAACGCCTTGGCGTCTTCCGGAGTCATGAACTTGTCACGCTCCACCGCGTTTTCAATGGTTTCCATCGACTGTCCCGTGTGCTCGACATAGATCTCGTTGAGCCGCTTGCGGAGAGCGATGATCTCGCGGGCGTGGATTTCGATATCCGTCGCCTGGCCCTGGAACCCGCCCGAAGGCTGATGGACCATGATGCGGGCGTTGGGCAGCGAGTACCGCTTGCCCGGCGCGCCTGCGGTCAGCAGCAACGAGCCCATGGAGGCCGCCTGGCCGATACACACGGTCGACACTTCGGGGCGGATGTAGCGAATCGTGTCGTAGATGGCGAGGCCCGAGGTCACCACGCCGCCCGGCGAGTTGATGTAGAACGAGATGTCCTTGGACGGGTTTTCCGACTCCAGGAACAGCAGCTGGGCGCAGACAAGGCTCGCGACATGATCCTCGACCGCGCCGGTCAGGAAGATGATGCGTTCCTTCAACAGCCGCGAATAGATGTCGTAGGCGCGTTCACCCCGGTTGGTGGTCTCGACGACCATGGGCACCAGGGTGTTCATGTAGATGTCATGGGGGTCGGTCATGCCGCGGTCCTTATGCTTCTTCTGCGCGCTCGGGAGTGACGGGGCCTGAGATCGGCCGGTGGCCTCTGCTCTGATAGCCGCCCGCTCCCGCCGCCGCTACTCCTTTTTCGCCGCCGGCTTCTTGGCCGGTTTCTTGTCTTCGGCCCCGCCGTCGTCGGCCTTGGCCGCCTTCTTCGGCGCCGCCTTCTTCTTGGACGTCGTCTTCTTGGCGTCCTCGGGCTCGTCCTCTTCCTCAAGCGCCTTGATCAGGTCCTCGAAGGTGGCGGGCTTTTCGGTCACCTGGGCCAGTTCGAGAATGTAGTCGATGACCTTCTCCTCGAACACGGGGGCCTTGATCTGCTCCTGGGCCTGGGGGTTGGAGCGGAAGAACTCCAGCACCTGCTGCTCCTGGCCCGGATATTTCTGGGCCTCGCGCATCATGGCGCGGTTGACGTCCTCGGGTCCGACCTGGATCGCGTTGGAACGGCCGACCTCGGACAGCAGAAGGCCCAGCTTGACGCGCCGTTCGGCGATCTCGCGGAACTCGGCCTGGTGTTCCTCGTCCGACTTGTCGTCGCCGTGGTGGTGGTGATCGTGATCATGGTCATGATCATGTTCGTGATGGTGCCCGGCCGCCTGCTCCTGCTTGCGCTGTTCCTCGAACTGGGCCCAGATGTTCTCGAATTCCATCTCGACCATCGTCGGCGGCATCTCGAACTCGTGGTTGTCGGCCAGCTGGTCCAGAAGGTCCCGCTTCACCTGCATGCGGGCCATCTGGTCGAATTCGCGGCGCTGGCCCTCGACGATGCGCTCCTTCAGCGCCTCCAGGCTTTCCAGGCCTGCCTTCTTGGCCAGCTCATCATCGATCGGGGCCGGCGCGGCCTCTCGGATTTCGTGCACCTTGACGTCGAACACGGCCTCCTTGCCGGCCAGATCCTTGGCCGCGTACTCCTCGGGGAAGTTCACCTTGACCTCGATGTCCGTGCCGGCCTCGGCACCGATCAACTGGTCCTCGAATCCCGGGATGAACGAGCCGGAGCCCAGCTCCAGATGATAGCCTTCGGCCTTGCCGCCGGCGAACTCGACACCGTCCAGCTTGCCCACGAAGTCGATGACCAGCACGTCGCCCGATTTGGATTTGCGCTTCGAGGTGATGGGCTCGGACGTCTTGTGCGCGTTGGCCAGGTTCTCGAGCGTCTCCTGGACCTGCGTCTCGTCCGGCTGCAGGACCAGCTTCTCCACCTTCAGCTTGGAGAAGTCCATGGGCGTGATTTCGGGCAGAACGTCCACGGCCAGCGTGTATTCCAGGTCCTTGCCCTCGTCGAAGGACGTGATCTCGACCTGCGGCTGGGTCGCGGGGCGGAGCCCTTTCTCGGCCAGGGCCTGGGCGGAGGAATCGTTCACCGCCTGGTCCAGGATCTCGCCCATGATGGCCGGGCCGAAGCGCTTGCGCAGCAGGCCCAAGGGTACCTTGCCGGGCCGGAAGCCGGGCAACGCCGCGCTGCGGGCGACCTCTTCGAGGCGCAGGTTGATCTTCTCTTCAATGTCCTTGGCGGCCACGGTGACCTTCATCTCGCGGCTCAGGCCTTCGGATTTTGTCTCGACGACTTGCATGGAACTCCCGTTTCGGAAATCTGCGGCGGCGGGCCTCCGAGGCTCCGTCCGCTCTAGTGAAAACTCGGTCTTGCTCTCAAGAGGCGGATATATAGTTCCCCGGCCCCCTGCCGAGCAATGATAAAAGCCGGATCGGAAAATGCCTGCTTCCGCTTCCCTAACGCTACGTCGCTGGTCGCGCTGTAGCGCAAGCGAAAGCGGGTGGTGCGGGCGGAGGGACTTGAACCCCCACGGCCAAGGGCCACCAGGACCTAAACCTGGCGCGTCTACCAGTTCCGCCACGCCCGCCGGCGCCGCCGGGACGCCCGAACAACGGGCGGCGCGACTTTATCCGTTCTGGCCGCGATTACAACCGGGAAATCGGGCGTCCGCTCAGGCGCGCAGCAGCGACTTTACCGCCGACGACACGTCGACGCTGCCGGCCGAGGTATAGGCCTCGTGATTGCCCTCGATGCGGCCGAGGTCATAGAGATAGTTGACCATCATCCCCGCCGACTGGGCGAGGCCCTTGTCCGAGGTATCGCCGAGCCAGTTGATGCGCTCCAGCCGCGCCCCGTTGGACAGGTGGAAATGCGCGACCGCGTCGCGGGCCCGCCCGCCCTTGCCCTTTTCCCTGCCCAGGTAGCGCGCGGCCAGGCGCGTCAGCGGCCCTTCCAGGGCGGTCGTCATCACGTCGTCCCTGGTCCAGCCGGGCGTATCCAGGACCGCCAGCAGCGAGCCCTTGGCGCCCCCCCGGCGGCCCGTCGCGGCGTTGAGCTGGCGGCGCTCCTCGGCGGTCAGCAGCTTGGGCTCGCCCTCGGCCAGAATCTCGTTGAGCCAGCGCCGGAATCCCGGGATCGGCGACAAGGTCGCGAAGGTCTTTAGCTTGGGAAACTCCTGGGACAGCTCCTGCACCACGCGCTTGATCAGGAAGTTGCCGAAGCTGATGCCGGCGAGCCCTTTCTGCGCATTGGAAATGGAATAGAAGATCGCCGTGTCGGCGGCCGCCGGGTCGGCGGGCGGCGCGCCCGTGTCCAGCAGCGCCTGCACGTTGCCCGCCATCCCGTTGACCAGCGCCACCTCGACGAATATCAGCGGTTCGTCCGGCATGCGCGGGTGGAAGAAGGCATAGCAGCGGCGGTCGGAATCCAGGCGATTCTTGAGGTCCTCCCAGCCCTTGATGGCGTGCACCGCCTCGTAGGCGATGAGCTTTTCCAGGAGCGAGGCCGAGGCGTTGTCCCAGGCGATCCGGCGCAGTTCCAGGAAATCCACGTCGAACCAGCTTGCCAGCAGGTCGCGCAGGTCGTGCTCCATGGCCTTCAGACGCGCATCGGACTTGGCCAGCGGCAGCAGCTCCGCGCGCAGGTCGACCAGGAACTTGACCCCGTCGGGCAGGGCGTTGAACTGGGTCAGCAGCCGACGCCAGGGGGCCTGCAGGCTGTTCTGCATCTCAAGCTGCGCTTCAAGGCGCTCGCCGTCGCTCTTGGCCGACTGGTAGCTGGCGATGGCCGCGTCGACGGCCTTGGCGTCCGTGCCGAAGTTCGTCGCCATGAGGCGCAGGAATTTCTCGCGGCCGCCCTTGTCGAGCGCCAGATAGACCCGGCCCAGCGCCGCGGCCCTGGTCCGCGCGGAGACCTCGCCGCCCTTGTTTTCCAGGCATTCCTGCATTTGCTCCAGGATGTGACCGGCGTCCTCGTCGGGCAGGTTGGGACGCGTCGACGCCGCTTCCTCGTCGTAGGAGGATCCGGCAATGGACTGCCACCCCCGGCGCAGATTGGCCAGAGTCCGGTCCAGCAGACTGCCGGGTTTATGCTCGGTCATTGAAACCCCCTCGGAAGCGTTCGCGCAGACCCTTTAAAACTGTTCGCTTTTGCCGCTTGGTTCAAGGGGCAAATGGGAAAATATGTGCCCCGGCGCGCCCGCAGCCAGCGCCGACGGCAAGGACCGGATCACGGCCGGCAGCAGGGCGGGAATGTCCTCGGCGATCAGGCCGTGGCCGACGCAGCGCGCCGCCGCCGCGTGCAGCCAGACCGCCGCCGCCGCCCCGGTGAACGGATCCATGCCCTGGGCCAGAAGGCCTGCGGCCATCCCGGCAAGGACGTCGCCGGTCCCCGCCGTGGCGAGGTGGGGCGTGCCGTTGGCGTTGATCGCGGCGCGTCCGTCGGGGGCCGCGACGACCGTGTCGAAGCCCTTCAGCAGCACCACTGCGCCCGAGGCTTCGGCCGCCCGGCGCGCGCGGCCCAGCCGGTCGCCCTCGCCGGGAAAGATGCGGGCGAACTCGCCCTCGTGGGGCGTGATGACACAGTTTCCGTGGAGCGCCGCCAGAAGCGGCGCCGGGTCGTCCGCGAAGGCCGAAAGTCCGTCCGCGTCCAGCACCAGGGGCTTGCCCGCGGCGAGCGCCGCCAGGACGCGTCTGCGCGTGTCGGGCCCGGGGCCGTTGCCCGGACCGACGACCAGCGCCGTGACCCGGCCCTCAAGATATTCCGCATAGGCCGCCGTGCCCGCCAGGGGACGGACCAGGACCCCCGGAGCGCCGGTGCGGAACACGGCCGCGTCGTCGGGCAGGCAGGCGATGGAGACGATGCCGGCGCCCGCCCGGCGCCCGCCGTCGGCCGCCATGCGCGCGGCCCCCGGCATGGCGGCCGAGCCCCAGACCACCACATGGCCGCGCGAATACTTGTGGTCCTCCGGCCCGGGGTGGGGAAAGTCCGGCCACCAGAGGTCGGCGCTGTTGACCCAGGTGTCGGGGTTCTGGGCCGCGACCACGGCGTCGGGGATACCGATGTCGGCGACCCGCACGGCGCCGCAATAGGCCGCCCCCGGCATCAGGAAATGCCCCGGCTTGCGGCGGCAGAAGGTCACCGTCTCGCGGGCCTTGATCGCGGCACCGCCGACCGCGCCCGTGTCGCCGGTCACGCCCGACGGAATGTCCACGGCCAGCACGGCCGCATCCGCCCCGTTCAAGGATCCCGCCACGGCGGCGGCAGTGCCTTCCAGCGGGCGCGTCAGCCCCGCGCCGAACAGGGCGTCGATGACGGCCGCCCCCGCCGGGTCGAACCCGGGCGTCAGGGGCTCGGCGCCGCCGCTCCAGCGCCCGGCCGCCAGGGCCGCGTCGCCGCCGAGCTTCGCCACGTCGCCCAGCAGGTACAGGCGGACCTCCGCCCCGCGCTCCTTCAGCAGGCGCGCGGCGACGAATCCGTCGCCGCCGTTGTTGCCCGGGCCGCACAGAACGGCGACAGGACGGCCCGAAAACAGGGCGGCCGCGCGTTCGGCGACGGCGGCGCCCGCCGTCTCCATCAGCTCGATGCCCGGCACGCCGCCCTTGATGGTCGCCGCGTCGGCGCGGCCCATCTGTCCGACGCTGAGCAGTTCCGCCGCCGTCCGGCCGCGTGAAGGTGCGGTCATTTCATGCTCCGACAATTCGACCTGTTCACGTTATACTCCGGCTTGCGACGAGATGGTGGGAGAATCCTGGGGACAGGGCCGGAACGCGGCGGGCGGCAATCGTACCTCCGCGCGGCACGCGACCCCGTTATCTTTTACATGAAGAAATACGCCTACTTATTTGCAATTGCGTTTCTTTCTGCCCTTGCATGGGAAACCTTCCTGGGGCCGCTGGTATTGCCCGAGAGCGCCCACGCGCTGGTCCGGACCGCGTCCGCCGCCCTGGCGGCGGCCCTCGGCGGCGCGGTCGGACTCGCCCTGGGTGACGCGCCGGGCGTCCATCCGTCGCCGCCGCCGGAACTCGCCGGGCCGCTGGTCGGACGCCTGAAGGACGCCGACTGGTGGTCGTTCATCTTCGCCGCCGCCGACTGGTTCTGGGAAACCGACAGGGACCACCGCTTCATCTTCATCTCCGACCGCCTGCTGACCGCCTACGAGTTGAAGCCCAGCGAAGTCCTGGGGCGGACGCGCAAGGATCTGGCCGTGGACGACCGGCAGGCCAACCGGCTCGCCCTGGAAATGCACGAGGCGGACCTGGCGGCGCGGCGCCCGTTCCGTGATTTCGAATATTGCCTGACCGACGGCAAGGGCGGGCGGCGCTATGCCCGGATCAACGGCGCGCCCGTGTTCGCCGACGACGGAACGTTCCTCGGCTATCGTGGATTCGCCCGCGACGTCACCCGCGAGCGTCTGTCGGATCAGGCGCTGCGCACGGCCAAGGAAGAGGCGGAACTGGCCAACCGGGCGAAGACCGAGTTCCTGGCCAATATGAGCCACGAACTGCGCACGCCGCTCAACTCCATCATCGGGTTTTCCGACATCCTGGCCAACGAGACCTTCGGGCCCGTGAACGTGCCCCAGTACAAGGAATACGCCGGCGACATCAACGACGCCGGCAAACACCTTCTGCAGATCATCAACGACCTTCTGGATCTGGCCCGCATCGAGCGCGGGCAGATGAACCTGAACGAACGGCGCCTGGATCTGGCCCTGCTCGTCAACGCCTGCCACCGCCTGGTCCGCGAACGGGCGCTGGAGGCCGGCGTGTCCCTGATGATCGACTGCCCCGCCGGCCTGCCGCCATTGCTGGCCGACGAACTCAGGGTCAAGCAGGCCCTGGTCAATCTGCTGTCCAACGCCATCAAGTTCACGGAACGCGGGGGGGCGGTCTGCGTCGTCGCCCGCCGGCAGGAGGACGGCGCCGTGCGCCTGACCGTGTCGGACACGGGCATCGGCATCTCGCCGGAGAACATGGCCGTGGCGCTGTCCGAATTCGGACAGGTCGACGGCACCCTGACCCGCACGCACGAGGGCACGGGCCTGGGTCTGACCCTGTCGCGCAAGCTGATCGAACTGCACGGCGGCGTGCTGGAGATGGAAAGCGAGGTCGGCAAGGGCACCTCGGTCCATCTGCTGTTCCCGGCATCGCGCAGCCTGCGCCTGCCGCACGCGTCCTGAGGCGCCGTTTTCCGCGTCTTTCCGCCGCTTCCCTCCTCACCCTCTCCTTCTCTTTCCATACTGCCGCTTGACCCGGCCCGATGGCGATATTAGAACAAAACACGAACAACAATCTCGGACTCGGAACCCGCCCATGCCCGCGGCCCCACAGACGACCGGCGCGCCCCGCGACGCCTCCCTGGACGCCTTGCGCCGACGTATCGCCGCGCTGGAGCACTTTTCCGGGGCCGCCGGCGCCATGGGGCGCGGTCCCGCCGCCGTCCCCCTGGGCGTGCCCGAGATCGACCGGCATCTGCCCTGGGGCGGGCTGCCGCGGGGCACCTTGCACGAGATCGCTCCGGCCGTTCCCGACGGCGGCGAGGCGGCGGCGGCCGGCTTCGCGGCAATCCTGCTGAGCCGGCTGGCGCGGGACGACGGGCGCGCCGTGGTCTGGTGCCGACGTCCGGCGTGGGGTTTCCGGCCGGGGCTCTACGGCGCCGGCTTGCGGCGCCTGGGCCTGGCGCCAGACCGCCTGGTCCTAGCCCAGGCCCCGGACAGCCGGGCCGTGCTGTGGTGCATGGAGGAATGCCTGCGCAGCCGCGCCGTGGCCGCCGTCCTGGGCGAACCGGACCGGGCCGACGCCCGTGCCCGGCGGCGCCTGCAACTGGCGGCCGAGGATACGGGCGTCACGGCGTTCCTGCTGATGGGCGGCGGGGCGGCGGCCACGCCCGGCACGGCGGTCACGCGCTGGCATGTCGGCGCGGCGCCAGGCGGCGGCCCGGCCTGGCGGGTGGCACTTGTGCAATGCCGGGGCGGCGGCCGGCCCGGCGACTGGACCTTGGAATGGCGGCACGACAATGACCTTGATGACGGCGACGGATACGGCGCGGACGGCGAACCGGCGGGTGGTTTCCGTATGGTTTCCCCGCTTCGCGACGGACCGGCTAGCCGCCGGGCGGAATAGCCCGGCGGAAACCGGCGCAAGCCCCCCGCCCCTGGCCACCCTGATCCAGGCGCGGGGCGGCTGGCGGCTGGCCGCCGTCGACGCCCGGGCGGCGCGGGTGGGACTGGTGCCGGGACTGCCGCTGGCCGACGCCCGCGCCCAGGTGCCCATGCTGGACACGGCCGCCGCCGATCCCGCCGCAGACGCGCGGACGCTGGAAGGCTTGGCCCGCTGGGCCGGGCGCTACACCCCCTGGACCGCCGTCGACGGCACGGCCCCCGAAGACGCGGGCATTCCCGGAGTCGGCCTGTGGCTCGACGTCACCGGCTGCGCCCATCTGTTCGGCAGCGAGGAAGCGATGCTGGCCGACCTCGTCCGCCGCCTGAACGCCGCCGGTTACGCCGCGCGGGCTGGGCTGGCGACGACGCCGGGGGCGGCCTGGGCCCTGGCCCGCTTCGCCGCCGACGGGGGGCAGCCCTGGAAAGCCCTGGCGGCGGGCCAAGAGAAATCGGCCCTGGTGGACCTGCCCGTGGCGGCGCTCAGGCTCGCCTGCGACACGGCCGAAACCATGGTCCGCCTGGGCCTGCGACGCGTCGGCGACCTTTATCCGCTGGCCCGCGCCGCGCTGGCGCTGCGCTTCGGGCTGGAGCCCTGCCTGCGCCTGGACCAGGCGCTCGGGATGCGCGACGAACCCCTGTCGCCGC
>PFFW01000061.1:42539-43157 GCA_002781745.1 Rhodospirillales bacterium CG15_BIG_FIL_POST_REV_8_21_14_020_66_15
TCCATTCTGGCGCTGGCGTTGGTGATCGAGCGCTTCGTCACCCTCAAGACCTCCAAGGTGGCACCACCCAAACTGCTCGAAGAAGTGCTGATGGTGACTCGTACCACCGTGCCGGGCGCCGAGGTCGTCAAGCAGCTCGAAGCCAGCTCCGCGTTGGGCGAAGTGCTCGCCAGTGGCCTGAAAACCCTCAACACCAATCCGCGTTGCAGCGATGCCGACCTGCACGACAGCATGGAGTCCACCGGTCGCCTGGTCGCACACCGGCTGGAACGCTACCTCAACGCGCTGGCGACCATCGCATCAGCCGCGCCGTTGATGGGCTTGTTTGGCACCGTGGTGGGCATGATCGAGATTTTTGGCTCGCAGTCGTCCAACGTCGCCACTGGCGGCAACCCGGCACAACTGGCGCACGGCATTTCAGTGGCGCTGTACAACACCGCGTTCGGCTTGATCATTGCCATCCCGTCGCTGATCTTCTGGCGCTACTTTCGCGCCCGGGTCGACGAATACCTGCTGACGCTGGAACTGGCCGCTGAAACCCTGTCGCGCCACCTCAATAACCTGCGGCGCTGATTTGCCATGGCCATGAATTTCCGCCCGCGCCAGAAAGAAGAGCCC
>PFFW01000188.1:0-228 GCA_002781745.1 Rhodospirillales bacterium CG15_BIG_FIL_POST_REV_8_21_14_020_66_15
CGGAGGCCCCGGCGACGGCGACCGTCAACTTCAGGTGCAGGCCGCCGACTACGCCCCTTCGCAACAGGTCTCCGCGGATGAACTCTACACCCGCCTCGTGCAGCGGCTGGGCAGCACGGCCCGCGACTCGAACATGTCGCTCGATGAAGCCAAGCAGGCGCTGGCCAACCTCGAGGGAATCAGCCGTCTGCTCCATGAATACACCGGCGCGGCACTTCCATCTGACAA
>PFFW01000188.1:377-10534 GCA_002781745.1 Rhodospirillales bacterium CG15_BIG_FIL_POST_REV_8_21_14_020_66_15
TCCAGGCCGATCAGGTGATAGGGCCGCCACAGCGCCGAAAAACCGCCGCCGGCATCGGTGATCATGCCGTAGTCGGCGAAGCAGCGCCGCACGTAGTCCGTCGGCGCCTCGAATACAACATAGACGCCCCAGCGCAGATCGTTCTCCAGGTCCTCGCCCGAACGCTGGCGGCTCGAGACCACCTCGACCTGGCCCTTGTGGTGCAGAAGGCCGCCGGCCTCCTGGGGGATCAGGGTCGAGGCCAGCTCGTTCACCGCCACGGGCGGGAAGTCGAGCCCGTGCGGGGCCGGCGTCAGGCCCGTGGCGTTGGCGACGGCCGCCATCTCGATGCCCGACTTGGTGCCGTCCAGGAACGAATTGAACATCTTGGCGTTCATCCCGCTTTCGCGGGCGCGTTCGGCCGTCAGGCCGTAGTGGGACCACACCGTGTCCGGCGTCGAGGCATGGAATTCCGGCATGTAGAGCGTGCCCTTGCCGGCCGCCACGACCTCCAGCCCGATGGTGCGCGCCCAGTCCACCTGCTGGCAGATCAGCGACGGCTGGTCGCCGTAGGCCATGGAATATACGACCTCCATCTCGGCCGCCTTGCGGGCCAGCAGGGGGCCGGCCAGCACGTCGGCCTCGACGTTCACCATGACGACGTGGCGTCCGCGCCGGAATGCCGCCAGCGCGTGCTTGATGCCGACCTCGGGGATGCCGGTGGCCTCGACGACGACTTCCAGCCCGCCGTGCTCGATCAGCGACAGGGCGTCGTCGGTGACGAAGGTCATGCCCTTGTCCAGCGCCTTGGCCGCCGAATGACGGGTGATGCGCTCCTTCGGCCAGCCCGTGTTGAGAAGCGCCTTCTCCGCGGTCGCCGGATTCAGGTCGGCGACGCCCACGACATGGAAGCCGGGGTGGTGCAGGGCCTGGCTGAGGAACATGGAGCCGAACTTGCCGGCGCCGATGACGGCGACCCGCACGGGGTTGCCCGCATCGGCGCGGGCGTGCAGAAGCGCGTTAAGGTTCATTTGTTCGTAATCCCAGGCTCGCCGTCAGTTCTTCAAGCCCCCCGGTCACGTTTCCGTGGCCCCGCTGGCCGCCGGGGGGAAAAGGCACCATACTACATCCGGAACCCGATCCGGAACGGGAAACAGGCCCGTCGCCGCCGACCGCATCCCACAGGCCCATGACCGCGCTCAACGATTTCATCGCCGCCAACGAACCCCTGCTGCGTCTCGGCTGCTTCGCCGGCATGCTGGCCGCCATGATGGGGGCCGAGGCCCTGTGGCCGAAACGCCCGGGCGCCGACCGCGGCCATCGCTGGCCGCGCAACGCGGCGCTGGTGCTGCTCGACACGCTGGCCGTGCGCGCGGTCGCCTGGGCGCTGCCCGCCTTCCTGCCCGTGGCGGCGGCGGCCCTGGCGGCGGACAGGGGCTGGGGCCTGTTCCCCGCGCTCGGAGTTGACGGCTGGGCCGCCTTCCTGCTCACGCTGGTGCTGTTCGACCTTGCCATCTATGCCCAGCACGTGGCGGTCCACTACATCCCCGTGCTGTGGCGCCTGCACCGGGTTCATCACACGGACCTGGCGTTCGACACGACCACGGGCGTGCGCTTCCACCCGCTGGAGATCCTCTTGTCCATCGCCATCAAGGTGGGGCTTGTGCTGATGCTCGGCGCACCGGCGGCGGCCGTCGTGGTGTTCGAGGTCGTGCTCAACGCGACGTCGCTGTTCAACCACGCCAACCTGGCGCTGCCGGGATGGCTCGATGCCGCGTTGCGCCGCGTCCTCGTCACGCCGGACATGCACCGCGTGCACCATTCCGTGCACCGGGACGAGACGGACTCGAACTTCGGCTTCAACCTGTCGGTGTGGGACCGCCTGTTCGGCACCTACCGTGCCCAGCCGCGCGACGGCCACGACGCCATGGCGCTCGGCGTCGGTGGCTTCCGGGACCCGGCCCGGCTGGGGCTCGGCGGCCTGCTGGTTCAGCCGTTCCGGAAACCCTAAAGCCGGTCCTTGTTGGCTTCCGCCATGATGTCGGCGACGGCCGCGGCGTCGGGGCGGCCCGTGGCGCGCAGTCCGGACATGGCGCCCTTCACGTCTTCCGGCTTGCGGTTCTGGCTCATCTTGCGCTTGCCCTCCAGGCGCTCGATGCGCATCTCGAAGGCGACGATGTGTTTCAACCGGGCGGCGACGAAGACTTTGGGCAGGCCGGCGAGCCGCCACGGAGCATCGCGTCCGCTCTCGTACTGATCGGATAGCTCCGACAGGAGGGCAAGCACGGCCTCCGGGTCGTCCATGATACGCGGTCGGCCATAAGCGTGGACGGCTTCGTAGTTCCAGGTCGGCACGGACTTTTCCGTCGTGTACCAAGTGGGTGAGATATAGCTGTGCGGGCCGGCGAATACGGCCAGGGTCTCGGCCGTACCGTCGAACGCCTGCCACTGGTCGTTGGCCCTGGCGATGTGTCCCCACAAAACGCCGTTGCCGGTTTCGTCGGTAAGGTGCAGGGGGGCGTGGGTGGCGATCAGCCCGTCCGGCCCCTGGTTGACCAGGGTGGCGAAGCCGTTCTCCCGGATCAGGCGGTGCATCTCGGGAATTTCGATGACGTCGAACTGCTTGGGACGGTACATGGTCCTGTTCCTTGAAAATCCGGGGCGTGGCGTGGAGCGCGCCAAGGCTTTCGTGTAGGCCCGGAAAGGTTCCCTGGCAAAGGACCAATTCCGCCAAATGGAAAGGGCCGCTTTGCCCGTTGCCCGGGCCGCCGCCACACCCTAGGTTTCAGAGCAAGGCACGGGGCACATCATCCGACGGAGGAAGCGATGGACGAAGAACATTTCAACATGCAGATCAGGAAATTCCTGAAGCAGGTGGGCGTGACCAGCCAGCGCGAGATCGAGACCGCCGTGCGCGCCGCGCTCGATTCCGGCAAGCTGGCCCAGGACGGCAGCGTGACGGCCAGGGTGACGCTCTCCGTCCCCGAGCTTGGCATCAGCCACGACATCGTCAGCGACCTGACCCTCGAGCCTGCGGACCCGCACGACCCGCCGTCGTACGACTGACGTTCGGGCAGAAGCGGAAAAGCCCGCCTCGCGGCGGGCTTTTCCTTGTCTGGTTTCCATGCGCCTACTGCCTTGCCGCGATCGACTTCTTGATCTCGGCGATGGCGAGGCCCGGGTTCAGGTGCTTCGGGCAGGTGTTGGTGCAGTTCATGATGGTGTGGCAGCGGTACAGCCGGAACGGGTCGTTCAGGCTGTCGAGCCGCTTGCCCGTCGCCTCGTCGCGGCTGTCGGCGATCCAGCGGTAGGACTGCAGCAGGATGGCCGGGCCCAGGTAGCGGTCGCCGTTCCACCAGTAGCTGGGGCAGCTCGTCTGGCAGCAGAAGCAGAGGATGCATTCCCACAGGCCGTCGAGCTTTTCCCGTTCCTCGACCGATTGCAGGCGTTCGCGGGTCGGCGCCGGGGTGTCCGCCTGCAGCCAGGGCTCGATGGATTTGTACTGGGCATAGGGCAGGGTCAGGTCCGGCACCAGGTCCTTGACCACCGGCAAGTGGGGCAGGGGATAGATCTTCACGTCGCCGCTGATGTCGCTGATCGCCTTGGTGCAGGCGAGCGTGTTGGTGCCGTCGATGTTGAAGGCACACGACCCGCAGACCCCTTCGCGGCACGAGCGGCGGAAGGTGAGGGTCGAATCCATCTCGTTCTTGATCTTGATGAGGGCATCGAGAACCATCGGCCCGCAGCGGTCGAGGTCGACCTCGTAGGTGTCGACGCGCGGCAGGTCGTCCGTGTCCGGATCCCAGCGGTAGATCTTGAACTTGCGGATGTTGGTGGCGTCCGGGCCGGCCTTGAAGGTCTTGCCCTGGGTGATCTTCGAATTTGCGGGAAGGTTGAATTCAACCATTTTTTTCGTCCGTCTCCCTAGTAGACCCGGGCCTTGGGCTCGATGTACTCGACTTCGTCCGTCAGCGTCCAGGTATGGACCGGCCGGTAGTCGAGGCGCACGGAGCCGTCGTCGTTCACCCAGCACAGCGTGTGCTTCATCCAGTTGGCGTCGTCGCGCTCGGGATAGTCCTCGTGGGCCTGCGCGCCCCGGCTTTCGTGGCGGGCCTCGGCCGAATAGATGGTCGAGACCGCGTTGATGAGCAGGTTCTCCAACTCCAACGCCTCGACCAGGTCCGAGTTCCAGATCATCGAGCGGTCGTCGACCCGGATGTCGTCCTTGGAGGCCCAGATCCGGGAGATCTTGTCGCAGCCTTCCTTGAGCGTCTTCGCCGTGCGGTAGACGGCGGCGTCGTTCTGCATGGTGCGCTGCATGGCGTCGCGGATTTCCGCGACCTTGGTGCCGCCGTCGGCGTGGCGCAGGCGGTCCAGGCGGGCGAGCGCCTTGTCCGTGCAGCCCGACCGGTAGGGGCGCAGCGGCATGCCCGGCTTGATGATCTCGGCGGCGCGGATGCCGGCGGCGCGGCCGAACACCACGAGGTCGAGAAGCGAGTTGGTGCCGAGCCGGTTGGCACCGTGAACGGACGCGCAGGCGCATTCGCCGACGGCCATGATGCCGGGCTGCACCGCGTCGGGATTGTCGTCCGTGGGGTTGAGCGCTTCGGTCATGTAGTTGGTCGGGACGCCGCCCATGTTGTAGTGCACCGTGGGCAGCACGGGGATCGGCTCCTTCGACGCGTCGACGCCCGAGAATATCTTGGCCGTTTCCGTGATCCCCGGCAGGCGCTTGGCGAGCGTGTCGCCGCCCAGGTGTTCCAGGTGCAACAGGATGTGGTCGTTCTTCTCGCCGATGCCGCGGCCCTCGCGGATTTCCACGGTCATGGCGCGCGACACCACGTCGCGGGACGCCAGGTCCTTGGCCGAGGGGGCATAGCGTTCCATGAAGCGTTCGCCCTCGGAGTTCGTCAGATAGCCGCCCTCGCCGCGCGCCCCCTCGGTGATCAGGCAGCCGGCGCCGTAGATGCCCGTGGGATGGAACTGCACGAACTCCTGGTCCTGCAGCGGCAGGCCGGCGCGCGCGAACATGGCGTTGCCGTCGCCCGTGCAGGTATGGGCCGAGGTGCAGGAGAAATAGGTTCGTCCGTAGCCGCCCGTCGCCATTACGGTCAGGTGGCCGCGGAAGGTGTGGATCGTGCCGTCGTCCAGATTCCAGGCTACGACGCCCTCGCATACGCCGTCGTCGCCCATGATCAGGTCGATGGCGAAGTATTCCACGAAGAATTCGGCGTTATGGGCCAGCGACTGCTGATAAAGCGTGTGCAGCATGGCGTGGCCGGTGCGGTCCGCGGCGGCGCAGGCGCGGCGCACCGGGGCCTCGCCGAAGTTTCGCATGTGGCCGCCGAACGGGCGCTGGTAGATGCGGCCGTCGTCGGTGCGCGAGAACGGCATGCCGAAGTGTTCCAGCTCGATCACCGCCGGCACGGCCTCGCGGCACATGTATTCGATGGCATCCTGGTCGCCAAGCCAGTCGGCGCCCTTCACCGTGTCGTACATGTGCCATTCCCAATGGTCCTCGTCCAGGTTGCCCAGCGCGGCCGACACGCCGCCCTGGGCCGCCACGGTATGGGACCGGGTCGGGAAGACCTTGGTGATGCAGGCGGTCTTGAGTCCGGCGGCCGCCATGCCGAGGGTTGCGCGCAGTCCGGCGCCGCCGGCGCCCAGTACGACGACGTCGTATTTGTGGTCGGTCAGTTCATAGGCTTTGGGCATTTTCGGATCAGCTCCCGAACACCAGCTTCAACACGGCGAAGATATTCAACGCGGCCAACAGGACGGCCGCCAACTTGACGGTGATGATGGCTCCCACCCGAATCTTTTCCGCGTGGACGTAATCCTCAAGAACGACCGTCAACCCCATCGACCAGTGGTGCAGGCCGGCGGAGATCATCAAGATCAACAGAACGGCATTCTGGCCGCGTCCGGCCCAGGCCTTGAGGGCGGCCAGGTCGGCGCCGACCAAGCCGGTCATCGCCCAGGCGAACCACAGCGTCAATGGGACCAGGGCGATGGCGGACATCCGCTCCAGCCACCAGTGGCCATAACCGTCGCCGGTCGAACCGAGTCCGCGCGCGCGGCTCAGGGGAGATCGCATTTCCATCTGATTAGCCTCTCAACATGCCGTAGCCGGCGGCGATCGTCGCCACGGTGAGGATCACCGCGGCGGCGACCATGATATACCCTGTGCTGCGCACGCTCGACATGTCGAGATAGCGGCCCGTGTCCCACAGCATGTGCCGGATGCCGTTGGACAGGTGGTAAAAAAGCGCGAACACAAGTCCCCAAAGAACCACTTGGCCGATCCAGGAGCCCATCACCACCTGCGCGGTGGCGAAGGCCTCGGCGCCGTATGTCGCCGAGGACAGCCAATAGGTCAGTACCAGGATGCCGGCGGTCAGCGCGACCCCCGTCATCCGGTGAACGATGGACAGCATTGAAGTGATTTGCGGCCGGTAGACCTGCAAATGGGGCGACAGGGGTCGTTCGCGACGCGCCATGTTGGAAACCTCGCCTAGTGATAAATCCGGGGCAAACGTAAACCCTATTTCGCAATTGCGCAAACGTCTGATGGCGAATGGTTATTTCACGTTTTCAGGCACTTATGGTATGTGGTCTTTTGTATCCCACTGTTGGCGCCGACGCCTTTCCTGCGGTGCGGTCGGCGCTGTCGGTGGCGCTCGCCGCGGCGCGCCGTCGCGCCCTTCGAACGATGCTCGAAGCTTCTGTCCCCCGGCCTTTCAATGCCTTAGCGACGATGTCCCGGTGGGGCTGTGGAAAACGTGTGGATCGTCTGTGGGCAGCCGCCGGAGTTATGCACAACTTTCGGCGGTAATCCCCAGGTTTCCGCGTTGCCGCCGGAACCCGCCGACGCCCATGATGTTGCGCGCTTTGAAAGGCGTCGCCATGGCCCCGGCCGTCCGGTTCGGGGTCACCCGAAGGTGACACGGGGCTCCGCCCCGTCGACCCGGAGGGAGGGAGCCGGTATCAGCCGCAGTCCGGCATCCCGCCGACGGGCCCAGGCCTGGACCGCGTCTTCGGACGCGCCGGAAGCAAGCTCGCGGCACCGTCGTCCCGGGGTTCGATCTCTGCCCAGGGTGCGGCCACGGGAGGAGGGTTGTCTCAGGCGGAAAGGCGTCTTTCAAATGCGTGGAGCCTGGCCGGCTCCAAGAGAGGTGTCAGGTGCGCCGCCAGTCGGCGCGAGATGCGGGTGTCCCAGGACCCGCATCCCTGACGCCTCTTTTTTTCGAGCGTTCCTCCTTCGCGCGTCCGGCCTCCGCGTTCGACCAAGGGGGCGGCCGGACGGCGCGGGGCCGCGACACGTTTTGCCTCGTCACATGAATTGATTTATACGAATCCGGCAGGCATCCGCCTGCGTCGCCGTCCCGCCAACCGAGGAGGCCTTCCGTGGTCGCTGGTGACCAGTTCCGGCGCGTCGTCTGGCCGCTGGCCGTGGCCGAAACCCTGCTGTGGGCGGGCTTCTATTACATGTTTCCCGCGCTCCTCGGCGTCTGGGAGCGGGATTTCCCCTGGTCCAAGGTCGAGATCGCGGGCGCCCTCACCGCATCGCTCCTGGCGTCGGCCTTGCTGGCGCCCGTGGCCGGGCGGCTCATCGATCACGGACATGGGCGCACGCAGTTCGTCGCCTCGGCCCTCTTGGGCGCGGCGATGCTGGTGCTGCTGTCGCGGGTCACCGAACTGTGGGAGTTCTACGCCGTGTGGACGGGGCTCGGGATCGCCATGGCGGGATGCCTGTACGAGCCCTGTTTCGCCGTGCTGACGCGCATCATGGGGGACCGCGCGCGCCAAGCCATCACCATCGTCACCCTGGTCGCCGGATTCGCCGGGACGGTCTGTTTCCCGACCGTGCATACGCTGGAAGCGGTCATCGGCTGGCGCAACGTGGTGCTGGTGTTCGCCGCGCTGGCGGCCTTTGTCTGCGTGCCCTTGCTGCTGTTCGGGCTCGCCCACCACGGCCCGGACACCCAGGCGCCGGTCGAACCGGCGGCGGAGAACACGGGAAAGCCGTTCAGGCCGACGCGGTCCTGGGTGTTCTGGTTCCTGGGCCTGTCCTACGCCATGATGGCGCTCAACCACTTCTCGGTGATTTCCCACATGCTGCCCATGTTGGCGGAGCGCGGCGTCGGCGCCGATACGGCGGTGCTGGCCGCCTCCATGATCGGCCCCATGCAGGTGGCCGGGCGGCTTTGCGTCATCGCCGTGCAGCGCCACGTGACGTCGACCCCGCCCATCGCCGCGGTCAGCCTGTTGGCCATGGCGACGGCGTCGGCCGCCCTTCTGGGGGCGCATGCCGTCCCGGGCCTGCTGGTCGTGTTCGTGCTGTGCCAGGGGGCGGGCAACGGGGTCATGAGCATCACCCGGCCGGTGATCGTGGCCGAGCTTCTGGGCCGCCGGCGGTACGGCGCCATCGCCGGCATGCTTGCCGTGCCCTATATCGGGTTTTCGGCGCTGGCGCCCGGGCTCGCCGGTCTGGTCTGGGTGGCCGCCGGATACGACGGGGTTCTGGTGATGACCCTGGCGGCGGGGCTTCTGGGGGCCGCCGCCCTGATGACGGCGGCGGCCGTCAAGGCCCGCGAACGGCACAAGTAGCCTCCGGGCCCGGCAAAAGGAAACGGGCCCCGATTGGGGCCCGTCCCTGAGCGTGCCAGAGCAGGCTGTGGTGTCGGGCGCCCTAGAAGGCGACGAAGGCGCCGGTCATCACCGAATGGATCGCGTCGAAGTCGGTGCCGCTGCGGTCCAGGGTGTGATAGCGGTAGGCGATGTAGACGCTGGAGCCGGTGCCCTCGATTTCCTGCACGGCCTGCAGGCCGGCCGTGTCGAGCGTGTCGCCGTTCTGTTCCACGTCGTTGTAGCGCCCCAGGTCGACGGCAAAGGCGGTCGTGCCGAGGGTGTTCAGCTTGGCCTGATAGCCCAGCTTGCCGTAAACGAACACGGGATCGTCGCGGCCCTGGGTGGCAGCGTCCTTGGTGCCCGCGGCCAGCGTCACGCTGAAGCCGTTTCGCAGCAGGGCCGAGATCGAGCCCGAGACCCCATCCGTGAACGCGTCGTCGTTGCTGGCATTGGACGAACCGTTGTACCAGCCGGCCGCGGCCTCGACGGCGATGCCCGAGATCTCGCCGGAATAGCGGAGCGCCGCGTCTACGGCGCCGCCGTCCAGCAGGCTGGTCGACAACTGGAAGCCGTTGAACACCGGCGAATCGTAGCGAATCCGGTCGACGGTACCAAGGCCGTCCAGGTTGTCCGAGGAGCCGCCGATGGTGGCGGAGGAACGCGCGCCCGTGGAGGAGGTGACGAAGGCGAAGCCGCCCGCCACGTCGCTGATCGAGGAATAGCCGGCAACGGCCGTGCCCGACAGATCGACTTCGGAAATGCCGTCGCTCGCCGTATCTCCCTGGCCGAGGAACAGGGTGCCGAGCCTCTTGTGGCCGAAGAACACTTCCGCGGCTTCGTTTTCGAAGCCGCCGGCGCCGGCGCTTTCCACGGAGGCGCTCATCTCGTTCGAGGGGTTGGATCGCATCAGCATCTCAAACCGGGTGCCGACCGACCAGTCCTCGTTGATCTTGCCTTCCGCGTTCAGGAAAAAGCGGGTCGAATCGTTTTCGTTGTCGACATGCCGGTACATGCCCTCTTCGCCGTCGTTGACGTAGAGAAAGGCCCGGTTCAACTGGCCGCCCACCGTCAGTTCGACCGGGCTGGCGTTCTTGATCGAGCCTGCGTCCGCGGGGCTCGCCAGCCCGCTTGTCACGGCGCCGAACGCCGCAGCGCAAAACACGAGCGGGAATAAACGATGCTTCTTTGAATTTGTCATATCGTCCTCACGACAATTTACACGGCGCCCATCGCGCTTCGGGCGATGGATGGTCGACACGAAATCGTCGCTACGGAATCCCGCACCCCCGGCAATCCTCGACCGACGGAAGGACGATTACTTGACGGCAGGTTTCCTGACTTGCGGGGTTCAACCGTCCGGCTGCCTTCCCAGGCTTCCTTGCCCAGTGGCTTTTGTTGCCGGCCGGCCTCCGCTTACAGTTGCGAGGACAGTTCCGGAATTGGGGGCATGCTGCCACCGCACCGGATTCCCTTTTACCCCCCGTAACTCGGGGCACCGTCGCGAGTTTCGTATCAAGATTCGCATATCAAGGCAATAGGTCTAAATA
>PFFW01000188.1:10707-10893 GCA_002781745.1 Rhodospirillales bacterium CG15_BIG_FIL_POST_REV_8_21_14_020_66_15
GCCGTGGTCACGCCCTGGATGTTCGACGATACGTCCTGCGTGCCGAGCGCCGCCTGTTCGACGTTGCGCGCGATCTCCGCCGTGGCGGCGCCCTGCTGTTCGACGGCGGCGGCGACCGAGGAGGTGATCTCGTTCATGCGCCCGATGGTCGCGCTGATGCCGG
Source organism: Rhodospirillales bacterium CG15_BIG_FIL_POST_REV_8_21_14_020_66_15 (assembly GCA_002781745.1). Taxonomy (GTDB): domain Bacteria; phylum Pseudomonadota; class Alphaproteobacteria; order Rhodospirillales; family Casp-alpha2; genus UBA1479. The sequence continues at coordinate 10,871 of PFFW01000188.1, forward strand.
AAATCGCCGTCGCGGACAGCCGG
>PFFW01000136.1:0-10012 GCA_002781745.1 Rhodospirillales bacterium CG15_BIG_FIL_POST_REV_8_21_14_020_66_15
CGCAGCGCCTGATAGCTTTCGAGCGGGAACTTGGCGTCGATCACGATGGACCCCGGCGGGTTGGGCAGCTTCAACAGGCAGTCGGCCCGCTTGCCGTTGCTTAGACCGACCTGGAAGGCATAGGCCGAGGGCGGCAGGGTCGCGGTCACCAGGTCGTTCAGTTGGATCTCGCCGAACGCGCCGCGCGCCTGCTTGTTCGACAGGATGTCCTGCAGCCCGACCATCTGCTGCGACAGGTCGGTCAGGTTCTTCTGCGCGTGGTCGATGACGGCCAGCCGCTCGTACAGCGTCTTCAAGGACTGGCCGGTGCGTTCCGACTGCTGATGCAGGCTGTCGCCGAGGCGCTTGCCGAGCCCGTCCAGGCGCTCGCTGACGGTCATCTGCGACTGCTTGAGGGCGCCGGACAGCTCCGACTGCTGGCGGGCCAGGGCCTCCGCCATCTGCGTGATGCGGGCCATCTGCTCCAGGTTCTCGCGCCGCGCCCGCCGGGTCATGGCATAGACCCCGGCGATCAGCAGAGCGAGCAGGCCGAGCCCGATCCCCAGAACCAGGCCCGTGTTGTCCAGAATGGTCATACCGATGACCTTTCGCTGCCTTGTTTCGCGCGGAAAAGAGGGTCAAGCTTGCCGCAATCGGCAGGTGAAAACAAATGGTGAACTTCGTATGACGCCCAAGCCCAAGGAGACCGCCATGTCCCGCCTTTCCCCCTGCTCCCGCATGTTCGCCGCCGCCGTCGTGGCCCTGCCGGTCCTGGCCCTGCCGATTCGCAGCCATGCCCAGGCGCCCGCCCCGGTGACGGAACGGCTGGTGACGGTCTACGCAGGCGGTTTCGGCCAGGTGTGGGAACGCCGGCCCCTGGCCCCGGCCCGGGGATCGCGCGACATCGCGCTCGACGGCATCAGCCACGGCGCGGTGGCCGAGAGCCTGCGCCTCGCCGGCGACGGCGGGCCGCTCACGGTGCGGTCCCTGACCTTGTCCCGCAACCTCCTCACCCCCCATGCCCTCCTGGAACGCTTCCTCGGCCGCGAGATCGGCGTGGTCAAGGTCCATCCGACCACGGGCGAGGAGCGGATCGAGACGGCGACGGTGCTGTCGATCCAGAACGGCGTCGTCCTGCGCATGGGCGGGCGGATCGAGACGGGCCTGCCCGGGCGGCTGGTGTTTCCCGACGATCTGGGCGAGCTTTCCGCGCGCCCGCGCCTCACGGCGGCCATCGACGCGGCGCCTTCGGTCTCGGGCCTGACCCTGACCTACCTGACCGAGGGCCTGGGCTGGCAGGCCGATTACGCGGCAACGCTCTCGCCCGACGGCAAACGCCTGAGCCTCGCCGGCTGGGCCTCGGTCGCCAACGACACGGGCGTCGACCTGGACGCCGGGCGCCTCCGCCTGGTCGCGGGCCAGGTCAACCGCGTGGGCGGCGCGCAGCCCTTGGCCAAGGCGCCCCGCCCGATGATGGCCGAGGCCGCGCGCGCCGGTGCCGCCGATGCGGGCCTGCCGCAGCGGGAAGCGCAGGGCGCGGTCCACGTCTACACCCTGGCGGGGCCGGTCCGGCTCATGACCGGAGAGCGCATGCAGGTCGCCCTGCTGGGCCCGGTCGAGGTGCCGGTGACGGAAACCCTGATCGCCCCGGGCCATCCGCCCGTGTTCGGGCCCGAGCGGGGCGAATCCGTGCCCGAACATCCGGAGCTGCGCCTGAGTTTCGCGAACAGGTCGCTGGTCGCGGGCGGCCTGCCGCTGCCGGCGGGAGCGCTCCGCGTCTACCGGACGGGGGGCGACGGCGTGCCGCTGTTCGCGGGGGCCGGCCGCCTGTCCGACATTCCCGACGGCGAGACGGCCGAGATCACCCTGGGCCGCGTCTTCGACGTGACGGTGCGGCGCGAGCAGACGGCCTTCAAGCGCCTGGACGCCCAGGGCCGCAACGTCGAGGCCGCCTTCAGGATCGAGGTGAAGAACGGCCGCGACGCGCCGGTCGCGCTGCGGCTCGACGAGACCCTGCCGGGCGATTGGACCATCGTCACCAAGTCGCGGGATTTCGAGCGCAAGGGCGGGCAGGCGCGCTGGATCCTCGACGTGCCCGCCAAGGGCAGCGCGGCCGTGACCTATTCGGTGCGGATTCTGAGGTAGGCCGTCCCGGACGTCCCGCCGCCGCGCCCCCCGCACGGGGCGGCAAACCCTTGACCATCGGGCGCGCAGGCCATATCTGGGGGGAATTCCACACCGCAAACTTCGGGTTATACTGATCAGATGGCCAAGCTCGACATCATCGTCGCTCCCGACCCGCGCCTGAAGCGCCAGGCCGAGCCCGTCAAAAAGGTCGACGACGCGGTCCGCCGGCTCATGGACGACATGCTGGAAACCATGTACGCGGCCAACGGCATCGGCCTGGCCGCGCCGCAGGTGGGCGTGCTCAAGCGCATCATCGTGGTCGACGTGGCGCGCGACGACGAGGACCGCCAACCCCTGCAGATGGCCAACCCGGAAGTGGTCTGGGAAAGCGAGGACGCGCGCACCTACGAGGAAGGCTGTCTGTCCCTGCCGGACCATTACGCCGACGTGGTCCGGCCCGAGGCGGTGAAGGTGCGCTACCTCGACCGCGAGAACGAGATTCGCACGCTGGACGCCGACGACATCCTGGCGACCTGCGTCCAGCACGAGATCGACCACCTGGACGGCGTGCTGTTCGTCGACCACATCTCGTCCCTCAAGCGCAACATGATCATCAAGAAGCTGCAGAAACTCAAAAAGCAGCAGGCTGTCGAGGCGGCCCCGGCCTGAATGCGGAACACGTCTCCTGCGTCTGCCGAAGAACTCATTCAGCGGCAATTGGACGCCTGCAACGCCCGAGATATCGATGCGTTTATGGCGTGCTGGTCCGAACAAGCACGGTATTTCGAATTTCCGTCGACGTCGCTGGCGGCCGGCGCGGCGGCCATCCGCGAACGCCATCTGGCCAGATTCAAAGACCCGATCCTTTTTGGAAAACTCATCAGCCGCACCACGGTTGGAAACAAGGTCATCGATCGGGAGATTGTCGCCCGCACTTTTCCGGAGGGGCCAGGGACCATCGACGTCGTCGCCATTTATGAAATCGGTCGCGACAAAATCGTGAATGCTTGGTTCATTTTCGGAAATCCTGAAATCGCCGATGTCGCGGGAGTGTGACGCGTTGAAAATCGCGTCCTTGAAATTTTGTACGCTTTACGTATAACGTAAGGCGTTATATTCTGGTCGTGTGATCAAGACGTTCGCATGCCCGAAGACGGAAGCCTTCTATGTTCGGGGGGCGTCATTTGCCATGATCCGGTGCATCGCCGACGTCGCCCGGCGCAAGCTCAGGATGGTGGATGCGGCGCACGAAATCCTGGACCTGCGGGCACCTCCCGGCAATCGCCTGGAAAAGCTCAAGGGCGACCGGGCCGGCCAATACAGCATCCGGATCAACGACCAGTACCGCGTCTGTTTTGCCTGGCGCGGCGGCCATGCCCATAACGTCGAGATAACCGACTACCACTAGGAGATGACCATGCCCGTCCACCCCGGTGAAATCCTGCGCGAGGAATTCCTCGTTCCGCTCGACATCAGCGCCAACAAGTTGGCCACGGCCATTCGCGTGCCGGCGACCCGGATCGGCGCCATCGTCAACGAACAGCGCGGGATCACCGGCGATACGGCCCTGCGGCTGGCCAAGTTTTTCGACACCACGCCGCAGTTCTGGATGAACCTGCAAAGCCTTTACGAGATCGAGATCGCCCGCGACCAGCATGGCGCGGAAATCGACCGCGATGTCCGGCGGCGCGCCTGATGGCTCCTTCCGCGCCGGGCCATGCCGCCCTCGACCTCGTCTTCATGGGCTCGCCCGAATTCTCGATCCCGGCGCTGCGGGCGCTGCTGGACGCGGGCCACCGCGTGACATGCGTCTACGCGCAGCCTCCCAGGCCCGCCCACCGGGGCCAGAAAGAAACCCCCTGCCCGGTGCATGCGTTCGCCCTGGAGAAGGGAATCCCCGTGCGCACGCCGAAAAGCCTGAAGGACCCGGCCGAACAGACCGCCTTCGCGGCCCTGGGGGCCGACGCGGCGGTGGTCGTCGCCTACGGCCTGATTCTGCCCAAGGCGGTGCTCGACGCGCCGCGGCTCGGCTGCCTCAACATCCACGCCTCGCTGCTGCCGCGCTGGCGCGGGGCGGCGCCCATCCAGCGCGCCATCCAGGCGGGCGACGCCGAAACGGGCGTCACCATCATGCAGATGGACGCAGGGCTCGACACCGGGCCGATGCTGCTGACGGGGAAGGCGCCCATCACGCCCGCGACCACGGCGGGCGCGTTGCACGACGATTTGTCGGCCCTGGGTGCGCGGCTGATCGTCGAGGCGCTTGCGGGACTGCAGGCGGGGATGCTGACAGCGACGCCGCAGCCGACGGAAGGGGCGACCTATGCCGCCAAGCTGGAGCGGGGCGAGGGCCGCCTCGACTGGACCAAGACGGCGGCGGAACTGGAGCGCACCGTGCGCGCCTTCGATCCCTGGCCCGGCACCTGGTTCGAATGGGGCGGAGAGCGCATCAAGGTTCTGGCGGCGCAAGCAATCGCGGCGCCCGGCCGCGAGCCGCCGGGCACGGTGCTGGACGACCGCGCGACCGTCCAATGCGGCACGGGCGCGCTGCGCCTTACGCGCCTGCAACGCCCCGGCAAGGGGGCCATGGACGCCGAGGCGTTGCTGCGCGGGTTCAGCCTTCCGCCGGGAACCCGGTTGTAGGCCGCGCAAACAGAAAGCCCCGCACTTGATGGCGGGGCTTTCATTGGTGGGTGCTTCTTGCACCGCCCGATGACGATGATCGGGCCTTATCGAGGTTAGCCAGTGTCTCGTTCCCTTATTTCCGGTGGTGTCAGCTTCCTAACCTCCTTGGGTCCGTTGCTGATGACCCTACCCTACTCCCGTGGCGGCCCGGCGCATTGATGTGGCGCAATGACAAAAAGGCGGGTTTCGACTATGGCTGCGCGCGCTTCTTCGCGCCAACGGCTTGCGCCAGCTGCTCCAGCCCCTCGTAGGGCTGGGCGCCGACCAGACCGTGCAGTTGCCCGTCGGGCGTGGCGGCGACGAAGGTCGGCACGCCGGTCACCCCGTAGCGGTGCGACGTGGCCCAGTCGGCGTCGACGGCGTCCTTGAAGGTCCGCTTGTCGATCACCCTGCGCGCCTCATCCACGTCCAGGCCGGCCTTCCGAACCACGTCCAGGATCACCTCGACGTCGCCGATGTTGCGGCGGTCCACGAAATAGGCCTCGAAGAAGCGATCGTGGATCGCTTCGCCGCCCGGCTGCGTCTCGGCCCAGGTTCCGACTTCCTGGGCGAGGCGCGAATTGTAGGTATGGCTGCGGTCCTTGAAGGGCAGGCCCTCGGCCTGCATCAGGCCCTGCATGCGGGCGTTTTTCTGGGCGATCTCCTCGGGCCCGGTGCCGAACATGTCGGCCAGGGTGCGGCCCTCGGCCGGTGTCTCCGGATGCAGGGGAAAGTGCACCCGCTTGATGACGATGTCGTACTCGGCCTGCAGCTTCTTGACCCGGTTGTCGCCCAGGTAGCACCAGGGACAGACGTAATCGGAGAAGACTTCCAGGGTGATCGGCGCGCTCATTCGGGATAATCCTTCTGCTGGGTTGATCCTCAATCTAGGAACCCCGAGCCGGAATGGAAACCGCGAACGCATCACATGGCTGTTACGTCTACGTTCTGGGCTCCTGGAACGGCGGCCGCCCCTTGACCTACGTGGGCTGGTCGACGGACGTGGCGGCCCGGCTCGCCGCCCATAATGGCGGGCGCGGGGCGAAAAGCACGCGGGGCCGCGTCTGGCGGATATTGTACGTGGAGCGGTTCGCCACGCGCGGCGCGGCCATGTCCCGGGAATGGCATCTGAAGCGCGACCGCAGGTTCCGCCGCGCCCTGCTGGACGGCGTGTTCCCGAATCAACCGGGGGCTCCGGATCACGTTTAGACCAGGCGAATGTCGGCCCGGTCGCCGTAGCTGCCTTGGATCAGGGAGGTGGCATGGCGCACCATGTCGAGACCTTCGCGGCGGAGGATGACGAAGGCGTTTTGGCCATGGCCCGGGGAATGGCTGACGAAGTTGTGCAGGCCATAGGTGATGAGAAAGGTTTGTTCGGTTGTCATGAAAATTCCTAGTCGGGGTCTCGGCCGGGCGCGCGGCGCAGGGCGACTGCCCCGGCGCGGGCCGGCGGTGACGGGTGTTCGTGTGGAGACGTGGTCCCTGGCGCGGCGCCGTGGGGCGGTCGCGCGCCGCCGAAATTATTCGGGCGTCGCGGGCCGAAGCGGCGGCGTGCTCTCGGCGTCGGGCCGGCCGGCGCCGTCGGACGGGCCCGCCTTTGCCGCTTCCTTCGCGGCGGCGCGCTCGGCCTTCTTCGCGGCCTTCTGGCGTTCGCGTTCTTTGCGTTCGAAATCGTAGTTGGGCTTTCGCGCCATCGTCGTCTCTCCGGATGGGAACGGATCGGTAGGTTCTTGCGGACGGATGCCGGCGCCAAGGCCGGGAAAGGGCCGGCCGAAGCGGGCTCTTTCCCCTGACCCGGCGTCGTTCCGATCAGTCGGCGAGCGACAGATTCTCGGCGGCGGTCTTGCCGTTCTGCCCGGCGGTCAGGTCGTAGGTGACCTTCTGGCCTTCCTTGAGCGTGCTCAGTCCGGCCCGTTCGACGGCCGAAATATGAACGAAGGCGTCCTTGGAGCCGTCTTCCGGTTCGATGAAGCCATAGCCTTTGTCGGCGTTGAAAAACTTGACGGTACCTGTGGTCATGTCGATGTCCTCTAACAGGGGGTGAATGCCGCACGGCGCCTCATGCGCCGGATCGGCCGAAATAACGCTCGCATTGTCAGGGGATCACGAAGATGACCGGCGGGCCGGTCTTTCAAATCACGAAAACAAAATGCAACTCGCTGGGTGCGCACCGTAAGGGCATGAGGGCGTGAAGTCAAACGGTTAAAATGAAAAACATGTCCGAAAATATGAATTAATAAGAACCATGTTCCGGTAATCGGAAAATCAGAAACAAAACCGTAAAAATATTTTTGGAATGCAAATTATATTTCATGATGGCTTCGCCTGTTTTTTGACGATATTTCCCCGTGCCGCCGCCGCAAGAAACTCATAAGACCTGCGCCGGTCGGCCTGATGATAGGTCCAGGTCAACACCACCACCTCGTCGATGCCGTAGGCCCCGGCGCGCGCCGGAGTTGCACCCCGCCTCAGGGTACGAGAACCAGCCGGATCAGCAAGGCGGCGGCGGCGACGGCGGCGACGCCCGCCGCCCACAGGCCGACGAACCACAGCCAGCGGCGGCGCGCGGACGGCGGCGGTTCCCGCCCGCTCAGTGATAGCCCTCCGACGGATCGACCTTGCCGCGGAAGATCCAATAGGCATAGGCCGAATAGGCGAGGATGATCGGCAGCAGCACGACCGCCCCGACCAGCAGGAAGGCCAGGCTTTCGTCCGGGGCCGCCGCGTCCCAGATGGTCAGGCTCGGCGGCACCATGTAGGGGTAGAAGCTGATGCCGATCCCGGCATAGCACAGCACGAACAGGCCGAGTGCGGCGAGAAACGGCTGGGCGTCCCTGTCGTCCGCCAGGCCGCGGTAGAGGTGCCAGGCGCACATCACGACCAGCATCGGCACGACGACGCTGAACGCCGCCGTGGTCCCCGAGAACCAGCGTACCAGGTAGGCGGGGTTGAGGTAGGGCGTCGCGACGCTGATCCCGGCGATCAGCAGCAGGGTCACCGCGCCGGCGCGGCGGGCCACGTTCTGGGCATGGGCGCGCAGGTTGCCCCGGGTCTTCATGACCAGCCAGGTCGAGCCCAGGAGCGCGTAACCGACCACCAGGGCGACCCCGGTCACGGCGCTGAACGGCGTCAGCCAGTCCCACCAGCCGCCCGCATAGGCGCGGTCCACGACCTCGATGCCCTGGACAAGCGCTCCCAGGGTGACGCCCTGGGCGAAGGCCGCAAGGATCGAGCCCCCGGCGAAGCCCCAGTCCCATAGGAACCTGCCGCGTTGCGTGCGCCAGCGGAACTCGAACGACACGCCGCGGAAGATCAGGCCGATCAGCATGGCGACCAGCGGTGCGTAGAGGGCGGGCAGGACGGTCGCATAGGCCAGCGGGAACACGGCGTAGAGCCCGCCGCCGCCGAGCACCAGCCAGGTCTCGTTGCCGTCCCACACGGGCGCCACCGAATTCATGGCAAGGTCGCGCTCCTGTCTGGTCCTGAGCGACGGGAACAGGATGCCGACCCCCAGGTCGAAGCCGTCGAGCACCACATAGGCGAGGATCGCGAAGGCGATCAAGCCGGCCCAGATGAAGGCGAGATCGATCGTCATGGCCTCAGCCTCCCTTGCCCGGTTCCGGCTGCGGGGGCGGCGCCGCGCGGCGTCCGACCGCGGGGCCCGGCATGATTCCCGCCGCGCGGGTCGGGCCGATGCCGTATTCGATGCCGGCGCCCGGCGGCCGCGCCATCAGCCGTAGGATGTAGAACACTCCCGCGCCGAACACGGCGAAATAGACCGCGACGAAGGCGGTCAGCGAGGAGCCCACCGCCGCCGCCTCTATGGGCGAGACGGACTCGGCCGTGCGCAGCAGGCCGTAGACGGTCCAGGGCTGGCGGCCGACTTCGGTGGTGATCCAGCCGGCGATCACCGCGACGAAGCCCGAGGGCGTCATGGCGACCACCGTCCACGGCAGCCACCGTCCGTCGAAAAGGCGTCCCTGCAGGCGACGTAGGCCGCTCCACAACCCGACCGCCGCCATGGCCAGGCCGAGCGCCACCATGACGCGGAAGCTCCAGAACACCACCTCGGCCGGCGGGCGGTCCTCCCTGGGCCAGGCCTTCAGGCCCTTGACCTCGCCGTTCCAGTCGTGGGTCAGGATCATCGATCCCAGCTTGGGGATCTCGACGGCGAAGCGGGTTTCCTCGGCCGTGTCGTCGGGCAGGCCGAACAGGATCAGGGGGGCGCCACGGCGGGTCTCGTAATGGCCTTCCATGGCGGCGATCTTGGCGGGCTGGTGCTCCAGGGTGTTGAGGCCGTGGAAGTCGCCGGCGACGACCTGCAGCGGCGCCACGATCAGCGCCATCCACATGGCCATGGAGAACATGATTCGCGCACCCCGGTCGCGGTTGTCGCGCAGCAGGTGCCAGGCGCCGACGCCGCCGACCACGAAGGCCGTGGTCAGGTAGGCGGCCAGCACCATGTGGACCAGGCGGTACGGGAACGACGGATTGAAGATGACCTCCCACCAATCCGCCGGGACGAACTGTCCGACCTCGTTGACGTCATGGCCCTGGGGCGTCTGCATCCACGAGTTCACGGACAGGATCCAGAAGGCGGAAAACAGCGTGCCCGCGGCGACCATGAGCGTTGCGAAGAAATGCAGGCGGCGGCCGACCCGATCGAAGCCGAACAGCATGACGCCCAGGAACCCGGCCTCCAGGAAGAAGGCGGACAGCACCTCGTAGCCCATCAGCGGCCCCAGGACGGGCCCGGTCTTGTCGGAGAACACGCTCCAGTTCGTGCCGAACTGGTAGCTCATGACGATGCCGGACACGACGCCCATGCCGAAGGTGACGGCGAAGATCACCTTCCAGTAGTCGAATACCTTGAGGTAGGCGTTGTCGCGGGTCCACAGCCACAATGCTTCGAGCACCGCCAGATAGCTGGCGAGGCCGATGGAGAAGGCGGGAAAGACGATGTGCGCGGAAACCGTGAAGGCGAACTGCAGGCGGGCGAGAAACAGGGGGTCGAGGAGATCTGGCATGCCGTCGTCCTTTCGACTGCGCTGCCGGCGGCGCCCTTCCGTGCCGCGCCTCCCCCATGACGGCCGCGCCGGCGAACAGCGGGCATTCTATATGCGCGCCGCCCGACGCTCAACTTTCGGGAGCCGGAAGACCGGGACGGGTTTGCGGCCGGGACGGGTGCCGGGGGTCGCGGCCTATTCCAGGGCCGCCAGCATGGGTGCCGAATCCTCGATCA
>PFFW01000136.1:10079-10475 GCA_002781745.1 Rhodospirillales bacterium CG15_BIG_FIL_POST_REV_8_21_14_020_66_15
TTTTAGTGTCTGTATTGCACCTAAGTAAAGATCCACATTGGGCATTGCCCGTACAATCATCCCCTACTTCTCTAGCTGCACAAAAAAATGCTGGCATACATTTCAACTCTATCTTACAATATGCAAAAGTTGGATTACAATAACCACTGCTTCCGACACTATTAGGTGAATAACATTTTTTAATAGGACTACTTACTTCTGATTGCGTACAAGTTAGGCCTGAAGCGCACAAATCAGCATTTGTACAAACTTCACCAGCATTTAAAGAACCATCACCAGGTGTACCGGGTGTACCAGAGGAACCACTAGCCACACATTTACTTGTGCCTAAATCACAATTATCTGATTTACAATCTAAATCTGATAAACAATCAACACCTACATCTTTTCCAATCG
>PFFW01000133.1 GCA_002781745.1 Rhodospirillales bacterium CG15_BIG_FIL_POST_REV_8_21_14_020_66_15
CCCGCGCCATCAGGAATGCGCTGCGCGGCGAATAGGCCGTGTCGGAATCGGCTCAGGCCGCCGGCTGTACGGTACCCGTGAACTTGTACCCCGCCCCCCGCACCGTCTTGATCAGGTCGGGGTTGTTGGGATCGGCCTCGATCTTCTTGCGCAGCCGGGCGATCTGGTTGTCGATGCTGCGATCCGACGGCGCCCAGTCATGCCCTTTCAAGAGATCCATCAACTGATCCCTGGACAGCACCCGGTTCGGCCGTGTGACGAAAACCTCAAGCAGGCGCATCTCGCCTGACGTCAGATCGCAGAGTTCGCCGCTATCCCGCCGCAGTTCCATCCGGTCGAAATCGACGATCCAGCGGTCGAAGGCGAATCGCGCCTGGCCGCCGCTTTCCGCGGGTTTGGTCTCGGTCCTCAACGCGGCCGTGCGCCGGATCACGGACTTGACGCGGGCCAGGACCTCGCGCACGTGGAACGGCTTGGCGATGTAATCGTCCGCCCCAAGCTCCAGCCCGACGACGCGGTCGATGGTGTCCCCTTTGCCCGTCACCATGACGATGGGAACGTCCGACCGCGCCCGGATCTCGCGGGCAACGTCAAGGCCGTCCTCGCCGTTCAGGTTCAAGTCGAGGGTGACCAGGGCGACGTCGTCCAGGGATTTGCCGAGTACCTCTTCCCCGGTCGCCGCTTCGCTTACGCGGAAGCCCTCGGGTTCGAAACACCGCCGCAGCAGCTTCCGCACCTGAGGGTCGTCATCGACGATCAGAATATGGCCATTCAAAGAAGTCGGCATTAAGCGTCCACAAACCGCGATTTACCCCAAGAATCCTCGACATAGTAGCCAACATTCGCGCCGACGAAAACCATCGCCGGTCATGCGCCGCGAAACTCCCGGTCCGGCAGGCGCCAATGCTTCCGTCGCCGTTACAAATCGTTACATACCGTTACACCGGACACCTATTGGCGATACAGACCGCTGCTCTACTTGTTCCCATCGAAGGCGTCGCTTTCGAACGAGGGCAGAAAGGGTAACGTCATGTACATCCATCAGGTCGCCTACAGCAAGCCGTCGGCCAGTCAGACCGCCGTTACCGGTTGGGCGGAACTACCCGGCTGCCAGCAGTCCACGCAGGGATATGCCGCCGGCACCTATCTGTTTTACGAGGGCGACGACGCGGCGTTCGTCCACGAAGTCGTGACGGGCATCGTGTGCAATTTTCGCACCATGAGTGACGGACGGCGTCAGGTCGTTTCCTTCAGCTATCCGGGCGACCTGATCGGGCTTGTACAGGGCGAACGCCACCGCTTCAGCAGCCAGACTGTCTCGCCGGCCCGCATCCGCCGGATTCCGAAAGGGGCCTTGCTGAAGAGTGCTGCGGCACGGCCGGAGATCGCCGAACGGCTTCTGGATTTCGCCACGTCCGAACTTGCCATCCTTCAGGAGCGTTTCGTGACCCTGAACCGCAAGTCAGCGCAGGAACGCATCGCCACGTTCTTCCTTGAACTGGTCGAACGGTTGGGTGACGGGAACAAGGGCGGCAGCGTCACCCTGACCCTGCCCATGCGCCGCCGCGACATGGCGGACTATCTGGGCTTGAGCGTCGAGACCGTCAGCCGGATTCTGACCGTCATGAAAAATTCCGGGGTAATTGACCTGCCTCATTCGTCGGTGGTGGTGATACGGGATATCTTCGAACTCGAAGACCTCGCCGAGTGCGAGGATGAATTCTAGAACCCACAGACAATCGTGATGGCCTGCCATGGGCATCTCTGGCACATCGACCTTTCCCGCCCACCACAGGGGCGAAGGTGACGGAAATCCCACCTTTCTCGAAGGCGGCAAGGTCGAGGACGGCGGCGGGGAACCGGCGGAAAAAAGCCGCGTGGCCGTCGGCGTGTTCACCACGCTCGAAAGCGTGGGTCACGCCCTCGACGAATTCCAGTCACAGCCTCCGACCGGCACGAAGCTCTGCCTTCTGGCGGACAGATCGGCCTTTGATGGCGAATTGGCCGCACGGATCGCCGCACGCGGTGCCGACAACGTCTGTGTGGTGCTTGCCGAGGGCGACGACGGCGAAAACCAGCCCGCGTCGGCCGGCGGCACGGGAAATGCGGCGGCCTGTCGCCACGTGACCCGGCTTGAGGAATGGCTCGACGCGCGCATTGCTCGCACCTTGCGCCGGCACCTAAAGGATGGGGCCTGCCTCCTGTTCGCAAAGGTCGACGAGCCGGCGTTCGAGAAGTTCGCCTGCAGCGTCCTGATCCGGAATTCAGTCGGACAGGTGCAGGTGCACGACGTTTTCATGCGGACTTGAACCGCCAGGCGGCATCAGCGCCGCGGCAGGCGAATTTCGATGCGGAACCCGCGCGCGGGAAGGTTCGTACCGATCACCGTGCCGCCCATGGCTTCGACGTTGCGGCGGACGATCCACAAGCCGATTCCGTAGTTGCCGTTAAGGCCATCGGCCAGCCGTGTCGAGAAATGGTGGCCGAAGATATTATCCCTGTCCCCTTCCTTGACGCCCGGCCCTTCGTCGTCGATGCGGATGACCGCCATCCCGCCGTCGGGCGCCGCCGCGACGCGGATCGCCGAATGGGATGGCGAGAAGTCCAGGGCATTCTCCAGCACGTTCTCCATCACCGACTCGATCAGGTTGTCGTTGCCCAGCACACGCAAGCCCGGCGCGACGTCCAGGTGGACCGCGATGTCGCGGTCCTCGGCCCGCGTCCGGTATTCCTCGACCAATACCGGCAGCAGGCGCGGAAGCTCGATCACCGTCATGCGCTGATCCATCAGTTCGGCCGTCGCTTCCTCGATCCGGCGGGCCGCGGAAATCTGGGCGTCAAGCCGCTCGACCGACCGTTCGATGAGGTCGAGGCTTTTCCGCCCGGGCGCGTTGTCCACGGGCACGGCGCGGCGGATCGGCTCCAGAGACTGGGAAATCACCGCAAGCGGCGCCTTCAAAGCGTGCGCGTTCTCTTCGGCGGCCTGCCGGATCAGCTGCTCCGAGCGGCGCAGTGCGACCACGAGTTCGTCGAAGTCGGACGCCACGCCGTCAAGTTCGGGGATTCGGTTCTGGTCGCGAAACGATGTGCCCGTCTTGCTGCCGGTTCGCAGGGCATGGGCGACACGGCTGAACCGGCGCAGGTTGCGCCAGGCGTCCGTGAAGATGGACAGGACCAATACCGCCATGAAGCCGTAAATGGCCAGGGCGACCTTGAGTTCCGGTGTCTGCCAATATTGGCGATCCGGCGAAAAGTAAAGAATGTGGCGGCGCGCGAGGGACGTGAGGATGACCCAGCAACCGTTGGACGTGTACCTTGACCCAAGGTAGGTCATCACCTCTTCCTCGCCGGACGCGTTGGTGAAGTCCGTGGCCAGGGAGCGGCGGAAATCGCACGATTCGCTGATCTTGGACAGCAGGCCCGTATCCACAAGGTTTCGTTGCTCGGCGTCCAGCATGGCGCCGGAAACCTTGGGATGGGAGGCGACGAAGAAGAACCGGTTCGGTTTGGTCGAACCGGCCGGCCGGAATAGGACCTTGATGGTGGTCCCGCCGGCCGCCAGCTTGGGCAGCAGACCCTCAAGTTCTGCCGCCGCCTTCGGCGAGAACTCCTCGAGATAGGGCAGAAGGCCTTCCGAAATCAGTCGTCCTTCTTCCTGCATGATGCGGAAGAGCAGCGCGTTCCGCTCTCTGTCCGCTTCGTCGAGCAGGTCATAGATCAGGACCGGAACCGCGGCGAAAACGATGAGCGTGACGACCAACTTGGTGACGAAGGAACGCCACAAGCGGCCAATGCGCCTTGAGCCGGCGCGCTCCATCTATTGATATACCCTCCATTTGTACCCGAAGCCCGGGTAGTTCTCGATCCAGTCGAAGCTGGGATCGATCTCCCGGAACTTGTGGCGGATGCGTTTGATCGACGAGCGTACGTTCGCGCGATAGCCTTCCGACCCTTGGCCGGCCTGGAACCCCCTGCCCCTGACCACGTCATAGATATCGCGGTAGGCGACGTCCTTGTTGGCGCGGCTGGCAAGGGCGTGCACCATGCTGAACTCGGAATAGGTCAGGTCGACCGGCTTGCGCTGCCAATAGGCGCGGCGCGACTGCAGGTCGAGGCGTAACGGCCCGACCGTCAGGTCCCCGCCGCCGAGCGCGTCCCCGGCGTCGTCGCTCGTCCCGCGTTGGCCGCCCAGGATCAGTTCGATCCGGCGCAGGACGATGGTGAAGCTTCTTGATTTCTCGATAAAGTCGACCGCCCCGCCCAACAAGGCCGCCTCTTCGTATATCTGTTCGCTGAGGACCGTCAGAAAGATCACCGGAAGGTCGTGCCCCCCCTCGCGCACGTGGCGCAACACGTCGATGCCGTTCATTTCGGGCATCTTCCAGTCCAAAAGCAGCAGGTCGATCTGCGCGTCATCCGTCAGATTCGCCAGCAGGGCCGGCCCGTCACCGAACGCCTCGACCTCGTATCCCTTGTGAATCAGGTTCTGCGCGATGGAGTCGCGGAAGAATTCGTCGTCGTCGACGATCCAAATTCGCCCTTGGGATTCGTTGTGGTCGTTCTTCATGTCACCCCCGTTTCTTGCGAATTGCATCGACACAGGATTTCGCATCCGTCTTTTCTGGCGTCACCTTGTGGGTCAGCACACGAAAGGTGTTGGTGCTCACATCTTTGTAGAAGAACAGGGAAAGGTGGCAATCTTTGGACGCATAGTTCCAAATGATCGCCGGCGGATTTTCCGACACCGCTTGTGGATTTCCAAGGAGGTCCGCCGCCTCCCCTTCGGTGAAGCCCGTCAGGAGGCCCGACGCGGCCAGACCGTTTCTTCGTGGAACCTCGGCTTTGGCAACTTCCGATTCGCCGCGCCGTGCACGTTCGGGCGCGGGTTCCTGCGTCGTCGCGCTAGGCGCCTGCCCCGGCGGCTCCAATCCGATACGCGCCATGAAATCTTCAACCTGGGCGCAAGCCACCATGCCGGGCGCCAACAAAAGGCACACGACGACCCGCACAGAGGTTCGACAGTTGAACATCACCGTCCCGATCCTCCCGACGAGCAGGAGCGGGAGCCGAGTGTATCCTATTTCCTCCCGGGAACACACCCCCTGTCAATCCCCACTCATCCGCCACCCGCCAGAATTGCGCATAAACCCGGGAATTCCGGGGCACTTCGTCGGCGCGAAGTCGGCGCGATTTACCAATTCCTCGCGACCGGACGCGAGCATGCGCCCCTGTCAATTGCGCCCCTGGTATTGATCGATCAGGAACCCGGCGCCGGCACCGACCGCGCCGCCGACCGCCGCGCCGCAAGCCACGCAGCCGCCCGTCACGAACGTACCGAGTGCCCCCGCGCCGGCACCGATCGCACCGCCGCTCAGGGTCATTTGTTCGCTCTTGGACAGGCCGGAACAGCCGCTCAATGCCAATGCCGCCACCAGGGCGAGGACGGGGATGGTTCTAGTCATGGTCATTTATGTCCTTCGCTTTCTGCCGGTTGGGAGGGGGAAAAGGCGCGTCCCCGATGCATCCGATAGTTGGAGGGGACGCCGTGAGAATACTGTGACATTCCTGTGATTTCGCCGTGGCCGAACCCCTCCCCTTCCAGGAAGCACCGTCCGGCACGATAGTCTCCGGACGGTGCTCCTGGTTGGGCAGGCCGACTCCAAGGAGGAGTCTTATCCGCGGTTAGGGTCTACCGCGGAAGCTCGGGGGGGAACTTCTCCAATTCCTCTTCGCTCATGGCGACCACGAGTTCGCCCTTCTCGCCGACGAAAACCTCGTTCACCGGCACGCGCACGTCCTTGCCGCCGAAGCCAAGGAACGAACCGACGGTCATCACCAGGACTTCCGGCGGCTTACCGGGCTTGGCCACGACGTCCTTGACTGTCGCGACCTTGTCGCCCTGTTTGTCAAACACGTCCTTGCCGCGAAGTTCCTTCGCAGAAACGTAGTCATCCGGCTTGGCGTCGCCACCGGTTTGTGGCGCAGGCGTCGCCGAGCCATGAGGCATCGACTTGCCGCCGCCGGGAATCGCGGTATCGCCGCCGGGCGTTCCTCCGGTGCCGCCTTCTTCGGCCATTGGCGGACTGGCGCCCTTGCCGCGCATGGGATCGGTCTGCTGCTGGGCAACGGCGGGGTACACCATCGTCGCCAACACCATCGCCACGCCTGCCAATACAGGTATCAGCTTATTCATTGCACTCTCCTTTCAGTCAGGTTGTGGCTTGATCCTCAGGATTGACGATGACGCCGCTAAGTGACAGTGACCAAAGTGAAAGATCGGCAGGAACATTCCGTGATTTCCGCCGCCCGCGGTCACCCGCCGTACAGGCGTGAACCGTCGACGCCGATGCGGCCGAGGATTTCCGCCAACTCATCCTTCAGGCGGGTCAGAGATTGCTCGTTCCGGGCTTCGCAGCGCGCGACGAGCGCCGGTTCGGTATTCGACGCGCGCAACAGCCACCAACCGCCGTCGGACTTGACGCGGACGCCGTCGATGTCGATCACGTTGCCGTTCCTCGCGGCGACGATACCGGAGACCTCCTTGACGACCTCGAATTTCATCGCATCGTCGCAGGTCAAACGGATTTCAGGCGTGTTGGACGTCTGCGGCAATTGATCGAAAAATTCAGACATCTCTATACCTTCCGCCTGCAGAGCCTCCAGGATACGAAGCGCCGCATACAACGCGTCGTCGAACCCGAACCACCTGTCCGCGAAGAAGATATGGCCGCTCATCTCGCCGGCAAGGATGGCCCCGGTTTCGCGCAGCCTCTGCTTCACCAGGGCGTGTCCGGTCTTGCACATTTCCGCCGAACCGCCGGCCGCAGCGATCACGTCGAACAGCACGTCGCTCGACTTGACGTCCGCGATCACCTTGGCGCCGGGCATGCGGCGCAGGATGGGCCGCGCCAGCAGGGCGAGATACTGGTCGGGCCAGACGATCCGGCCACGGCTGTCGACAATGCCCAACCGGTCGCCGTCGCCGTCAAACGCGAAGCCGACGTCGCATTTCCGGGTGACGACGAGTTCCCGCAGCGCAAGAAGATTGTCGGGGTCGCTGGGATCGGGGTGATGAGCCGGAAAGGTTCCGTCCACGGTCGCGTTGATCGCCACGTGCTGTCCCGGCAGTCTGCCGAGAATGTCCTCGATGACCGCGCCGACGGCGCCATTTCCCGGATCCCAGGCGCAGCTGCGGGAGCCGAGTTCCTCTATCCGATCAAGCATGGCCTCGACGTAGGTTTCCCGCACGGGGCAGTAGATGATTGTTCCGGCGCCGTTTTCCTCCAGATCGCCGGATTCAAGCAGCCTGGACAGGCGTCGGATCGTCGACGCCTGGAAGACCTGCGTTCCCAGAACCAATTTGAACCCGTTGTAGCCGGGCGGATTATGGGATCCGGTCACCATGACACCGCCCGAGACGTCCAGGCTGTGCGTCGCGAAATAGAGCATGGGCGTGGGACCGACCCCGATCGCGCAGGCGATTCCGCCCGAATCCTCGATCCCGCAACACACCGCGTCCGCCAGGCTGGGCGAACTTTCCCGCCCGTCCCTGCCGACCGCGATGGATTTGCCGCCATCGCGGACGACCATGGTCGCCAGACCGCGGCCCAGGGCGTAGGCATCCTCTTCGGTCAGCGTCTCGTTGACGACGCCGCGAATGTCGTTAGCGCGACAGATCGAAGGATGGAACCTGTGCGTATACGTCATCTGTCTGTCCTGTCCTCATCGGGATTGGAACCGATGGCTTAGGCAGTGGTTCAGATCGCCTTCCGGAACTCCCCAAACCGGGGCCGGATGCGTTCCGCCTCGAGCACCCGTCGCTTCACCTCGGGAAAGGCATGCGGCGCTGCCGAGATGGAATCGATCTCCGCGTCGATCAGGAAACTGGCGAATACCCCGTCGTCGCCGGCGCCTTCGCCGCAGATACCGACCTTCCGGCCGGCGAGATGCGCGCGTTCGATGACGTGCCTGATTGCCCATTGCACGGCCGGGTCCATCTCGTTGAAGGTGTTCTGAAGCCGTTCGGAATCCCGGTCTACTCCGAGGACAAGCTGGGTCAGGTCGTTGCTGCCGATGGAGAACCCGTCGAAAAGCGCCGCGAATTCGTCGATTCGGAAGACGTTCGACGGAACTTCGCACATCATCAGAATGTCGAGTTTCTCGGCGCCGCGCTTCAGACCCTGAAGCGCCATCCGATCCAGAGTCATTTCCGCCTCGCGCACCGTGCGGCAGAATGGCAGCATGACCTTGATGTTGTCGAACCCGTATTCGGATCGCGCCTTGCGCAACGCCGCGCATTCTAGGCGGAAGCCCTCGGCGTAGGCCGGGTCGATATACCGGCTTGCCCCGCGCCAGCCGATCATGGGGTTCTCTTCGGCCGGCTCGAACATCCGCCCGCCGAGCAACCCCGCGTACTCGTTGGTCTTGAAATCGCTGGTCCGCACGATCGCCGGATGGGGCCAGGCGACCGCCGCGATCGCCGCAAGACCTTCGGCAAGCCGGTCAATGAAGAATTCGGCCTTGTCGGCGTAGCCACTTGTCAGTTCGGCGATCTGCCGCGCCGCGTCCGCGTCTTCGAGCTGGTCGAAATGCGCCAATGCCAGCGGGTGGACCCTGATGTGGTTGGAAATGATGAACTCCATGCGGGCCAGGCCGACGCCGTCGGCCGGCAGCCGCCACCACTCGAACGCGGTTTCCGGGTTGGCCAGGTTCAGCATGACCTTGGTCCTGGTTTCCTCGATCGCGGAAACGTCGATCTCCCGCGACAGGATGTCCGCGGCGCCTTCGTAAACGAACCCGTTTCGGTCCGCCCCGGAAACGACGGTGACGATCGTGCCGTCGGCAACACACGACGTGCCGTCGCCGGTTCCGGTGACCGCCGGCAGCCCAAGTTCCCGGCTTACGATGGCGGCATGGGAGGTCCGCCCGCCATGGTCCGTGATGATCGCGCCGGCCTTGCGCATGATCGGCAACCAGTTGGGGTCGGTGTTCGCGGTGACGAGAATGTCGCCATCCCGGAAATCCCCGTCGTCTCCCGGGGAATACAGCCTGCGCGCCCGGCCTGTCGCGAAGCCGCTGCCGACGCCGACGCCCTTGGCCAGCAACGGCCCGTGTTCGCCGACTTGGAAGGTTCGAAGCCGACCGGAACCGGCGGACCTGCGATGGGCCGTTTCGGGACGCGCTTGGACGACGTACAACTCCTCCGTCTTGCCGTCCAACGCCCATTCGACGTCAACGGCCGTACCGAACAGATCCTCGATGCGGGCCACCCAATCGGCTAGCAGTTCCGCCTGATCGTCGGTCAGGCAATATCCCGCCTGTTCGGCCTCCGACGTCGGCACGCATACATGCTTGCGTCCGCGTTTTCCCGGATCATATGTCGTCTTCACGTGCTTCGCACCGCGGTGACGCCGCAGAATCCGGCACGTCGCCGGGAACCGGTTCTTGTGCACCAGGAACTCGTCGGGCTCGACCATGCCCTGCACCACCGACTCGCCCGTCCCCCAAGCGCCCGACACAAGCACCGCATGGGGAAAGCCGCTTTCCGTGTCGATTGAAAACGCCACTCCGGCCGCGCCCATGTCGGCGCGGACCATTTCCTGGACGATCACGGCAACGCGGATGTCCCATTCGCCGTAACCGTTCTCCAGGCGATAGGCGATCGCCCGTTCGTTCAGGGCGGAGGCGTAGCATTTCCGGCAGGCGTCGAGCACGGCGTCAAGCCCCGTGACGAACAGAAAGGAATCGTATTGGCCGGCGAAACTGGCGTCCGGCAGATCTTCGGCCGTGGCGCTTGACCGGACGGCGACCAACGGCGCCGGTGTGCCGCAAGCGTCGGCCAAGTCCTCGTAGGCCCGGGCGATCTCCGTCTTCAAGTCGTCGGGAAACTCGGCGGAAAGGATCTCGTCGCGCCGGCGCTCGCTCAGTCCCTCCGCCGTAACGTCGGCGTCCCAGGCGCCCGTTCCTGCGCCGGATGCCAAGCCGCCGGCCGTCATGAAACGCTCGTAGCCGTCAGTATTGATCACGAACCCGTCAGGCACCTTGATGTTCTTGTCTTTCAGGGCGCGGATCAGGTCGCCAAGCGATGCCGCCTTGCCGCCGAACTGCTTGCGCGTGTCGGACGGAAGCGATGAAAGTTTGTGTGTGAACTGTAAGCCGACGTGTTTCATGAATAGAATCCTCTCGTTGCCCATTGCTGTGCAGATGCATGGCATGACGTGCAACGCGTCAACCGTCGCGACGACGCGCCGAAATGCCGGGCGGCCTCTCCGATGGAGTGCGCCAGCTTCGACGCGCGTTTCGACTATACGGATGCAGTGCGGACGACGCGTGTGAGCAAGATGTGACATGGTCGCCGGTCACAACGGCGAACCGCGTGCTGGGGACCGTGGCGGATCACACCAATGCCCCGGGACGCCGGCGGATGGCCTCGCCAAGCCGGTCCGTTATCACCCACCGACCGCGACGCTGCCGGTGCGTCGAAATTTTTTTTGGGAATAAACTGCACGCAGGACGGTCTTGCGAGTGTGACCAGGTACAGATAGGCCATTTTCCCCTGCTCTTCCCCGGCAAACACCCTTCAAGATGAGCCTCCCTGTATCCACGTAACCCTGGCCATCAGCCGGCCCCCCTCTCCCCCAGGGGGGCCGGCTTCTTTTACCGGTCCGGTATTTGATGTCAGCCGGCCGTTCAATCTGCGGAAAGCACCAGCGCATCGCTGATCGTCTTGCCGATCGCCAGCATGGTTTCCCGGCCGACTTCGCTGACCATGGTGAAGGACCGATTCTCGTCGTTCCAAACCAGGATGGAAACGGCACCCTCCTGAGTGAGCGTGACCTGCTTCTCCCGGGGTTGTGCGTTCTTGGCGAGGTACAGCGTAACGCGCCCGCCCCGCTCGGACTCATAGACCAACTGCGCCGTTTCCTGAGGACCGCCGCCGCGGATGATCCGCGTGCTCAGCAGCGTGAATCCGATGTTCCGCAGGTCCGGCGCGCCGGCCCATTTCGGTTGACCGGCGTTGCCCCTCCGCATTGGTTCGCTTGACGTTGCCGCGGTTCTTACGCCGGTCTCGGCGATCGGCTTCAAGCCTGAGTTGATTCGCGCCGCATCCGCCCGGTCGTTCACTCGGGTACCGGTTAGTGCCGCAACGATCTCCGTCTCCAAGGCGGGCATCGGTACGGACCACCCGATGACCAGGCCTCCCGTCACCAGCACCAAGGTGTAACAACACTGCATGAGAACCCGGACGCGCCGCCGGCCCCGCGTGCGCCGGCCCATCTTACGCCGGATGTCGTCTTCGAGATCCTGCAGGCGCCTGGGAAGAGGTTCGCCCAGTCGGCCGTCGAACAATCGGTGGAATCCGCGGCTTTGCTCCAGGATGTCGGCGACCCGGCTCGCCTCCTCGGGATGCGCGGCAAGGTATTCATCCACCTCCAGCCGCTGGCGCGGAGGAAGCATGTCGTCGACGTAGGCGTGGATCAGTTCGTCATCGACGGAAACGCCGCGGGGCCTTCGCCCGGACGGCTGCCGGTTGTCCTCATTCCACATTCGTCATAGAACTTTCCGCTCTCGCCGGGGCCGGCTTTCCGGCGCCGGCCGTTGTGCGTTCGCGCCCGGGCAGGCTGTTCCAGGTGTAGGTCCGCCCGTACATCAGCCGCCTCAACTGCTCGCGGCCCCGGCTCAGCCGGGACATCACCGTGCCGATCGGCACGCCCAGCGTGTGGGCGGCCGCGCGATATGACATGCCCTCCAGGCCGATCAGGAGAAGGACCTGCTTCTGTTCCTCCGGGATCCTGTCCAATGCGTTGGAAAGGTCCCGGCAGCCCAGGCGCGGCATCTGGTTGGGCGGCGATGCGACGCTATCCGCAACGTCTTCGATGTCGACCGGCTGCCCCCTGCGCCGCAGGCGGGCCAATTCATCCATATAGACGTTGTTGAGGATAGTGAACAGATAAGACCGCATATTCCGAATTTCATGGTTCGAATGAATGTAGGTAAGCGCCCTTTTCAAACACTCCTGAACCAAGTCATCTGCGTCTTCCGCATTTCGTGTCAACGCCAGGGCATAACGCCGCAAGCTCTTGATGTTTGCATGAAGGGCTTCCGATACCGGATCTTCCATTTATCTGGTTCCTTCGGAAATGAGTTGAGTTGCGATTGATGGTCGGCCCCCTGAACTCAATCAGCACATCCGGAGGCTGGGCCCGCGTCGGTTGAGCAGCCCCCTGATCGACCCGACCACGACTACGAAAAGCCTAGGTCGCGTGCCGTTCAGGAGTCGCGTGTCAAGGGCGTGCCCGGTCATGAGAACTCTGTGACCGCTGTGACAATTCGGTAATCGGGAGATCCTTCCCGCAGGTCTTGCACAGCCTCTAGACATTTGAATTAAAGTGTATTTTCCCGTTCCGACGGCGGCCGCGACCGGTCTTTCAGAAACTGTGGACAAGTGAAACCCTGGCCGTGGACTCCGTCGACTGCCCGCCGGTCGGCGGATCGGTGCGGAAGCGGAACTCGTAGGTCAGGCGCGCCGCCAGGTTGCCGATAATCTGCATGTCGAGCGCCGAGATGTTGGTCGTTTCCGAGGAATCGCGGACCGCCCCGAAGGCGTCGGTTTCGATCTCGATGGAATTCTTGGTCAACAGCAATGCGGTTTCATTGCTGAACTTCGCGGTGTCCGAGATGTTCCATTCCAACAGGGAGGCCAGGCGAAGCAAGAGCTCGTTGTTCAGTTCGCCCGTCGCAGTCACCCGTTTCTGCCGAACGGACGGGCCGCCTTCGAGGCTCCATCGGAAATCTTCGGAGTCGAACAGCCAGTACCCGATCCCGACGCCCTCCGTGATCTGGTAGTCGAACCCGCTGAACCGCTTGTCCTCGTAGGACGCAAGCCCGAAACCGTAGATGGACTCGTTGATTTCGCGCCGGGTCCGGCCTTTTATCAGGATGTCCTGATTGACGGTCTCGTTGTTCGTCCGGCCGTAGTCGAACGAAACGGAACCGGTGTTCGTCCACTTGCCGTTCTCATGCGTCAATTTGAACTGGGCGTAGGCGCTCAGGCTTTTCTGCGTATCGTTCTTGTAGGTGCCCCCGAGCGTCGTTTCGCCCGACCAATGGCCGTACGGTGGCGGCTTGGCGGCCTCGCCCGGCGCTTCGGGTTCCAGGGGAAGCTGTTCGACGTCGACGATCTTTTCCTTGGGTTCCTCAGGGGGCTTCACGGGTTCGATCCCGGCCTCGACGGAAACCGACCTGATCCGTTCGGCCAGGGCGGGGAAGGTTTTCAATGCATCGGCGATGATCCCCGACGCATAGGTCGGGATCAGTTCGATCGCCGTGCGCACGATCTCGGCCGACCGGTCCGACGCAGATGCGATCGCCGCGATCACGATCGCCCGCATCGAAATCACGTCGCCGCGGTCCCGGGCTCTGGTCAGGGCTGATTGCTCGCCATCGGTCAGGCCTTCTGCCCGCGGATCGCTTGCGGCCTGCACATCGGCGGCGCACGAACAGACGACCAGGATCACCACCACCAGCTTGGCCAGTTCCGTTTTAGGGAAAGCCCGGCTTACGGCGTGCTTCGGTATCACATACGGAATCATCCCCATCCGTCGGCACAAGGCGGAAATCGCGCCACGATGGGAAGACTCCGGATAGAACCGGTTATTCCGTTAAGGATTTGTCCGTAGTGAAAATTAAGCGCATTGCCCGGTGGTAGATATTTTGTTATCGTTCGTTTCACTACAACAGATTGTTTTCCTATGATTTTCTAGCGCGACGATAGAACTCGAGTTGCGCACAGTTGCTGATTAGTCAGTCCGAGGGGGAGAGAATTGCGAGCGGTCGCACCACTCTTCATTCTGGCCATGGCCCTGCAGGTTGGGCTCGCGGTTGCGCAAACTCCGCCGGAAGCGCCGGGTGGCGGTCAGGCCAGCCCTGAACCGGGCCGGGGCGACACGGTCACCACGCGTCCGCGCCCGGAATTCGACCCCATCGGGGTGCGCCTTGGCGGCTTTTTCCTCTATCCGTCGGTCGGCGTCGTCGAACGCTATCACAGCAACATTTTCTTCACGGACTCGGGGGCCGAGGACGATTTCATCACCGTCCTGTCGCCGTCGCTCGTCCTGAAATCGAACTGGAACAACCACGCCCTCAACCTGTTCGCCGATTCGGATATCGGGTTCTATGCCTCCAATTCGGACGAGAACTACCAGGATGCCAAGATCGGTTTTGACGGCCGGCTGGATATTCTCCGCGATGCCAAGCTGACCGGAGGCTTCACGTTCGAGCGCGCCCACGAAGACCGCTCGTCGCCGGATCAGACGAGCGCCGCCGAGCCGGTTACTTTCTTGCGCTATCATCCCAAGGCTGCGTTCATCAAGCGCTTCAACCGCCTTTCGACGCAGTTCGGCGCCGACCTGATCGTCTACGACTATGACGATGCGTCCACGTCCGGCGGCGCCACCCTGAACATGGACGACCGCAATCGCCACGAACTTCAGGGAACCGCCCGGGTCGGATATGAGATCGCGCCGCGATACGAGGCCTTCGTCCGCGGTTCGGTCAATGACCGACGGTACACCGACGATATTGACGACTCCGGGTTCGAACGCGATTCCCACGGCTGGGAGGTTGCAGGTGGATTGGCATTCGATCTCAGCGGCGTGACCTCGGGGAACCTGTTCGCCGGATATCTGACGCAGGAGTTCGACGATCCCGCGTTCAGTTCGATCAACGGCGTCAGCTTCGGCGGCGACCTCACGTGGAACCCCACGCGGCTTACCACGGTCACGTTCCAGGCGTCCCGAACGGTCGAGGAAACGACACTATCCGGCGCGGCGGGGGCCCTGGTGTCGGATATCCGCGCCTCGGTCGATCACGAATTGCGCCGAAACATCATCCTTTCGGCCGACCTGCGCTACCGCAACTACGATTACGAAAACATCTCCCGCGACGACGATGTCATCGGGGCCGGGTTCGGCGGAACCTACCTCGTGAACCGGCATGCAAGGCTCCGGCTGCGGTACGGGTTTGCCAAGCGTGAGTCGAACACGTCGGGCGCCGACTACGATGCGCACACCGTTCTAATCGGTCTCGTTACCCAATACTGACCGTACTGAATCGGCCGCCCCCACGTCCATCGGTTGGTCGGTCAGACGGTTGATGTCGCTGCCGAACCTGATGCGGTTCGCGCCCGGCTTCATCAGACCCAGGCCCACCAGGACGGGCACGGAAAGCTGACCGTCGGGCTCCAACCCGGTTGAGCGCTGATATGCGCGAATGGCCTCTTGGGTCTCCCGCCCCGCCTTGCCGTCGATCTTGCCGGGATCAAAACCCTTCGCCTTCAGACGACGCTGCAGATCCCTCACCAGTTCACCCGATGCGATGATCTGACGTTTCTTGCCGGGAACCCCGCGCTCCGTTGGGGCATCGCCGCCGTCCGCTTCCTTGGCCTTCAGCGCCGCAAGCGCCGACTGCACGGTCGTCACCAAGTCGATCGCCGGCGTGGCGACGTCCGTTGCGGGCAGATCCCGCGTGGCGGTTTCCGACTCCTGCGTGGCGGTCTCCGTCTCCGGCGGAGCGGGCGACGGGGCCGCATCCGGAGGTTCCGCGCGTGCGGTCTGCAGGGCTTCATCGGACCCGGGGCGCGCTTCATCGACCACATTCTCGGCTTGACTGTCGGTGGCCGGGGCGTCGCTGGCGGCAGATCTTCCGCGAGACGGATCGCCCGGGCCCTTGATGCCGAGAACCGGCCCCGGCATCCCCGTGTCGGACCCGACCGCGACGTCCTTCTCGACGTCCCTCGTCCCGGTCTGCCTCCGGGTATCTTTCGCCGAGGGGCCTGGCTCGGCCGGGGCGCCGCCTTGGGGACGCTCGCGCTCGGAGGGGGCGGCCGCTTCGCCTTCCGCAATCTGTACCCGGACCGGAGGTGCGGAAGACGGAACCGGGGCCGGCGATGCGGTCTGCGGCGTGGCCGGCGGAACCGGCGGCGGCGCGACCTTCAACGTGTGCCGTTCCGCCCCGGCTTCCGGCACCGCGGAATCGCGCCGGCCGTCCAACAGGGCGAGGATGTCGGCATTTTCAAGCGGATGGCTTGCCATCAGGCCGATGACCAGGCCGAAAGCCAATGACAGGGCCACGCCCAGCCAGATGTGGCGATGCGGCGAAGGCTCGGCCTGAATGTGAATGGGAATGTCGACACCCGCCGCCCTTCGTTCGCTCGACGGGCGATCCGAATCCTCTGCCCGAATCCCCTTGGCGCCGCGGGCATGTCCGGCAGGGGTCGCCTGCCCATGGCGGCGGCCGTTCCCGGAATCCGCTTCCGACGCGGAGGAGGACAAGTCCGGCTGGTCGCCGTCGACGGGCGCCCGGGCGGCGGCACGGTTGTTCCGCCGAGCCATGAACGGGGTCCGCGCGCCGTCGCGGTCAGCGTCGTCTTCCGCGCCCGGCACGCGATAGAACGCCGCACCGCAATGACGGCAGACCACCGCTTCTTCATGGACACTGGCACCGCAATGGGAACACCGCTGCGTGCCGGCAGGCAACCCGAAGCGAATGGGCGACCAATGCCGGTCGCGCTGCTGCGGCTTCAGAAGCAGAACATGAGGAACGGCCAGAGGTCCAAGGACGGCGCCGTAAACACCCCACGGGAAGCCGGCGCGGCCTTTCGTCCGCGCGACCACGCCAACCAGGATGCCGGCGCCCGCAGCGATCGAAATCCATAAAGTAAACAGCATGCGGGAGTCCTCCCTTTGCCTGTCAACGAATGAACGATGCGAAGGGTGCACGGCCCTGCTCCGGAATACCGGACATATAAGAGAGACCGCCTGGAACCGCCGATATTCCAACGAAGGCGGCACCGGTTCCTGGACGGCGCGGAATATCCTTATCCCCGAGCAGTCTATGAATCACAGCCCGGGCGGGTCCCGGGTCACGGGGACGGGTCGACGCCCGCCCCTTCGGGACCGGCGCCTGTCAAGACACGGACCCACATTGAACAGCTCGAGGTAAGAAACATGCAGGATACCCATTACGGTGAGAACGCGGGTTACGGCGCGAGCGGCGATCGGGTCGAGTCCGACGCCGGTCCGGTTCCCGGACCACGCGTCGCCTTCATCGACGGTGACGACGTGTTCCGGACCGCCCTGGCGGCCTGCCTGCGGGCAGAGGGCTTCGACGTCCTCGAATACCACGATGTCGGCGCGGCGCTTGAGGAGGTCCCCCATGCAGGGGCGCTCGACGCCGTCCTGGCGGACACGGGCAAGGACAACCGCAACGGCGAGAAACTGCTGTCCGAACTTCGCAACCTGGGCTGTGAGATTCCCGTGGCGGTCATGGCGCGGACCAGCGACAACGGCACGGAAGAGGCGGCGTTTCTCCACGGCGCTTCCGACTTCCTGCTGAAAAACCGCGGCCCGACCATCGTCGCGAAACGCCTCCACCTCATGATCAACGGTGTGAAGTGCGGCAAGGAAGCCGTTTCATACGAAGACGACGAGATCCTGGAAGTGGGCCGCCTGACGCTGCGGCTCGAAAGTCACCGCGCACTATGGCGGCGCGTGCAGGTCCCGTTGACAGTCACGGAGTTCAAGATCGTCCGACTGCTCGCATGCGGGCTCGGTCGGACCTATTCCTACCGCGAAATCTACGACGTCGTGCATGGTACCGGCTTCATCGCGGGCGACGGGCTCGACGGTTTCCGCATCAATGTGCGGTCCCTGATCAAGAAGATCCGCCAGCGATTCCGCGCCATCGATTCCGGATTTGACGAGATCGAGAACGTGCCAGGAATGGGGTACCGCTGGCGGCCGTCGGAACTCGCGAACGCCGTCGCCCTCATGCCCAACTGGCAATCGTCAATGAAACACAACGCTGACCGGCTGGTCGCATAGGGGCCGCCCGGTTCGCAGGGAGAGCAAAGTGGAGGAGACGATGAACCTGCCTGTCGCCAGCCAGCTTCGGTGCGCCGATCCCGGCGCGAACGTCTATCCCGTGATCCTGTGCGGAGGTTCGGGACGGCGGCTGTGGCCGATGTCGCGCCAGGCCTATCCGAAGCAGTTTCTCCGGCTTTACTCCGGCCAGAGCCTGCTGCAGGAAACCGTCCTGCGGGCACGCAAGCTGATGGGTAGCGCGCGCCCTTTCATGCTGTGCAGCGAGGCCCACAAGTTCCTTGTGGCGGACCACCTCAAGGAGATCGACGTCGAGCCCTTGACGATCGTCTGCGAGCCTGCGTCCCGCAATACCGCGCCCGCCCTTGCCGTGGCCGCGTTGATCCTGCGCGAGATCGACCCCGAGGCAATCATCCTAGCGATGCCTTCCGACCATCGGATCGCCGACGAGGACGACTTCGTCCGCACGATCGCCAACGCGACCTCGGTCGCGGAGGACGGGTGGCTCACGACGCTCGGCATTACACCGACGGCAAGCGAGACGGGATACGGGTACATCCGCGTCGGCGGTCCGGTGGACGGTAATTACAGCATCCGCAGGGTCGCACGGTTCGAGGAGAAGCCGAATAAGGCGCGCGCGGAAAAGCTCCTGGAGGGCGGCGAGCATCTTTGGAACAGCGGCATCTTCCTGTTCCCCGTCGGGAAGCTGCTGGACGAAATGCGGCGAACCGCGCCGGAGGTCGTCGACGCCTGTCTCGACGCACTGGCGAAGGCGACCTGCACGCAGGATTACGTCATGCTTGACCGCGCCTATGCGAGATCTCCCGACATCTCGGTCGACCACGCTGTCCTGGAACATACCGAGGGCGCCGCGGTCGTCAAAGCCGACATGGGCTGGAGCGACATCGGATCGTGGCACGCGCTCCGCGAAACGCAGGGCGCCGACGCCGACGGCAACGTGGTCGACGGCAACGTAATCGTCGACGACGTCTCCAACTCGTACATAAAGGCCAATGGCCGCCTGGTCGCGGCGATCGGGCTGCGCGACGTCGTCGTCGTGGACACGGACGACGCGGTGCTCGTCAGCAGCGCCGACCACATCGGCCGCCTGGGCGCGATGGTCAGCCGCATCAACGCCGCCGGGTTCCCGGAAGCCTCGCAGCACAGCCTGGTTCACCGGCCGTGGGGCAGCTATCAGACGATCGACGACGGCACGCGATATCAGGTCAAGCATATCTTCGTGAAGCCGGGCGGCCGGCTGAGTCTGCAGATGCACCATCACCGCGCCGAACATTGGGTCGTCGTCGGCGGCACGGCGCGGGTCACCTGCGGCGACGAGACCCGCCTGCTGAGAGAGAACGAATCCCTTCACATACCCATGGGAACGACCCATCGCCTGGACAACCCCGGCAAAATTCCTCTGCACCTGATCGAGGTTCAAGTGGGCCCCTACCTGGGCGAGGACGACATCGTCCGTTTCGAAGATACCTACGGGAGGATTTGAGGAATGCAGAAGACCGTGGTCGTCACGGGCGGCGCCGGATTCATCGGAAGTCACGTATGCAAGGAGTTGAGCCGCGCCGGGTACCTGCCGGTGGTTTTCGACAACCTGTCGAACGGCCACCGCGAGTCCGTCCGCTGGGGGCCGTTGACCGTCGGCGACGTCGCCGATGCCGAAGCCCTGCTGACCGCGTTCAAGGTCCACTCTCCCCACGCCGTGATCCACCTTGCGGGATACATCGCCGCCGGCGAGTCGGTCGAGGACCCCGCCAAATACTACGGCAACAACCTCCGCACCACCCTGATGCTCCTGGAGGTGATGCGCGAAACAAAGGTCTCGAAGATCG
The DNA here is from genome assembly GCA_002781745.1 of Rhodospirillales bacterium CG15_BIG_FIL_POST_REV_8_21_14_020_66_15. Classification (GTDB taxonomy): domain Bacteria; phylum Pseudomonadota; class Alphaproteobacteria; order Rhodospirillales; family Casp-alpha2; genus UBA1479. The sequence goes on from PFFW01000133.1 coordinate 19,727, forward strand.
TGTTCTCATCCAGCGCCGCGGTCTACGGAACGCCGGACGGCATCCCGATCAAGGAGACGGCCCCGATGCTGCCGACCAATCCCTACGGGCACACGAAACTGATGAGCGAACAGATGCTGAGAGACCATTCGAACTGCGGCATATCCTCGATTTCGCTTCGCTATTTCAATGCCGCCGGCGCGGACCCGGACGGCGAACTGGGGGAACGGCACGAGCCGGAGACCCACCTGATCCCGCTCGTCCTCGAAACCGCCGCAGGCCTGAGATCGCATGTCGACGTGTTCGGCGACCACTACCCGACCCCCGACGGCACTTGCATTCGCGACTATATCCATGTCAGCGACCTGGCGCGGGCCCATGTCCTGGCCCTCAAGCGCCTTGAGAACGCCGACGGCGCGATGGCCTTCAATCTGGGCAACGGCAATGGGTTCAGCGTCCTTGACGTCATCTCCGCGGCCGAGCAGGTAACCGGCCGGAACGTGCCGGTGGTCATCCGGGATCCCCGGCCGGGGGATCCGGTGACGTTGGTCGCCGATGCGACGCGGGCCCGTGCCGAACTCGATTGGCGACAGGAGTTCGGCGATCTTGAGATACAGATCCGACACGCCTGGAATTGGCATCTCCGAACCGCGGGCATCCGAACTCTTCGTCCTGCCCGTAACCGGCGGGCGGAGGTCGAGCCCAGGATTGCCACCAACTGATCACACGTCCGACGTGAACGGCTTGGTATCCTGTTGCCCAGGCTCAAGGAAGGGTATGCCAGCGGCCCTGGTGGGCCGGGCCGAGACAAGCAGACGGGTTGCCACATCTACAGAGAGCTAAGCGGACCGCCAAGGAATGGAGTTCCACGGATCAACTTCCTGCGTTGACGGCAAGGCCCGCCGGCACCGGTTCGTCCGGGCGGCAGGGGTCTTGGCCGCCGCGCTTCTTCTGGTAGCATGCGACACACGTCCGACGCCGGCAACGTTCGCGTCCGACCGGGTGTCCACCGGTTACCGTCTGGGTCCCGGTGACACGCTGCAGATCGACGTATTCGGCGACGATTCCGTTTCCGGAAAGTACACGATCGACGGCGAGGGAACGGTGACGATGCCGCTGATCGGGCGGGTCGAGGCCGGCGGCGAGACGCCCCAGGAGTTGACGGCGCGGATCGGCAAGAAGCTGACCGACTTCATGCACGACCCGAAGGTCAACGTTCAACTGCTGAGCCACCGGCCGGTCTACATCGTCGGTGAGGTCCGTCAACCGGGCAGTTATCCGTTCGTCGACGGCATGACGGTGCTCAAGGCCGTCGCCATCGCCGGCGGGTTCACCTACCGGGCCAAGACCGGGCTCTTCGTCATCGACCGTGCCGTCAACCAGGGCGAACCTTTAGCGGCGACCCCGGAAACGCCGCTGTTGCCTGGAGACGTCGTGACGGTACAGGAAAGGTATTTTTGATGACGAATGGTCCCAACCACGGCCTGCTTCCGCACCACCAGGCGGCGCCGGCGCCGATGTGGTACCAGCCCATGCCGGCAGCGCCCTATGCAATGCCGCCGGAGGCCGACGGATGGGATCTTTTGCGGCGTATCTGGCGGCGGAAGGGGCTGGTCCTCGCGATCACCGTTCTCGTCGTCGCGCTGGCCGCCGCAGTCGTTGTGGCGATGCCGTCCCGCTACACGGCGGACACGCGCGTCTTGGTCGGCGTCCAGGACCCGAACGTGCTGAACGTGCAGTCGGTGCTCAAGGCGATTTCCCCCGACGACAGCACGATCCGCAGCGAGGCCTACATCGTCGCATCGCGTAGCATGGCCCGTGAGGTCGCCTACAGACTGGCACTGGACACGTCGCCGCAGTTCAATCCCGACCTGGCGCCCGAGCCGACGTGGCTCGACCTGCTGCATCCGGGATACCTGCTGGCGACGGTGAAGGGCGGTGTCGACTACGTGGCGTCGGCGATCGGGTTGACGGACGAGGGTGATGCTCCCTCGGCCAGGGGCGCGACCGAGACCGAGGACGAACATCAGCGTTACATCCGGCAGACGATCGAATCCCGGTTGCTGGACGGCCTGACGGTCGAGCCGCTCAACCGGTCGCACGTTCTCAACATCTCAGCCGAATTCGAGGATCCCGCGCTGTCGGCCAGGATCGCCAATTCCTTCGCCCGCGTATACGTGGAACGCCAGCTCGTAGAGAAGCGCAAGGCCAACCTCAAGGCAAATCAGTGGCTCAAGGCGCAGGTAGCGGACCTGCAGGCCAAGGTGTCGGAATCGGAACGCGCCGTGGAGACCTACCGACAAAAGCACGACCTGCTGTCGACCCGGTCCGAAACGCTGATCGGCCAGCAGCTGGCGGCGCTGAATCAGGCGCTCATCGCGGCGGAAAAATCACGAACCGAAGCGCAGGCCAATCTGGAACAGGCGAAGGGACTGGCCGACGGCAGTCTCGACGTCGAGAACCTGCCGGGGGTGCTGCAGTCGCCGCTCATCCTAATGCTGCGCGGAAAACAGGCCGACCTGGCGCGCGAAGCCGCCGACCTGGCGGCCAAGTACACGGCAAAGCACCCGAAGCGACGCCATATCCAGGCCCAGCTTCGGGATCTCGACTCCAAGATCGGCGCCGAGATTACCCGGATCCGGGGCGGTCTGCGCCACCAGTTGCAGATCGCGACCGAGCAAAGGGATCGCGTGGCGTCGCAGCTCGAAAGCCTCAAAGCAAGGATGGGGACCGCCAACGAAGAACAGGTCAAGCTGCGTCAGCTCGAACGCCAGGCCGACGCGGACCGCAACATGCTTGAACAGCTGCTGCAGCGGACCGCCGAAACGTCCCATCAGGACGACCTGCTGAAACCCGACGCGGAAATCATTTCCCACGCCGCCGTGCCCGTGTCGCCGAGTTTTCCGCCCGACAAGCTGATCATCGTAGTGGCGGTGCTCGGCGGGCTGGGCCTTGGCGTGCTGATCGCGCTTCTCGTGGAGAAGCTAGACCAGACCTTTCGCACGTCGGAGGAAATCGAGGAATATACGGGTCTGACGACGCTTGCCGTCCTGCCGCAGGTCAAGCGGGGCCGCTCGAGACCACTGACCCATGTGATCGACAATCCCAATTCGGTCTACGCCAACGCGGTCCGCATGCTGACGGCGCGGCTGTCCTTCGATCGTGGAAGCAAGCAGTTGCCGAGCATAGTGATGTTCACCTCCACGGTCCCGGGGGAAGGAAAGTCCCACACCAGTTGTTCACTCGCCCAGTCGGCGGCCCTGGACGGCAAGAAGGCCGTACTCGTCGACCTGGATTGGCGGCAGCCGACGCAGCATCTGAACTTCGATCAGATGAATGACGTGGGCATGCTCGACATCCTGCGCGACGAGGCGTCCCTGGAACAGGCCCTGTACCACGATCCGGAATCCGGCGCCGATGTCCTGTTCGCCGGTCGGAACAGGGGAAGGGAGACGCTGTCGGTTTCGCTCGAACGTCTGCGGCTTGTCCTGCAGCGTCTGGCGACGCAATACGACCTCGTCGTCCTGGACACGCCGCCGCTGGTGGTCACTCCCGAAATGCAGTTCCTTGCACAGATCGCCGATACCGTGGTCTTCAACGTCCGCTGGGGCAGCACCACCCGCCAAGCCGTGACATCCGAACTGAAGAAGCTGCTCCAGGCCGGAGCCGACATGGCGGGTGTCGTCCTCAGCCAGGTCGATCTTTCGCAGTACAACAAGTACAGCTACGACGACGGCGGCTACCTGCGGCATCGGCATCTTGTTCGCGAGGCGTATTGATCCCTGTGTCGTCATACCATCGCCCGCCGCTTCTGTTCATCACGCAGCAGTTTTCTCCCGAACCTATCGGGTCCGGCCCGTTCATGGCCGACATGGCCGCCTTCGCCGCCGCGGACGGCGCTGCCGTCCGTGTATTCACCGCACGGCCGCACTATCCGGTCGGCAATGCGTTCCCCGGTTACGACGAAGGCGGCCATGACCACGAGCAGATCGACGGAGTAACCATCACCAGGGTATCCCCCTGGTTGCCCGGCAAGCGCGGCGCACTCGGCCGGATCATCTCGGAGTCGGCCTTTCTGGCCAAGGGCCTGGCGGCGCTCCTGAGCGGCCGGCTCAAGCGCGGCAAGATCGTAATCACCCTTTGTCCGTCCATCCTAACCGTGCTGCTTGGGCTTTTCGCCACCCGCCGGGGTGGCCGGCACGTCGCCGTCATCCACGATATCCAATCCGGGCTCGCCTCGGGTTTGGGCATGGTCAACATCGGAATCGTCGTCCGCATGATGCGGTGGCTGGAGAAAATCGTCCTGAACCGCACGGACCTGATCCTAGTCCTGTCCGAGGCGATGCGTAAGCAACTGACGTCGCAGGGCGTCCGCACGCGGGCTGAAATCCTGCCGATCTGGGTCGATACCGAGTTCATAAAGCCCCTGCCGAAACCCAAGAGCATGGATGCGCCCGTCGTTCTCTACAGCGGAAACCTGGGGAAAAAGCAGTCTCTTGACCAGGTGATCGAGATGGCCCGCCACCTGCGGCGCCGCAACCTGCCGGCACGCGTGGTGATCCGGGGGGCGGGAAGCCAGGGGACCGAGTTGTCCGCGCGGGCCGAATACGAAGGGCTGGACAATGTCGAATTTCGTCCGCTGGTCAACTCCGAGGACTTGCCCGCGGCATTGGGCGAGGGCGATGTCCTTCTGGTGCCTCAGAACGACCAGATCGCCGATTTCGCCGTGCCGTCGAAGATATTCGCCATCATGGCTGCCGGTCGTCCCTTCATCGCCGCGGCACCGTCCGGCAGTCTGCTTTGGAAACTGGGCGACAAGTCACGCTCTCACCTGTGTGTTCCGGCGGGCGACGCCGAAGCCTTGGCCGATGCGGTCGAGACGCTGATCAACGACCCGGACTTGCGGCGCACCTTGGGCGGGAACGGCCGCGCCTACGCTGTCACGCACCACGAGCGTAAGGTCGTCCTGTCTCGGTTCATGGATCTGGTCAATGAAGACCGGAAGCGATCGGGAGCCGAGGTCTCGGGCGGACATTATCTGGTGTTCGAGCCCGACGCCCGAGGCCACGCGGCGGAATGGGTCAAACATCTGATCGCCCACGTCCGCAAGAACCCCGTGCCGGCCCGCATCACCTTCACCCTGCCGCGGGCATTGGAAAAGGAGATCGGCGGCGACCTGCCCCGCTCCGTACGCCTTGATTTCCTGGACGATTCGGAAACCGCGCGGTGTACGCATCCGCAGCTGATCGTCAGCGCCTTCGCCCGATGGTGGGCCATGCGCCGCGCCCTTGAAAGGTCCCATGCCACGCATGGATTGTTCCTGGGCATCGATCACGCGTCGTTTCCGCTCGCCCTCGGCTTGCCTGCGGGCGGGCGGACCGTGTCGGGAATCATGTTTCGCCCGACCACGCATTACCGGACGGCCGGTTGGTGCAGGCCGACGATGAAGGAAAGGTTGCGAGATCTGCGCAAGGACATCATCCTTCGTCTGCTGACGCGCCGCCGCGCGGTTTCCCGGATATTCTCCCTGGATCCATATTTTCCCGACTATGCCGCGCGCAGCTACAAGCACGGCCACAAGGTCGTGCCGTTGGCCGATCCGGCCTATCCGCTCGCGCCGCCCGGACCGGAGGAACGCGCCATCGCCGAGCGCCTGCCAGACGAGCGGACCGTGTTTCTGATGTTCGGCGAGATCACCGCTCGAAAGGGAATTCTCCAACTCACCGAGGCGCTGACGCTATTGCCGCGCGATACCGCGCGGCGAACCTGCGTGGTCGTCGCGGGGCGGATCGATCCGGAAATTCGCGTCCGCGTGACCAAGGCCTTCGGCACCATCCTGCGCCGTCAGCCGGACCTGAAGGTGTTCGTGGTCGACAGGCGCCTAGCCGCCGGTGAGATCACCGCGCTGGTCGAACGCTGTGACGTCGTCCTGGCGCCTTACCAGCGCTTCGTCGGGTCGAGCGGGGTTCTCTTGTGGGCAGCGCAATTGCGTCGCCCGGTGATCAGCCAGGAATACGGCTTGGTCGGCAAGCTTACCCGCAATTTCGGCCTGGGTCTTGCGGTCGACACCAGCGATGCCGGCGCACTTGCACATGCGATTGAGGCGGCGGGTTCCCGTGGCTCGAACCTACCGTTCAATCCTGTCGGCGTAGCGCGTTTTCTTTGGTCCCATTCGCCAGAGGCCTTCAGCGCCGCGCTACTGTCGGATGACGGAATGTCACCCCGCGAAGACTCTAATTTGGTCACGATGATCGCGGTTTGATCACACGCCGGTAAAAGCAGCCCCATGCCAATTTAGATGCCGAAGGGTCCAACAAGTTTGGGAGACTTCGATGCTGACTGAACGGCTTCCGGCACCAACGGTCCAGCGAAGCGAGACCTCTGCGCATCCCCGGTCAACAGGCGAGCAGTGGCCGATTTCGGCCAAGGTCATCTGCGGCCTGTTACTACCCGTCGACATTGCGGTCATCGCGGTCACGGCGACGGCCGCCTACCAGATCCGGTTTTTCGACACACCGACCGGCATGGCCTTGGAGTATGCGTTGCTGGTCGCGTTCGGAGTGCTTCTGGCCGTCAACGTGTTCAAGCTTGGTGGCATGTACGACCGCGACATCCTGCGCAAGCCCGTCGCCACGTTGCGGCGCCTCGCGGTTTCGTGGCTGGCGGTGGCGGCGACGCTGATGGCTCTCGGCTTTCTGACCAAGACGTCGGAGGACTATTCGCGTCTTTGGTCCGTAATGTGGCTGGGGTCCTGCCTTGCCGCATTGGTCGCCGTGCGGCTCGTCCTGTTCTCGCGGGCCGCCCGATGGAATTCGTGCGGGCGTCTGAAGAACAAGATCGCCATCGTTGGGAACGGCAGCTTCGCACAGCGCGCCGCGGTCCACTTCGCATCCAATCCGGACAAAGACGTGCATTTCGTCGGCATCTTCACCGACGAAATGGACCGGGACGGCGTCCGGAGCCGGTACGATGATTGCGACGGCAACCTCGACCGCCTGGTCTCGCGCATCCGCGACGAACAGGTCGATACGGTCGTCGTCGCCCTGCCCCACGTCGGCCAGGATCGGTTGAATCGCGTTTTCGAGGTCCTTAGCGAGGTTCCTGTCGACGTTCGCATCTGCCCGGGCCCCGAGGCGTTCCGCCTTCTCGATCACGGCGTTTCCTATTACGCGGGTCTGCCGACCATCGACGTCATGGACCGCCCCCTCGCGGACTGGCGGCAGATCGCGAAGGATGTCGAGGATCGTGTCCTGGGCGCCGCCATTCTGATCCTGATCACCCCGGTGATGGCGTTGATCGCGATCGCCATCAAGCTGGATTCGCCCGGTCCCGTCCTGTTCCGGCAGAAGCGGTTCGGTTTCAACAACGAAGTGATTGAGGTCTTCAAGTTCCGGACGATGTACGTGGAGTGCACGGACAAGATGGGCAACCAGCTGACCGAACGCAACGACCCCCGCGTCACGCGGCTTGGCCGGATCCTGCGGACGACGAGCCTGGACGAGCTGCCGCAGTTCCTAAACGTCCTGCGGGGGGAAATGTCGATCGTCGGCCCCCGCCCCCATGCGATCGCGTCGAAGGCCGGCGGTTACCTGTACCGGGATGCGGTCACTCACTATGACGCGCGCCATCGCGTAAAACCCGGCATCACCGGCTGGGCGCAGATCAACGGTTGGCGCGGTCCAACCGAGACGGTGCGGCAAATCCGCAAACGCGTCGAGCACGACCTTTACTACATCGAGAACTGGTCGCTGTGGTTCGACCTGAAGATCATCGCGTTCACCATCGTCAAGGGATTCCACTCGAAATATGCCTTTTGAAACAGTCGCCGCCGCAATGCGCGATGCCGTCCCTCCTCATTACCTCTGGCTGACCTGGATCGACCCGTCGCCGGAACATGACGGCCAGCGGCTTTATTCGGGCAAGCTGATCGAGGCCGTCGCCGAGGCCGGCGCCAAGATCGAAGTCCTCTGCTTCGCGAGTGAGGAGTCGGCGCACCGCGCCCAGGATCGCGACGGCAACGTCACCTGGTGGACGGTCTCCCGGGGCCGCCGACCTGCCTGGGCGAGCGTCTTTTCGTCCCTGCCGAACGTCGCCTATCGCTCGGCCACCGCCGAGATGGCGGCGTCGCTGCACCATGGTTTGGCGAACGGACATTGGGACAAGATCGTGTTCGACGGGCTGGCCACGGGCTGGGCGCTGCCGATTCTCGAACCCGTTCGCACCGCCGGCGCCGGCTATCCCGAAATCATCTATGTCGCCCACAATCACGAGGAATCCACGCGTGCGCTTGTCGCCAGGAACTATGAGGGCGGCAATCCGTTCATGCGCCTTGCGCTGGCACAGGACGCCCAGAAGGCGCGACGCCTCGAGCGGCGCCTGGTCGACGCCGCAGACGTCGTCACGGCCATATCCGAGGAGGACGCCGAGAAGTTCCGGAGCAACGCGCCGGACAAGCGCATCATCGTCCTGCCGCCGGGATACGCCGGCGCGCGGGTCCGCCATCGCGAGATTACCGACGACACGCCGCGGCTCGCGGTTCTTGTCGGTAGCTTCGATTGGGTCGCCAAGCAGATGAACCTCGAAGAATTTCTCGCCCATGCCGACGCCGCGCTGGCCGCGGAGGGTATCCGCCTGCGCATCATAGGCGGCGGCCCGCCGGGTTATGTCGAGAACCTTGCACGGCATGCGATGGCGACCGAGTTTCTGGGACGCGTGACCCGCGTGGAGCCGCATCTCCACGACGCGCGGATCGCCGTGGTTCCCGAACGGACGGGGGGCGGCTTCAAGCTGAAAATTCTGGACTACGTGTTCAACAGGATCCCGATCCTGGCGATGGAGGGGTCGATAGCCGGCGCGCCGCTGAGACCGCCGGCGGATGTCCTGACCTACCGCAGCTTCGATGATCTCGTCAGCGGGATCATCCACGCCGTCGATGACCTGCCTCTGTTGAACAGCCTTCAGAACCGCGCGTTCGACGCCTGTGTCGACGGGTTCGACTGGCGGCAGCGAGGTGAACGTTTTCTGGCGTATGCGGAAGCAAAGTGATGAACGGGCCGGCGTGGCGTGTGTCTGACGGGTCCGATCGATTGTTGGCGGCACTCTACCTGGCCGGCATCTACCTGGGCATCGCCGCCCATCTTCCCGGCGGAACACCGATACCAGCGGTCGTGGCCGGTGCCGCCGGTATGGCGATGCTGGTCAAGCACAGTCCGGCAATCCGGCCGAATGAGATATCGGCCCTGCTGACGGTCGCCGTCCTTGCCCTAATCTCCATCCTCCTGGCGCCGGAAACAGGGCTGCTGCGCGAACGGTTTAAGGGCCTTGTCCAATTCGGCTATTCCCTGGCAATCGGGTACGGGTTCTTCCTGGCGGCCCATCGGTTGACAGGCAGGTGGTTGCGCAGATACGCGTTGGCGTTCGCCATGCTTATCCTTTTTGTCGCCGTTCTTGAAAGCGCGGTGCCCGCGGTCCGCGCCGCCAGCGACGCCTTTCGGGCATGGGCCTTCGACTTCGGCGTCTATTCGTCCGATATCCGCGACCAGGCCTTGTACGGACGAATTCGGCCGAACGCCTTCACATCGGAACCGTCGTTCGCATCATTCGGCTTCACGATGTTCTCCTTCGTCTGGTACGTCCTGTCGCCGGCCGGCTACAGGACTCCCGCCTACCTCTGTCTGCTCGGGCTCGGCTATTTCGTTCTGAGCGGCCCGACAGTGCTACTGGGCGCGCCCCTAATCGCCGCATATCAGATTTTCCTGGCCGCCCGCACGGGCGCTCCGGGACAACGACGGCTCGATCTTCGACGCAGCGCCCTTGGCGTCGGTCTCACCGCCCTGCTCCTTGCGCTTGCCGTGGCGGCAGGGTCAATCGGGTTCTCGGAGCGCGTCGAGGAGATCTTCAGCGGCCGCGATCCCAGCTTCTTCTCACGCATCGTCGCGCCCCCCCTGGTCGCCGCCGACATTGTCGCCCGGCATCCGGTTACGGGCGCGGGCCTGGCGGGATGGGAGTTCATCGACGGCGCCGTCCGCCAGCTCTACGCCACCACTCCCCTGTTGAACCAGGGCTACGTCTTCGACAGCGCCGCCCACGCGATCACCAATTTCTTCTGGCTCCACTGGATCTTCCTGGGCCTCTTGTTCGGCGCGCTGGTGATCGTCGCGATGACGGTGTTTCTCCGCAGCCTCGGGGCACCCAGCCCGATGTTCTGCTGGTCCGTATGGGCGATCTTCGGACAGGCCGCCGGCGGGTACGTCGACCCGCGCACGTGGACCGTTCTCGTGCTCGCCGCGGTCGTCGCCGTCATCCACGAACGTGAAGCCGCCGGCTCGATCGGCATCCAGCCCACCGGCCCGGCGCGATCATTCACTCCCGTGGCGACCGTTCGATTCCATCCGAGGTAGCCATGCGTGTCCTTCACCTAAGTACCAGCGACATACGCGGCGGCGCCGCAAAGGGCACCTTCTCGTTGCATCGCGCCCTGCGGGACATGGGGATCGAATCCCGAATGCTGGTCGGCCGCAAGCACAGCGACGACCCCCACGTGTCCGAGGTCTGCGGTTACGCCTCGGCCTTCCGCGAACGAATCCGAGGCGTCCTCGACGCCATGCCGCTGCGCCCGTACCGAAAGACGGACGATTCCTACTGGACGGTCGGCTGGTTGCCGCGAAAGATCGTCAACACGGTCGACAGCCACAAACCGGACCTGGTGCATCTGCATTGGACCGGCGGCGGGTTCCTTTCGGTCCAGGATCTCAGGGAAATCCAGGTGCCCGTGGTGTGGACGCTCCGCGACATGTGGGCGATGACCGGAGGTTGCCATTACACGGCCGGGTGTAACCGCTACACCTTTCATTGCGGCAGGTGCCCGCAACTCTGCTCGGGCTCTCCGGAAGACTTGAGCCGCAGGAACTGGGAACGCAAATACGCAGCGTGGAAGGACATGCACATGTCCCTTATCGCCATCAGCCGATGGCTGGCTGAATGCGCCGAGGCGAGCGGCCTGTTCCCCAACTCGGAGATCTCCGTCATCCCCAACGGCGTGGATGTCCGCACGTTCCGCCCGCACCCGCGCCTGCGGACCCTGCGCGAGTTGGGAATGCCCGCGGACAAGCGGCATATCCTGTTCGGCGCGCTGGGTGCCCTGAGCGACCGGCGGAAGGGATATCTGAAGCTTATCGAGGCGATCAACCGGCTCCGCGACTTCGGCGATCCCGACGCGGTGACGCTGAACGTGTTCGGCGACGTTACGACCGAGGATCTGCCGTCACTGGGGGTGGAGACCCGGATGTTTGGCGAGATCGACGACGACGAACTCCTGTCGAAGATCTATTCGGCCTGCGACGTCATGGTCGCGCCGTCCCTGCAGGAGGCCTTCGGCAAGACCCTGGTCGAGGCCATGGCCAGCGGCACGCCCGTGGTCGCCTTCAACAACGGCGGTCCCGCCGACATCGTCCGCCACCGGCACACCGGATACCTGGCCACGCCCTTCGATCCGGTGGACCTGGCGCGCGGGATCGCCTGGTGCATCGAGGATCAGGACCGCATGAGGCGACTTCGCCGGGCGGCCCGCGAACGGGCGGAATCGGAGTACGACATGGTTCGCGTCGGCACCCGGTACGTCGACCTCTACCGACACGTCCTGGAGACCCGGCAATGACTCCCGTCGGCCGCCGCAACGTGCTTGCAGCCGGCACGGGCCTCGCGGCGCTTCTCGGCGCGGGGCCGGGCACCGCCGCCGCAGCCGGCCGACCGCCCATGGGGCCGACAGTCAGCGCCCGCGACTTCGGGGCCGCCGGCGACGGGGTGACGGACGATACCGAGGCGCTGCAACGCGCGTTCGACGCCGCGCTGCGCGGCGTCGACGCGGAATTCGTCGTCATTCCTCCGGGCAGCTACCTCGTCACCCGGCCGATCCGCGTGACAACCCGCGGCCGCCCCGAAGGCAACGTCACCCGGCGCGCGGGAATCTCCGCCAACGGTGCGCGTATCGTCTCGCACATAACCGACGGCCGCCCGGTAATCGAGATCGATTGCCGCGCGACGCTCCGCTTCGTCCTGATCGAGGGCCTGGAGATCAAAGGCCGGGGCATGGAGGGACACGGCATCGTGGTCCGTTGCGAACGGCGCGGCACCTACTTCTACAATTTCTGTCTGCGCGACTTGGTCGTCGAGGGATGCGGCGGCGACGGCTGTCGAATGATCGGCAACGTCTTCGAGGGCCAGATCTTCAATTCCTATTTCCGTGAGAACAAGCGCAACGGCGCGACCTTCGGACACGGCCCGAACGACACGGTGTTTTCGGCAGTCCATGTGTTCGGATGCGTGTTCGGGGACAATGGAGAACACGGCGTCGCGTTGATCGACGGGGCCGTCGACGTCAGCTTTCATGGCTGTTACTTCCTTCTGAATCAACGCTTCGGGATGACGGCGGAGACGGGCTGCGTGCTGCTGTCCCATTGCGGGTTCGAGAACAATCACATGAAGGCGAAGCGATTCGAAGACGGCGACGCCGGGCTGCGCCTGATGGTGGGCGGCACCTTGATCGGATGCACATCCTATTCGATCTATAACCAGACACATCTTGTCCGCTCCTATCTGACCGGGTCCCTGACGATGATCGGCTGCACCGGCGAGGGCGGCGCGCGCGCGCGCCGCGCGGGGCTGGCGGTGGTCGACGGAAAATCCGGTTCCGAAACCAACGTGATCGGCTGCCGGGGGCGCGTGGAGATGCCGCGCGACCGGGAGATCCCGGGAATCGGGAGCAGTATCCGCTTTGGCGGCCGCTGGGACAGTTCGAACCTGCCCTGGATAGGCGATCACTGCCTTTGGGTGGACCGTGATGGACGTCTTCGTTTCAAGCGCGGCCGCCCCGAATACGACCGTGACGGCCGCATCGTCGTCATGCAGGAATGACTGGAAGGGCGCTAGGGCGCCGCTCCGGCACCTCCGCAGGCGCATCGCGCATCCCGAGCAGGCGGTACATCCGCGCGACCAGTCGACGGTTCAGGGTGCGGATGTCGAACTCCTCGACGACCTTGCGCCGAGCGGCCAAGCTGATTCGCGGCCAGGCGTTCCCCATCGACAACAGGAACATGACCGCCGCCGCCAAGCCGTCCGGGTCACCCTCTTCCACCAGCAGGCCCGACCTTCCGTTCATCACCAGTTCGGGAATGCCGCTGTGCGCGGTGGAGACGACAATCTGCCCGGCGGCCATCGCCTCCATCAAGGTGACGGGGATGCCTTCCTGGTCGCCGTCGGCGGCGGTGATGCTGGGCGCCAGAAGGATGTCGGCCCGCTCCATCAAGCCGGCGACGGCATTGCGGTCGCGCCAGCCGACGAAAGAAACCGCGCGAGACAGGGACAGCTCATCGCACAGTTGCGTCAGTTGGGGGCGTAGCGGCCCGTCGCCGACGACGGTGTAGCGCAGGTCGACCCCGCGGCGAACCAGGATGCTTACGGCGCGCAAGGCATCGGCGATGCCCTTCTTCTCGATCAGGCGGCCGACCGACAGGATGGAAAGTGGCCGGTCCCCGGGCAGGCTCCGGGCGCGGAACGGGATCGCTGCCGTGTCGACACCCATGTGATGGACGGCGATCTTCTCCGGATCGCACCCAAGCTCGACAAGACGCCGCTCCCAGACCTCGGCCACCGGCAGGAACAGGTCGCCCGACCGGAACAGGTCTTCATAGGCCGCCGGTGCATCGCGCAGATGACGTGTCATGTCGACCCCGTGCATGACGGTCACGAGGCGCCCGGATATCAGCTTCGCGTCGCGCAGGCGTTGAGCGAGACCGCCGACCGGCCCGAAATGGGCGAGGATGATGTCGAAATCCGCGTCGCTGCTCAGGCAATCGGCCCAATGGACCAGGCGCAACGATGCCGCCAGCCGTCCGAAGCGGGCGACATTGACGGACTGGGCCAGCGCGCCCCGCCGGGTCCGCAGCAGACGCGCCAGGATCCGCAAGCCGCTGGCGCATCGTCGTGCGTGACTGTCGGGCACGGCGGAATACCTGGTGCGGTCGATCAGGGAATAGGCATGGACGTCGGGATGAACGACGGAGTCCCCACGCGGGCCTTCCGCAAAAATCGTGACCTGGTGGCCCGTGTCCAGCAGGCCTGTGATCTGATTAAGGACGAAGGTTTCGCTCAGGGCAGGGAACTCGTGGGCGAAGACCGCGAATGACAGCGGGCGATTCATAGGGCGTGCCCCAGGTTGCCGCTGACATGCCGGCCCGCCGCGAAGGCCGACCAGCGCATGACCGTCACGCACTCGCCGATTTCCTCACGCAGCTGATTCCGGTGCGCAAATATCCCGTCCGTCTTGCGGCACAATTCGGCCCCCGACGCGCCGTCCATGTCCGTAACGAGATCGCCGAAACCGAGCCGCGTGAATAGTTCGCGGGTCTTGAACTCATAGGCGATCGGTAGAACGGGGACGCCCGCAACCAGCGCCAGAATGGCGGCATGCATACGCGTCGCGACGACCATGTCGCAGTTCCCGAAAACGGTCGTCAGGTCTTCCGGCCGATGGAAGGCCGGATCGATGGTGGTTCGCCGTCGAACGGCCTCGGGAAGCGTGCCGACAATCGCTTCGGCGACCCGGGAATCGTCAGTCCAATACGCGTCGACCCCTTGGCAGGTGGAGATGAAGGTCACACGGGCCCGGCGGTTCTCGACCAGATGGCGGACAAGCTCCGCAATCGCCCGACGGTAGCGCGCCATCTCCGCCTCGCCGTCGCCGCCGCCGTCGAAGTGGGGCCAATGGCGGACCGAAATCGCGACATGGAACGGCCCTGACCGACGCGGCGGCACCCGTCCCGACGGCATGAGGGCGAACGCCGCATCGGCACATTCGAAGATCCGTTCCGGCTTGACCCCCGCCGCCATCAAATAGACCCGCGACGGCCGGTCGCGGACGATGATCATGCGGGCGCGGCGCAGGACCGCCTTCAACAACCAGCCGCCCTTTCGAGGAAACGGTCCCAGGCTTTGCGTGAAAAGGATGTACGGAGTTCCGACCACCGCCGCCGCCATCAAGTCGACCAGCTTCGGCGAAGTCCGGTAATGGGGCACGAAATAGGTCCCGCCCGCCGAAACCAGAAGGTCGGCGGCGGCAAGCGTGTCGAGGTCGCGGCGGATCGCCCGCGGCAACAGGAGAAGCGCTGCCCGTCGAAGGGGCGTGTGCCAGAACGCCAGGACGGAGAACAGCAGCCCGACACCAATTTTCGTCAGCCGCGGCCCCAGCCAATCCAACAGGCGGTCGAACAGAACGGGTCCGATGTCGAACTCCGGATACCGCTCGCGCACTTCGTCCGGCTGCTGATCCCGCAAGGAAAACGACACGTCGTTGCCGAACGCGCGACGCAGGATCATGGCCGTGCCCAGCATGATCGCCGCGTCACCTGTGTTCGCGAGGGCGGTGTTGGTCACGACGATCTTCACGCCTCCGCCCTCCCGGAACGGAACAGGCGCGGAATCTGCAACGATTCCACAAGCGCCCGTCGGCCGCGCGGCAGCATGCCGTAAAGGGCCAGCGCCGCCGTGGCGGCGGCGACGGCGGAAATGACGAGCGTCGTGCCCTGGGAAGCCGCCGCCATATCCGGCAGGCGGCCCATGGCCCAAATCGCGGCGGCGGATACCCCGGCGGCGGCCGCCGGCAGCACCATGACGCGACCGAAATCGCGCGCGCTGACCGGCCCTCGCCGGCCGGCCAGCCAGAACAGGATCGGCACGCGCAATAACCCGCCGCTGAGGGCGAAGGCGGCGGCAACCGCGACGGGACCGAATGGCAGGGCCGCGGCGAACGCGGACAGCGACAGGACCGCATTGACCACGCTTGCCCGGAGCATTTCCCGGGTGCGGTCCTGACTCATGTACAGCCAACTCAGGGTATAGGTGACCGGCATGAACACGAGGGACACCCCCATCCACGCCAGGATGGGAACGGCGTCGCCCCATTGCGGGCCCAGGATGAACAGGACCAGGGGCTCGGCGCCGGCGATGATCAGGCCCGCCAGGGGCGCCATCGCCATGGCAAGGCGTTCGACCAACATCATGTACGCGCGCCGGTAGCGATCCGGTTCGTGGGCCAGGCGGCTGAGCATCGGCAAAGCGACCGTCGTAAGCGGCATATTGATGTTCTGGACGGGCATCAGAACGAGCTTCTGCGCCTGACCGTAAAGTCCGAGGGGCGCTGCTCCCCAGAACCAGCCGATGACCATCAGGTAAAGATTGGTGGAGACGTTGCCGATGACCATGGCGCCCGTGGCGTTGCCGCCGAACGCGACGAGGGCGCGCACGTCCCGCCATGCGGCGGGGCGTTTCGGCTGCCAACCGCAAACGCTCCATGCCGCGGTCATGACGATCCCCGCCCACAGAAGCCGCTGCAGCACCAGCGCCCATAGCCCCGCACCCATCGCCGCCGCCGCCACGGCCGCCGCCATGGACGCAAGTTCCGCGCCCATCTGGATCGCAGCCAGGGCGGTGAAGCGCATCTGGCGTCGAAGCAAGGCCAGGTGCTGGGCGGTCAGGCCGGACATCACCAGTGACAGGGCGATGACCGGCGTCAATTGCACGAGTACCGGTTCGTCGTACATCCAGCCGAGAACCGGCGCCGACGCCGTTAACAGGACCGCGGCGCCGGTCCCCAGTGCTGTATTGAGCCAGAACAGGGAGCTGACCTGCCCCTCGGTCAACTTGGTCCGCTGTACGGTGGCGCCGGACAGCCCGAGATCCTTGAATATCTCGAGCAGCCCCAGCAGCGACATGACGATTGCGAATATCCCGAAATCTCCGGGCGACAGCAGCCGCGCAAGAATGGCGACGGCTGCAAATTGCGCCGCAACCTTGACGGCCTGCGCGATCAGGGTAACCGTGCCACCGCGCACGGACCGTCCGGTCAGGTTGGGTTTGAGATGATCCGTTCCCAGGAAGCCGTCGTCGCCGGCCGTTCCTCCGCCGCCGTATTCAGGGTCGCGCCGCATCCGTCCGCTCGGCTGCATGTTCGGCAAACCACCGGTACGTCCGGTGGATGCCATCGTCCAGAGATGTCTTGGGCGACCACCCAAGGCGGCGCAGTCGGGACACGTCGAGGAGCTTGCGCGGCGTGCCGTCCGGTTTCGACGCATCGAAGGTGATTTCGCCCTTGTACCCGACGATCTGGGCGATCTTCAGCGCAAGATCGCGGATGCCGATGTCGACGCCGGTGCCGATGTTGATATGCGGATCGGCGGAGTAATGCTTCATCAGGAACACCAGGCCGTCCGCACAGTCGTCGACGTACAGGAACTCCCTTTTGGGGCGCCCGGTTCCCCACAGGTCGACGGTGCCCGTCCCCCGCACCTTGGCGTCATGCATCTTGCGGATCATGGCCGGAAGGACGTGGCTGGTGTGAAGGTCGAAGTTGTCTCCCGGACCGTACAGGTTCGTGGGCATCGCCGAGACGAAGTCGCAGCCGTGCTGCCGCCGGTAGGCCTGGCACATCTTGATGCCGGCGATCTTGGCAACCGCGTACCACTGGTTTGTCGGCTCAAGCTCCCCGGACAGCAGGGCGTCTTCGATGATCGGCTGCGCGGCAAGCCGCGGGTAGATGCACGACGATCCCAGGAACAGCAGTTTCCGGACACTTGCGCGGAACGACGCGTGGATCACGTTCGCCTCGATCACCAGATTATCGTAGATGAAATCCGCGGGATAGGCGTCGTTCGCAAGGATCCCGCCGACCTTGGCGGCGGCCAGGACCACGCCGTCGGGACGCGTCGCCTCAAGCCAATCACCGACGGCCCGCTGGTCGCGCAGGTCGACGGTATTGCGCGGCGCGGTGACGACGTCACAGTCTTCGCTGCGTAACCGCCGCACCACCGCCGAGCCAACCATCCCGCGATGGCCCGCGACCCAGATTCGCCGTCCGCGCAGATCGAAATTGCTTCCAGTCATTCGCTACCCTCATGTCGTGCGTGATCTCCAGGGCATGCCGGTCGGCTTCGACCATCTCGGCGACAAGCTCCGGGAAGGTCGTCTTGTGCCGCCACTTCAGCCGCTCGCGCGCCTTTGACGGATCGCCGAGAAGCCGGTTCACTTCCGTCGGGCGGAAGTAGCGGGGATCGATCTCGACGACGGTCTTGCCCGTGTCGAGGAAGTAGCCTTCTTCCTCCACCCCCTGGCCGCGCCACCCGATCGGCCGGCCGATGTACTTGAATGCCTGCTCGACGAATTCGCGGACCGAATGGCATTCGCCCGTGGCCAGGACATAATCGTCAGGCGTCGGCTGCTGCAGGATCATCCACATGCCGGAAACGAAATCCCGGGCATGCCCCCAGTCCCGTTCGGAATCCAGGTTTCCCAGCAGCAGACGGTTCTGTTCGTTCGCCTCGATCGCGGCCACGGCGCGGCTGATCTTGCGGGTCACGAAGGTTTCGCCCCGGATCGGGCTTTCGTGATTGAACAGGATGCCGTTGCAGGCATGCATGCCATAGGCCTCGCGATAGTTCACCGTGGCCCAGTACGCATAAAGCTTCGCCGTGGCGTAGGGGCTGCGCGGCCTGAGCGGCGTCCGTTCCGATTGCGGGCATTCCTCGGCGTTGCCGAACAGTTCGGACGTCGACGCCTGATAGAAGCGGACGCGGCCGCCCAGGTCGAGGATGCGGATGGCTTCGAGAAGCCGAAGCGTGCCGAGGGCGTCGACGTCGGCGGTGTATTCCGGCGCGTCGAAGCTCACCTGCACGTGGCTTTGCGCGGCGAGATTGTAGATCTCGTCCGGCTGGATTTGCTGAATCAGGCGGATCAGGTTGGTGGCGTCCGTCATGTCGCCGTAGTGCATGAAGAATCCGTTTGGGGAGGCATCCTGGGATTCGTACAGGTGGTCCACCCGCGCCGTGTTGAAGGAAGATGACCGGCGCTTCACGCCGTGCACCTCGTAGCCCTTGCGCAGAAGGAACTCCGACAGATAGGCGCCGTCCTGCCCCGTGACGCCGGTGATCAGTGCTCTTTTTGCCGTCATGGACCCGTGCCTCCGACCAGTGTGGCTTGTGCGTTCGTGACGGCCGACAGACCGGAAAAGCGGACCCGACGCATGCCGTCGATCTACGCCGACAGCCCGATTGAATACGCCGCTCGTGCCGCGCACTAGTGACCTTCCTGTGACCGCCTTCCCGTTGTCCGGGCAATCGCGAGGGCCCGGAAATGCACCGATTCACGCCACGACCCACAGGTCTGACACAGGCCATCACAGCTTGATTACTGTCCTTGCCCGCGGAAATTCCATTCAATGGGCGGCGTTGGAACTTCACTTTGCCGATCGGTTGGCAGAAAGGAGGAAATATGCCTGAACATGGCGACATGGACCCGGCGACCGGTGTTACGGACCGTCGGGAATTCCTAACCAAGTGGGGCAAGTTCGTCGCCATCACGCCACCTGCCGTCACGTTGATGCTGACGGGAGCCTCACGAGGTGTCGTCGCGGCGTCCTCGGGGTTCCGGCATCGCCATCGGCGCGGACGGGGGCACAGTAGTCATCGCGGTAACGGATTTGGCCATCACCATTTCCGTCACGACGGGTCTGACCGAGAATCCTAAACCGGTGATCCCAACAAGCGTCACCGGGCGGGGCGCCCACCACCACTGCCTTCCCTCCTACAACCGCCCACCCTTCAAAGCCCACTCATCGCAAACGATCCGGCCCGGGATAAACCCCGGGCCGGCTTTTTGCTTTCGCATGGGGATGTGAAGTTAAGGTCTCCACCGGACGGGACTATTCGAAACGGAAAATCTGCTCCACCACTTGGCTTGCGGATTTCTTGTGCAGGAACTGTGCCGCGTGACGCAGCCTTTTGACGACCGTCGGTCCGGACCGACCGTAGAGCGCGCACATTCGGTGCCAGGCGAAGCCGCGGCGGAGATTGCCCAGCGGAACCATCAATCGGCCGACCTTGGGAACCTGGAGGTGCAGCAGGACCAGCCGGGAATGCTGCATGGCCCCGCGCCGCGGCATGACGTTCAGCGGCCAAGCCATTCCGAACAGTTCCCCGGCCAGCAGAAGATATGAATGCAGCGGGTCGTCAAGGCGGTTGGCCGCCATCACGTCCGCGATCGCCTGCCAGTCGATGGCGCGGGCGAAACGCCCGCCGAGGTCGCCGAAGTCATGAAGCTGGTTCAGCCGGACCTGGCCCCGGTAGTACTGGGCGTGATGATGGATCTGGGCATGCAGCAGGTGATGGAGGATCCTGTCGGTGGGCCGGGGGACGCGGATCTCCCCATTGCCATTGCCGGCCGAGAGCGATACCGCCCGCGCCCGCACCCTGGCCGCAGGCAGGATATAGGGCGCGTCGATGAGTTCCGCATGCAGATCAACGGCGCCAGCGGCGCCGTCGCGTGCGAATTCGGCGATCGCGTGATGACCTGGCGCAAAGCGGGTCAGGACCTCGTACCCGAGGGCGCACAGGACCCGCGCCGCCCGGGCGCGTTCCCCGGAAGGCACGAGGACGTCGATGTCCCGCATCATGCGGGCGTCGGCGGCCGGGGTGCGTCGCTCGAACAACGCGGAGGCGCCCTTCAGGAACACGACTTCGAGCCCGGCCTTGCCGAAAGCGTCGGCGATTTCCAGGCATTGGCCGCGAAGGCTCGCGTTGCGTCGCGCGTTGAGCGTATGGAGAGATTCAAGATACGTTCGAACGTCTCCGGGCAAGATGTGCGCCCGCCCTACGGCCGCGAACTTCCCGAACAGGGTGGGGGCCAGCAGATGCTCGTTGGCCAGCGCGAGGACCCCCATCCAGTCCAGGCCGGCAAGTTCCTGCCTGTCCGCCAAGCCCGCGTTCTTCAGAAGTCCGGACAGTTCCGCCAGGGCCGCCGCCCGCCTTATGCGTCCAGAAAGCTCAGTAATCTGACTGCCTCCGTCAACGACGACACGCGCAGCGAATAACACGGCCGGGACATGACCCAGCCGATCAAACCCTCGACTTCCGCCTCGTTCAGGCCGTCGCCCAATTGTTCGAAACACGTCAAAAGCCGGTCGAAAACGCCGATGCCGGAGATCGGCAGCAGCTCGGTCGGCCCATCGGCGTCGAACGTTGGAAAGACGATCCATCCGACGTCGGCGCCGACGTCGCCATGCGCAAGATTGACAGTCGGCGGAGTCACATATTTCACCCGGTGATGATCTGGCCGGGCATGGACGGCAAGCCGGCGAACTTCGGGGAATCGGGTTGCCAGAAGTTCCCAGCTGTTCTCCTTCAGGCAGATGCCGCAGGGCACGGGCCGGACGGCGAAGGACTCGCGGCAGATCGTCACGACGTCGTCTCCCAGAAGGATGAATCCTTCCGCCGCCAACCCGGCCGCCAGCGTGCTTTTTCCGACGCCGGACAGCCCCGGCAGCAGGATGCATTTGTCCCCACGGATGGCCGCGGCGGCGTGCAGAGCCGCAAGATCCCGGCAATCCTCCAAGGCGCGGTCAATGACGCAGGCCCGCACCATGGCTACCGCGTGTGCCTCGTCGGTACAGCATTCGATGATGTCGTCGTATTCGGACAGCACGGCGGAACCGCAGACGTGGCGGACGTCGAATGATGCGCCGACCGCATCCGGCGGACCGTCGTGGCGAAGGTGGCCGAGCGTTTCGTCCACGTCGCGGGCCAGACCGCCGCGTTCGAAGCGGATGGAAAACACCGTGTCGAGCATGCGATAGGAACGGGTTTCGGCCGTCGCCATGGGCTGCAGGACCGCGCGACGGATGGCCGTGTCGTGGATGTCGTTGGCTGGCAGCACATCGGCGGGATCAGGCGCCGGCCCCAAGTCGAACGTTCTCACGTCTGATCGACGTTCACGGCGCCATTGCCGCAGGGTCTGCGCGACGTAGGTGCGCGCCGTCGTCAGGTCGAGCCCGAATCGCTCCGTCATTCCGTCGGCGACGCTGGCCGGCGGGAACTTCTGCTCGAGACCGCACCACACGGCCGCCGCCGTCGCGTTGGCCGTGAACAGAGCCTGCCGGTCGCGTTCGAACAGAACTGCGCCGTCGTTCACAAGGTGCACCCGGACATCTTCGCCGGGCAACATCAACCTGCCGTTCAATTGCCGCATCGCCTTCGCTCCGCCCAGCGGTTTCCGCGGCAAGCGATGCCGCGCGCCGACCATCGATCCGATCAATCTAACCGCAGAGGCCAAGCCGAAGATGTGAGGATTCTGTGACCGCGCTGCCCGCATTCGGTCGGCCGTGCCGCCTTTCTGTGACATTCCGTCACCGTTTGGTCACGCCGATCTCACAGGGTTTCAATTAGCGTGGCGGACAGGGAATTAGCCTTCGATCTATCGCCTCTCTCCTTCCATTGCCCAGCAGAGGAAAGGACAGGTATGCGGATATTCGACATCAAAAGCGCCTGGGTAAACGGCACCGCGCAGATTCGCGCGCAAGTCCTTCCCGATTCCTGCCGCGAGCCCCTCGAACTCTGGTACCATTTCGAAGGTCTCGACGGTCCGCTGGAAACCGACGCCGATCCTTTCGTCGCCGCGATGCTGCCGTCATGCATGCTGGACAACGAGCCCTGCATCGTCGACGGCCACGTCTCCAAAACGTTCTTCGATAACCTTCCGTGGGCCCAGAACGTGTTGGACGATTGGTATCCCTTTCTCAAGCCGGTCACCGTGGAAGCGCGCCGCCATCACATTCCCCGCTTCGACGCGGACGCGGCCGGCGTCGGCTGCTGTTTCTCCGGCGATGTCGACTCCTGGTATTCGTTCCTCGAAAACCGACCGCAGGTAACCCATCTGCTGACGGTGCGCGGGTTCGACATCGGGCTCGACAATGACACCTTGTGGCGGTCGACCCGGGCCAGCGTCGGGGCGGTCGCCCGGGCCACGGGCAAGCGGCTGATTACGTGCGAAACCAACCTTCGGCATATCGCCGACCGTGGCCGAGCGCATTGGAGCCCCGCCTACGACGGGGACTTCTGGGGGATGTGCCTGCACGGGGCTGCCCTGGCGTCATGTGCGCAGCCGCTGCGCAACACCATCGGCAGGATCATCGTCCCCTCAACCCATTCGTTCCACCAGCTCAAGCCCTGGGGCTCGTCGCCGCGCCTGGACGGATTCTGGTCCAACGACGGGCTGGACGTGATCCACGACGGGTGCGAGGCCGACCGCCTGGAGAAAATCCGCAGGATCGCGGCCAACGATCTGGCGCTCCGGTCCCTCAGGGTATGTCACAACGATACGGGCGAGGCCAACTGCGGCAGGTGCGAGAAATGCGTGCGCACGATGCTGGAGCTTTATGTCTGCGGCGCCCTGGGCCGCGCGGCCGCATTCCGCAACCACGATCCGTTCCGCAAGCTGCAGCGCCTTGAAGTTCCCGAGCACCTGCTGCCCCACTATCAAGCGCTTCTCAGGGCAGCCTACCGCATCGGCGCGCCGGACGTCGTTCGATCCTTGGAAACTGTCATGGGAATGCGGTTCTCCGTGGAGCGGACGCTGGCAATGGCGGTCCGCCGGGCGCGCCGGGCGCAGGCCGCCTATCGGCAGTCCTCGCGGGTCGCCGACACCCACGGAAAACGGTCGTTTGTCGCCTGATTGCTGCGGTCCGCCCGCCTGTTTGCGACAGCCAAGGCGTCCCCCGCACCGCCACGCATCATAACGTCGTGAACGCAGCCGACGATATGACGACCGTTCGTCTCGCATGGGATCAGGAACAATCCCAGGTTCCTTGCCCCCTCGCCGGCGGCCCGGCCGCAGGTGACGTAGACCAGCGGGATCGCGACGACCAGGCCGAACAGCAGGGGCGACAGCCAGATCATGCTCTCGGGCGTCAACCACATGACCAGGGCACCCGCGGCGATGCCGACGGCCGTATGCGGCAGGAACGAGCGGACGATGGCGGAGATCGGCAGGCATCGGTCTTCCCGTTGCTGACCACCCCATCCGACGCTCCGCCCCAGAAGGTTGTTCACCACGAACCAGCTGTGCGACAGCATGGTGACGGGCGCCAGGACAGTGGAAAAGAGGCTCTCCAGCAACACACTCATGCCCACGGCGGCACCGCCGCCGTGGGCCCGGCGGCGCTCCTTGGACCTGACCAGATCCAGGAAAGCGAGAATCTTCGGCCCATATAGCAATCCGGCTGCACACAGGATCAGGCGGACGAATTGCTCAAGATGGGATATGGGCAACGACAGCACGGGGTAGGTACCTTCGAAGGACACGGGAACCGTCTGCGCCATCTGGTGCGCCACGACCAGCGAAAGGCACAGGAAGATCAGCCATAGCGGCGAGGACAGGTAACTCATAACCCCGAGGGCGAGGTGCACGCGCGAGGCCGCCCTCAGGCCGCGCAAGGGGATGAGCCGCGCATGCTGCAGGTTGCCCTGGCACCAT
Organism: Rhodospirillales bacterium CG15_BIG_FIL_POST_REV_8_21_14_020_66_15; assembly: GCA_002781745.1. Lineage (GTDB taxonomy): Bacteria > Pseudomonadota > Alphaproteobacteria > Rhodospirillales > Casp-alpha2 > UBA1479. The sequence goes on from PFFW01000133.1 coordinate 44,057, forward strand.
CGCCGATCGCGGATCAGGTGATCCGCGATTGTCGGCGGCGGTTCCTCGAAGCTTCCGCCCAGTTCCGGCATCAGCCAGATATCCCATCCCGCGCGGCGCAACAGCGCCGCCTCGACGAAGTCGTGACTCATGATCTCGCCGCCAAGCGGCGGCTTACCCGGCAGCGTGGGCAGCCCGCAATGCTTCATGAACGGCTTCATGCGGATGATTGCGTTGTGCCCCCAATAGTTTCCGTCGGGCCCCTGAAGAAACGCCAGGCCGGTGGCGTAAAGCGGGCCGTAGACGGCGGAGGCGAACTGCTGAATCCGCGCGAACAGCGATGACCGGCCGACCACGGCGGGCGGCACCTGGATCAACCCCGCATTGGGATTGGCGTCCATCAGGCCGACCATTTCCAGCATGGTGTCGCCGGCCATCAGGCTGTCGGCGTCAAGCACGATCATGTAGTCGTAAAGCGCACCCCAGCGCCTACAGAAATCGGCGATGTTTCCACATTTCCGGCCCTTGTTCCGGCAGCGGCGGCGATAGAACAGCCTGGGCGTTCCCGCCGTCGCCGCCCGAAGGGCGCGCCAGCGGACTTCCTCTTGCCGGATGCGCCGGGGATCGGTGCTGTCGCTGAGCACGTATACGTCGAAAAGGCCGTCCCCGCCGGCCTGCTCCAGGGAACGGCACATGGTTTCCAGGCCCGCGAACAGGCGGTCGGCTTCTTCGTTGTACACGGGAACCACAAGCGCGGTCCGCCGACCTCGGGGCGGCGTTCCCACGGGGCGGCTTTCGGTCGTCGGTCGCCTTAGCGTGTCGAGCGGCGCCTTTCGCCACCTCGCGTAGGCGCCGGCGCAGACCAGCCAGAACGACACGGCGATCCATCCGAACAGGATCGCGAACAGACCCAGCAGGGAGACTTCCAAGACATTGAGCCCATCCACGCGCAGGACGGTCCAGTAACCGAATAGGGCGCCAGCCGTCGTCAGGGCGACAAAGCCGAAATAGGCGCAGCGGCGCGCAAACAGGGTGCGTGCGAACCGCCGCCGCACTGGGTCGGACTCCAATCCCGCATCGAGCCCCGCGCGTTCATGCCCCGGCGTACGCCGACGCCACGGCAGAATCCAGCCCGCGAGGGTGAAAAGGCCGTCCACAATGCCGACGGTTTGAAAGGGCTGCCGGGGCATTTTCGCGGGCCGGCGAGGCGGCGTGGCACCTGTCTCCTGTCCGTATTCAACGCTAGCGGGTGCACGGACACCGGGGTCGTCCCGTGCCCCTTCCCAGCCGCTTGGCTCGGTCGGCGGGCCGGCCGGCGGCCGATCGGACCGAGAGAATTCACCGTTTATTTGATCGGTCGTCCAGTCCATCGGGCCGGGTTCCATGAGTTGCGATCCGCGCGCGGCACGGGGCGGTCTGAGGCGACACATCTATGGCGATCGCGGATTCGAATCCATAGCTGCCCCACAAAGGTCACACGACGCGGACGGGGGGGATCGGTGAGGCTTGCCAGTGACTTAATGGTGGTGACGGGTCGACAGCGAAAGGGTCGTGGGGTGAATTCAGAAATATGGGAACTGATCGCATCGGGGACCGGCAAGGCCACCCCGGCCCGCCTCCCCCTGGATCGGCGTCAGTTCTTGCGATCAAGCGTCTTAACGGCGGTGACCGTCGCGGTGCTCGGACGGTCAACGGCCGTCCTTGCGGCGGGCGGCGGAGTGGCGTTCGGTTTTCCCGCACTTCGCGAGAAGGCGATGACGCTTGCCAAGCATCCCTATTCACCTCCTCGCCCGCCGATACCCGCCGTCACCGGGATCAGGTTCGACGATCTGCAGAAAATCAATTTCCGTGCCGAGCACGCCTTGTGGAAGAACACGCCCAAGGCGTTTCCCGTCCGCTTCTTCCACCTGCACAAATACGCGCCGACGCCGGTCCGGATGAACGTGGTGCGGAACGGGGTTGCCTATCCGATCGCCTACGACAAGGCGACGTTCAACTACGAGGATCCGGAGTTGGCGACGAAGCTGCCGGCTGACCTGGGTTTCGCGGGTTTCCGGGTCATGAACGACGGCAAGGCCAATTCCGACTGGCTCTCCTTTCAAGGAGCGAGCTACTTCCGGGCGTCGGGAGAACAGGACCAATACGGCATCTCCGCACGCGGGATCGCGCTGAACACGGCGACGGAAACGAAAGAGGAGTTTCCTTCGTTCACGGAGTTCTGGCTCGAGGACGGAACGGCCAACGGTCCCCTCATCAACATCTTCGCGCTGCTTGAAGGGCCGAGCGTGACCGGCGCCTACAAGTTCGTCGCGTCGCGCGAACATGGCGCCACGATCGACGTGCATGCGGAACTGTTCGTGCGCAACGACGTGCCCAGGCTCGGCGTCGCACCGCTTACCAGCATGTACTGGTTCGGCGAGAACCAGCGGCGGCTGGCCGCCGATTGGCGCCCGGAAATCCACGACAGCGACGGGCTGGCGATGTGGACTGGCAAGGGCGAACGCATCTTCCGCCCCCTGGTCAACCCGCCGAGCCTTCAGATCAATTCGTTCGTGGACGACAACCCGAAGGGGTTCGGCCTGGTGCAGCGCGATCGCACGTTCGCCAACTATCAGGACGACAGCGCGTTCTATGAACGGCGGCCGAGCGTCTGGGTCGAGCCCAAGGGAGGTTGGGGCCCCGGCACCGTGCAACTGGTCGAGATTCCCACCGACGACGAAATCCACGACAACATCGTCGCCTTCTGGCAGCCCCGCGCCCCCCTCGCCAAGGGGGACACCTTCGCGGTCGATTATCGGCTCCACTGGCGTAATCGGCAGCCCTATCCCCCGGACAATGTGGCCCAGGTAGTCGCGACGCGCACCGGCCGCGGTGGCATCCCGGGACAGCCGCGCCCCACGGACAACAAAGCGCGCAAGTTCGTGATCGATTTCGAAGGTGGCCCGCTTGCCGACCTCGAGCCGCGCTACGACCTGACTCCCGTGGTCACGACCTCCCGGGGGAAGGTCCTGAACGGCTACGTCGTCAAGATCGTCGGCACGGAAAGATGGCGCGCGGTGTTCGACGTCGAATTCGGCGGCGGCGGGCCGCTGGACCTCCGGTGCTTCGTGCGGTTGGGCGACCGCACCTTGACCGAAACGTGGCTCTATCAGTACTTCCCGCCGTCGGAAAGCGGCCGCGGGTAGCCGACTGACTATGCGGCAGGCCTTCCCGCCGGCTGATCGAGGAGGGCGAGCAGTCCCTTCAACAGGTCCGTCGGCGTCGGCGGGCAGCCTGGGATGTGCAGGTCCACGGGCACTACTTGGGACACACCGCCGACCACGGCGTAGCTGCCGGCGAAGCAGCCGCCGTCGAGCGCGCAGTCCCCCGCGGCAACGACCCATTTGGGATCGGGCGTGGCGTCATAAACCCGCTTCAGGGCCTCCGCCATGTTCGTGGTGACGGGTCCCGTCACCAGCAGCACGTCGGCATGGCGCGGCGAGGCGACGAACCGCAGGCCGAACCGTTCCAGGTCGTAGTAGGCGTTGCTCAAGGCATTTATCTCCAGCTCGCAGCCGTTGCACGACCCGGCGTCGACCTCTCGGATCGACAGGCTGCGGCCCAGGCGCCGTCGGCCGGCGCCCGCCACGGCACGGGCGAGTTCCTCCAACGCGCTGTCCTCGGGCGTCGGCGCCGCCTCGGTCAGCGGCCGGCGGAAGATGCCTTCCAGAAGGAACTTGTTCATCCGCGCCTCCTACAGATCATGGCCCGAATAGGAGCAGTTGAAGGACTTATTGCAGAGCGGAAAGTCGGCGATGATGTTGTCCTCGATCACCGCTTCCAAAAGGGGCCACTGGAACCACGAGGGGTCGCGCAGGTGGCAGCGGTCGACACGTCCCTCGGCGTCGAGGGCGAGCCAGGCGAACACGTCGCCGCGGAAGCCTTCGACCATGCCCAGGCCTTCGGTGGGCGCGCCAACCGGGGTGACCTCGGCCCGCAGCGGCCCCGGCCGCAGGTGGGCGAGGCATTGCTCGAGGAGGGAAAGGCCTTGCTCGACCTCCTGGATGCGGATCCAGACCCGCGCATTGACGTCGCCCGAGCGCACCACCGGCACCTCGAACGCCAAGCCGTCATAGGGAGCGTAGGCGATATCGCGCCGCGTGTCGAAGTCGCGCCCCGACGCCCGTCCGACGAACCCGCCGGCGCCAAACCGGGCCGCCAGTTTAGGCGTCAGGCGGCCGGTGGACACGGTTCGGTCCTTGAGCGATGGCGTGTCGTCGAACAGGTGGATGATGCCCGGCATCGCGACCCGCAGGCCGCCGATAAGGTTGCGCAGCCTAGTCTCGCCCGCCGCATCCAGGTCGCAGGATACTCCGCCCGGTACGATGCGGTCGCGCATCAGGCGGTGGCCGAAGCAGGCATCCGCCGCGCGCAGCACCCGTTCGCGCAGCACGGCCGTGTGGGCATGGATGATGGCGAAAGCCGCGTCGTTGCAAACCGCGCCGATGTCGCCCAGGTGGTTGGCGAGGCGTTCCAGTTCGGCCATCACGGCCCGCAGCCAAAGCGCGCGCTCGGGAACCTGGACGCCCAGCGCCGCCTCCGCCGCCTGGGCGAAGGCCCAGGCATAGGCGACCGTGCTGTCGCCGGAGGTGCGTCCGGCCAGTTGTGCGCCGCGCTCCAGTCCGGCGCCGGCCATCAGCCGGTCGATGCCCTTGTGCAGGTAGCCCAGACGTTCCTCCAGGCGCACAACCGTCTCGCCGTTGGCGGTGAAGCGGAAGTGTCCCGGTTCAATGATCCCGGCGTGCACGGGGCCGACCGCCACCTGGTGCAGGCCCTCGCCCTCGCAGGGCAGGAAGCCATAGTCCTGGGCAGGCGCCGGATCGCCGCCGCCGGCCAGGGGACGGCGCTGTCCCCAAAGCCCGTGGTCGAGCCAGGGGCGGGTGTCGTGCAGGCCGTCGGCACACAGGCCGAACAGGTCCTGGATCGCCCGTTCCAGGCGGATCGCCGGCGGATGGCCGCGGCCGACAGAAGGGAAGCCGCCGTCAATGCAATCGAGGGAGACGACGCCCGCCTTCGCGGCGGCCGCTTCGTAAAGCGCCATGTGGACGCGGTCCGCCTGGGCCCACAAATTGACCAGGGTCCAGCGGCCATCGGCGAGACCCTCCACGCCTTTGACCCAGGCCGCGGGGTCAACGACGGCGCGCGGCCAGGGACGGTGGTGCTGGACACGACGGCCGGCGGCGAGAAACGCTTCAAGCTGTGACATGGCGTTCGCTCCTTCCCCCCCCTATCCCAGCTGGCCGGCGACGTTCTGGAACCAAGCCACCAGCGGGGCCGGCAGGTAGACGCCGGCGCCGAACACCAGGGCGAAGTGCAGGTACATGGGCAGGTAGGAGGCCTGCACCGGGGCGCGGCTGCCCTGCGGCTCGCCGAAGGCCAGATGGGTGGTCCGCAGCAGCAACGCGCCGAATGCGACGAGCAGTCCGAACACCAGCAGCAAGGCCAGCAGGGGCTGCCGCGCGAAGGTCGAGGTGACGACCAGGAATTCGCTCATGAAGACGCCCATGGGCGGCAGGCCGGCGATTGCGACGACGCCGGCGACCAAACCCCATCCGAGAGCCGGATGGGTTTCCGTCAGGCCGCGGATGTCGGCGATCTTCTGCGTGCCCTTGACCTGGGCGATATGGCCGACGGCATAGAATATCCCCGACTTGGTCAGGCTGTGCATCACCATGTGCAGCAGGCCCGCGAAATTGGCGAGCGGCCCGCCCATGCCGAAGGCGAACACGATGATGCCCATATGCTCGATCGAGGAATAAGCGAACATGCGTTTGATGTCGCGCCGTCGGTACAGCATGAAGGCGGCGAAGATGAGGGACACCAGCCCCATGGTCGCCATCAAGGGCCCCGGGGCAATGGCGTCCGGGTTGGCGGCGAGCAGTATCTTGAATCTCAGGACCGCGTACAGCGCCACGTTGAGAAGCAGACCCGACAGGACGGCGGAGATCGGCGTCGGCCCCTCGGCATGGGCGTCCGGCAGCCAGGCGTGGAGCGGCGCCAGGCCGACCTTGGTGCCGTAGCCGAGCAGAAGGAACACGAAGGCGACGTTGATGAGCGCGGGATCGAAGGCGCCGGCATGCGCGACGAGCGTCACCCACACCATGGCGTCCCCGCCCTCGCCGACCACGGGCCGCGCCGCCATGTAGACGAGAATGGTGCCGAACAGGGCGAAAGCGATGCCGACGCTGCCGAGCAGGAAATATTTCCACGCCGCTTCCAGGGCCTCGTGCGTACGGTAGATGCCGACCATGACCACGGTCGTCAGGGTGGCGATTTCGATGGCGACCCACATCAGGCCGATGTTGCCGGACACGAACGCCAGATTCATGCCGAACATCATGACCTGGTACATGGCGTGGTAGAATCGCAGGTTCGTCGGCGTCAGGCGGCCGACTTCCAGTTCGTGGGCGATGTAGCCGGCGCTGAACAGACTGGTCGTCAGGCCGACGAAGGTGTTCAGCACGATGAACACGATGTTGAGGTCGTCGACCAGCAGGAGATGGCCCGTCGCCGGCCGCTCGACGACGAACAATGCCACGGCGTTCGCGAAGCACAGAAGGCTGACGACGACGTTCAGGCGCGCGCTGATACGATAGTCGGGCACCAGGGCCAGAACCGCCGCGCCGACGATCGGAACGACGAGCACGGCGACCACGGGGCTGACGGCGCTCAGGAAGGACAAGCCGCTCATCGCCGTTCTCCGCGGAACTGGTCGAGCGCCGACACGTCCACCGTGTCGAAGCGTTCGCGGATGCGGAATAGGAACACGCCGATGACGATGAAGGCGATGAGGATGGAGAAGGCGACGCTGATCTCCACCACCAGCGGCATGCCCTTGGCGCCCGCGGCGGCCAGGACCAGGCCGTTTTCCAGCGACATGAAGCCGATGACCTGACTGACCGCGTTGCGCCGCGTCACCATCGTCAACAGGCCCAGCAGCACCACGGAAAGCGAGAACGCCAGGTCCTCGCGGGCCAGGGGGTCGGCCTCGGGTGTGACGCGAAGCATCAGGACCATGGACAGCGCCACCAGCGCCATGCCGGCGAGCATGGTCGGGCCGATGCCCAGGGCGGTTTCCAGGTCGCGGTGGATGCCGAGACGGCGGATGATCTTGTGCAATGCCACGGGAATGACGATCGTCTTGAAGACCAGGGCGATCGCCGCCGTGACGTACAGGTGCGGCGCGTTCTGGATATAGGCCTGCCAGGCGACCGACAGCGTCAGGACCAGGGCATGCAGGGCGAACACGTTGATCAGGGCGTAGAGCCGATCCTGGTACAGCATCATGAAGCTCAGCAGGACCAAGCCGCCGGCCAGCATATGCGCGATGTCGATGACGAAATTCGGCATCTAGAGACTCCGCGAGACGAAGAGAAGCAGGGTGGCGAGCAAGCCGAGCATGAGGGCGGCGCCCAGGAAATCGGGGACCCGGAACACCCGCATCTTGGCGATCGAGGTCTCGAACAGGGCAAGCAGCGCACCGCACACCGCCAGCTTCGCCACATAGGTCAACGCGCCCATCGCATATGCAGCCGGCCCGGCGCCGGCGGCGGCGACCCCCCAGGGGATGAAGATGCAGGAGATCAGGGAAACGTAGAGCAGCAGCTTGAGCGACGCCGCGATCTCGATCATGGCCAGGTGACGGCCGGAATACTCCAGCACCATGGCCTCGTGGACCATGGTCAGTTCCAGGTGGGTCGCGGGGTTGTCGACCGGCACGCGGGCATTTTCGGCGACGGCGACGATGATCAGCGCGATCAGCGCCAAGCCCAGGGAGACCCGGAGCCCGACCGCCGGCGACGTCACGAAGGTCGTGATTGTCGAAAGCTGCGTCGAGCCGGCCGTCAGGGCAAGCGTGAAGACGATCAGCAGCATCGCCGGCTCAGCCAGGGAGGAGATCATCATCTCGCGGCTGGAGCCGATACCGCCGAAGCTGGTGCCCACGTCCATGCCGGCGAGGGCAAGGAAGAACCGCGCGCTGCCCAGCAGTGCGGCGATGGCGATCAGGTCCGCGGTCCAGCTGAACAGCAGGCCGGTGGCGAAGGTCGGCACAAGGGCGGCGGCGACCCAGGTGGCGGCGAAGATCAGGTAGGGCGCCGCGCGGAACAGCCAGGATGCGTTCTCGGCCAGCACGACGTCCTTGCGGACCAGGCGGATAAGGTCGCGATAAGGCTGCAGGACCGGTGGTCCCTGTCGACGCAGCAGGCGCGCCTTGACCTTTCTGACGAAACCGGTCAGCAGCGGCGACAGCAGCAGCACCAGCGTCATCTGCGACCCCTGGACCAGGATGTCCGTCGTCATGACCATATCGCGAGCACCAGAAGCAGGGACACCAGCGCCAGGAAGACCAGCGTCAGGTATCGACGGATGGTAAGGAACTGCAGGACGTTGAGCCGCGTCGCGGCAAGGCCGACACCGGCCGCGATGGGCGCATAGATGCCGTCCCACGCCAGGTCGCGCAGGCGCAGCGTGAAACGCGCCGGGCGCATGCTGCCTGGCTCGGGCATGTCCACCGTCTCGCGGGCGCGGAACACCATCGCCCCGAACACGCGGCGGATGGGCTGTGCGAAGCTGCTGGCCGTGTATTGCGTGACGGCCGGCGTCGCGGGGAATCCGCAGCCCCAGGCCGGGGCCCGGCGGACACGGCGCGACGCGAGGTGATGCACGGCGAAGGCCGCCAGCGCCGCGGAAACGGCGATGAACGTGAATACCAGAAGGCCATTGTAGGAGCTATGCGCGGCGGCGATGGGCACGATGGACTGCCAGCCGACTTCGGCCTGCGCGGGCATGCGGGCGGACAGCAACGTCTGCGTCACCGGCGCAAGGCCATCGATGACCCGCCCCGGCAGGACGCCGGCCAGCAGGCAGAACAGGGCAAGGATCGCCATGGCCGCGCGGGAATAGCGGTCGACCTCGGTGGCGTCGGCGGCCGCGTCGCCGCGCGGTCGGCCGAGAAAGGTGACCCCGTAGGCCTTGACGAAGCAGGCGGCGGCAAGCGCCGCCGACAGGGCGAGCAGCCCGCCGACGGCGGGCACGATGATCTTCAATCCCCATTGCGGCAACTGCGGGCTTTGCAGGATGGCCTGGAAGGCCAGCCATTCCGAGACGAAGCCGTTGAACGGCGGCAACGCCGAAATTGCGACGCAGCCGACCAGAAAGACGGCGCTGGTGAACGGCATGCGGTGGATTAGCCCGCCGAGCTTTTCCATGTCGCGTTCGCCCGTCGCCGTCAGAACGGCGCCGGCGCCGAAGAACAGCAGGCTTTTGAAGAAGGAATGGTTGAGGACATGGAACAGCGCCGCCGTCAGGGCAAGCGCCGCCGGCTGTTCCATGGCGTTGGCATGGAATGCGAGCGCCAAGCCCAGGCCGACAAAGATCACGCCGATGTTCTCGATGCTGCTGTAGGCGAGCAGGCGCTTGAGATCCTTTTCCATCATCGCGTGGAGGATGCCGACGGTCGCCGTGAGACCGCCCAGCACCAGGACGACCATGCCCATCCACCAGGCGGGCGCGCCCAACAGGTCGAAGGCAACCCGGATGAAGGCATAGACGGCAACCTTGGTCATGACGCCGCTCATCAGCGCCGAGACATGGCTGGGCGCCGCGGGATGGGCGAGCGGCAGCCACACGTGCAGCGGCACGAGGCCCGCCTTGGACCCGGCACCGGCCAGCATCAGCCCCAGCACCAGGGCGGCGAGCAGCGGCGGGTGCCCGGCGGCGCGGATGGCGTCGAACGCGTAGCCGCCCTCTGCACCGGACATCAGGCCGAACGCAAGAAGAAGCGTAAGGGTGCCGAAGCTTGCCATCACCAGGTAGACGTAGCCCGCCCGCTGATTGTCCTCGGCGCGGTGGTGGGCCAGAACCAGCGCCCAGGACGCAAGCGACATGAACTCCCAGGACAACAGGAACGTGAAGGCGTCGTCCGCCAGCACGACCAGGTTCATGCCGGCCAGAAAGGCGGGAAGGAACGGCAGGATGCGGTGCGGCGCCGTCTCGTGGCGGCCGTAGCCGAGACCGTAGAGGCTCGCCCCGGCAGCGCCCAGGTTGACGACGACGAGAAAGAAGGCAGACAGCGCGTCGAGCCGGAAATGGGCGCCGAGCCAAGGCAGCCCGACCGGCAGGACAAGGCGGGAAATAGCCGACGCGTCGGCCAGCAGGTGACGGGCCACCGTGCCCAGGATGAGAAGCGAAATGGCCAGGGTGGCGCAGTAGACAACGCGCGTGGCGGCCGCCGACCGGCCGGCCGCCACGGCGACTGCCGCGGTCGCGAGAAGCCCGGCAACGCAGGACAATAGGATTGCAGGCGTCTCCATCATTCCGGTTCCGGGCTGGCTCCCTTCGACTTCAAGCGGACGCCGCGACCGCCTTCGCTGCTGACCGTGTCCTCGCCGATCAGCTGGATGCCCGCGGAGTCGAGAGCGTTGATCAGCTTCATCAGGGAATCGACGTTGCCCCGGATCACGGACTCGCTCGCCTCCATGCGCTGGATGGTTGGCACGGAGAGCCCCGAAAGTTCCGCAAGGGTGCGCTGATCAAGGCCGAGAATGGCCCTGGCGGCGCGCAGTTGGGCGGCTGTGATCACGTCGCTCCACTTCCTCTGGGATACGGCAAATGCACATCGCGATGTTCCATATCGAATCCATACATTAGCACGTATTTTTGTCAATAATTGATATATAAAACATCATTTTTGCCGTCTCAAATGGGGACGCGGCGATGTCGATCGGAGCGCACGATCCGCCGTCCGAAGTTTACCGGGGTCATTGCGGCGGGCGCGGACGGCGGTTAGCCTGTACCTTCGAGAAGCGGGGGGTTCATGCGTCCTGTCGGAAGGCGGGGCGTAACCGCAATCTTCTGATGGAGACGACGAAATGAACCGAATTACGAAATTCGTCATCGGCGGCCTGGCCCTTTCGGTGGCCGTCGGCCTCGGCGGCTGCGAAGGATCGCAATACGGCCAGAAACAGACCGTCGGCGGGCTGACCGGCGCGGCCCTGGGCGGCCTGTTGGGCGCCCAGTTCGGCAGCGGCACGGGCAAGCTGGCGACGACGGCCGTTGGGGTCCTGCTGGGCGGGCTGGCGGGCAGCGAGGTCGGCCGCACGATGGACACGGTGGACCGCATGAAGGCCGACGAGGCGGCGCGCAGGGCCCGTACGGCGCCACTGGGCGAAACGGTGACCTGGAACAACCCGGACTCTGGCAACCGCGGCACCTACACGCCCCTGCGGGACGGCACGTCGTCGCAGGGCCGTTACTGCCGCGAGTTCCAGCAGACGATCACCATCGGCGGCAAGACCGAACAGGGCATCGGCATCGCATGCCGCGAACCGGACGGCACCTGGCGAATCCTGCAGTAACCCGGGCACGGGCGCGAAGGCGGAACGCGGCACCGGAGATGTGAGCCGACCTGATGCCCTGGTCCTTGGGTGCCGTGGGCCGGGTGCCGCGCCGGGCCCGTGCGCCGGCCGCCATCGTAAATCTCCGCAAGGGCAAGAAGCCTGCGACTCTGAGCCCCGTCCTTCGAATCTCTCGCCAGACGCCGCAAGCCCGGCCCTTCGAAATCCTCCCGTAACGGGATCGCTCTGCCCATCGATATCCTCCGAATCAACCCGCACCATTGATTCGGAGTTCCGCGCCTTCGGGAATCCCTTAAATGAGTCTTAACCAGCGCTCGGTGATATTACCATGACGAGCCTGCGATGTACTTCAGCATTGACGGCTAATGATCCGTCTCATGAATTACGTGGTGAGGCTTCGGGCCAGTTCAACCGGTCAGCGCAAGGGCCGAAATGTCCGCATCGAGTTGAGCCTGATCAACGCCGTCCTTCCCGCCGCGTGCGATAGTGCCTATGCACCGCTCCGCAGGAGGCAACCATGACGGCAGGATTGGACGTCTTCGACACCACCATCCCGAAACCCGGTCTTTGGCTCGAATGTCCAATGCCGTGGTTGAAGATCGAGAACAGGCGCCCGGCTTGTCTCTTGCTTCGCGCCGCGCCGCCGCAAGATCTGGGGCGGCCCTGCGTCGGCCGGGCGTGATCATCCTTGTCCAAAACAGGAAAAAAATAATATGACGATCAATCTGCAGTTCACCTGCCGGGACTTCCCGCCGCCGATTTTGGCCGAAGACCGGATTCGCGAGCGCGTCGAGAGACTGGAGCGGTTGTATCCCCGCATGATCTCGCTTTACGTCGTCGCCGAACAGGTCCAGCGCAGGCACCACAAGGGAACGCTCTACGTGTTTCGGCTTGACGCCAGCATGCCGGGCAAGGAGATCGCGGTAAACCGCGGGCATGCCGACAAGCACGCGCATGAAGACTTCTTCGTCGCCATGCGGGATTCGTTCAACGCGCTTGAGCGCAGCCTGAAGACCTTCACCGAGAAACAGGCCCGTGACGTGAAGACCCGCGCCGCGCGGCCGCAATCGGCTAAAGGAATTATCCCCTTATAAAGGCGTCCGGTTACCCGAGAACGCCGTGTCTTGGGCAGTCAGTGCGTCCAGTCGGCGCCGGCGTCGCCGAACAGGAAGCCGTTGCAGAAGCGACGCTCCGGCGCCTGGGCCCAAAGCTGCGCGAGACCATCGTCAGGATCGATGGCCTCGTCGGCGACATCGCGGAACAGGCGGGCCACGGCGACCATGTCGCCGCTGTGGGGCGAAAGGCGCAGGGATGTCACCCCGGCCTGCCTTAACATCGGCAGATCGCAGACGAGGTTCGTGTAGCGTTCCGACAGCGTCTGCACGCCGTTGACCGTCAGGAACGGCTCTCCCTCAAGCGTGTCCACGGAAAGTCCGTCGGGATCGTCGGCGCACGCAAATTGGCAGGAGTCCTTTGTCCGGCCCGCAAGACGCGCGTGATAGCAGCGCGCCGAGATTGCGAGCGGGACGCGCCCGAACGCCCAGACCTCGATCGGGACGCCATGCTGTTCCCCCGCGCGGGCCAGCACCTCAACCGAGGACAGCGGCAATTCCGGGGGCAGACAGACATGTGCGGCCCCTTGGCCGGCAAGGAAGGCGAGCGTGCCCTCGTTGTAGGTATTGACCAGCGGTCCGACGGAAAACGACGCCTGCGGGCCGATCAGGCCCAGCAGGGTCAGGTCGTTGATCTCCAGGGACAGTCCGGACCGCGCCAGTTCCCTTTCGGCCCGGCGTTCGTGCCGAAGCGTGATGAGCGCAAGCGAGGCGTATACGACCTCCTTGCCGCCGCGGGCCAGCCGTTCGGCGATGCTCGGGAGGTGAACCTCATAGAACGGGCGCCGCTTGGAACAGACGGCTTCGCCGATCACGACGCGGTCCACCGGCGCCTCGTCGGCGATGCGGGCGTAGAAATCGATCAGTTGTTCGGCGGGCCAGTGATAGAGAACGGGGCCGAGAGTGAGCTGCATGCAGGGGCCTCCTATCGCCACGTCTTCACATAGGCGCCTTGCGTGCTGGTCTGCCCTTCCGTAAGGCGCGAGAGCCCGGCAACCGGGATCGGCCGCCCTTCGGCCAGGGCGTCGACGGCGTCGCGGAAGCAGCGGACCACCGCCGAGACATAGGCCTTGCTGCGCTGACGACCTTCGATCTTCAGAGCCTTCACGCCGGCCTCGGCAAACCGCGGGATAAGCCGCGCGGCATCAAGGCTCGCCGGGTCCTCGAACACGTGCATGGTCGCGCCGCCCGCCGCGAAACAGCCCTTGCACAACGTCGGATACGGCGCCGCCTGGCCCTTGCGGGAGACATGGATGGTGTAGGGGCCAAGGCGAGACCGGAGCACCTCGCCGGTATCCTGGTACACGACATGGCTTGCCGGCGAGCAGACTCCGTTCATATTGGGCGACCGGCCGGTCGCGTAGGACGAAAGCAAGCACCGCCCTTCGGCCATGACGCAGAGGCCGCCGAACACGAATGCTTCCGTCTCGACGCTGATTTCCCGGTTGATCGCGGCGATTTCCTCGACGCTGAACACGCGGGGCAGGACGACGCGTTTCACGCCGAACCTGTCGGCGTAAAAATTGATGGTGTCGGCATTGGCGGCGGCGGCCTGCACCGACAGGTGAAGGCGCAGCCCGGGGTGGCGGTCGGCGGCGTGTGCCAGCAGGCCGAGGTCGGCAAGGATCACCGCGTCCGCCCCCATGCCTTCGGCGTCTGCCAAGGCGCGGTGCCACGCCGCCTCGCCGCCCGCTTTGGGGAACGTATTGACTGCGACGAACACCCGGGCACCCGCGTCGTGGGCATAGGCGATGCCCGCGGCAAGCTCGTCGCGCGAGAAGTTCAATCCCGGGAAGTTGCGCGCGTTCGTCTCGTCGGAAAAGCCGCAATAGACCGTATGCGCCCCGGCATCGACGGCGGTTCTGAGCGAGGCGGGCGTGCCCGCGGGACAAACGAGTTCGAGTGTATCGAGGGTCATTGGAATTCCTCTCCACGCAACAGGGCGACCCCGGTCGCCCGCGCGAGTGCCTTCACCGGAACGCGGAGCGCCGGCGCCGCGATCCGGCCCGGCGAACCCAGGGCCCCCATCAGTTCGGCGAAAAGATCGAGGTCCGCGTCGTCGAGTGCGTTTCGCAGCGCAAGGACGCTTTCGACATCGCCTTCGACAGCCAGGTCGCGCGAGAAGAACAGGCCGTCACCGTCATACAGGCCGTGCATAAGACCCAGAAGGGCGGCAAAGGACCCCGCGATGCGACAGTCCCAGGCGACGGCCGCCAGGGGGTCGACGACGTCGATCATTCGCCCGGGCCTGGCGGGATGAAGCATGAAGGCGAATGGAAGATCCGTCGGCACGACAAGAAACCGCTTCTCCGCATGAGGACCCAGCCGGGTGAATATCTCCGGGTGCCGGCTCGCGACCTGCTTGCCGAGATGACGAAGAACCAATTGCAGCGGCGCCTTCGGCAGCAGCGCCATCGGCCCGGCCAAGAATTTCGGAACGCATGGAATGGAAGTCGGGAACGGCATGCTACGTCGCGGCCCACCGTGGGGAAACCACCGTCACCCGGGTCCGAGACGGTCGGCCCGCTACGCCCCGTATCATCGGCATCGGCGCGCGGCTATCGTCGTGACGACCGGTGTTCGGCCCCCCGCCCGCGGTATCCGCCATCGTTCTGCCTCCTCAAGCCCTCATCCTGGTGCGGAGTCACCGGATGCGGCCATCAGATCACCGGAGGGCTCGAGGCTCCTTGATCTCGATCAAGTGGCACCCGCCATCGACCTCCCCCGCCTCGCGGGTTTCCGCGACAACCCGCATCTTCTCCTCGGCCGACCAATATCGTCGCTTGCCGCCACCCAATACCGTCCCACCGGGTATTCAGGCGGGAGAGGCTCAGCGGAGCGTTTTGTAGCTTTCGGCGTCGAACCAGTCGACTTGGATCGCCCGCAGCCGCGCCGCGTCCGCGGCAGCCAGAAGGTCCATTTCCCCGGGGGTAATGACGTTGCCCTCGAGCGCCCGGCCGGCCAGGGTTTCCGTCGGCGCTTTCGCCAGCACCCCGGACGAAACCGCGGCGCGGACCTTGGCGACGGCGGGGCGGGCGGCCACGGCCGCCTCCAGCGCCCGCTCGAGCAGGCCGAGCCCCGGCGCGTCGTCCTTGGGCACGAAGATGCCGGCAGTCAGCCGCTCGCGCCGGGCGTCTCCTTCCAGCAGCGCATTCGCGACCCGGGCCCCCAGCGCATCGGAGGGCGGTTTCCGGGTCATGCCCCAGGGCAGCACGAACGGCCGCAGAACCCAGGCCACGGGCCGGATCGGGAAGTTGTCGCGCAATCCGGCCAGGGCGGTCTCGATCCGGAACAGCGCCAGGTCCAGCGACCAGCGCAGCAGAACCCTGTCCTCCTCCGGACCGCCGTCGTCATGGAAGCGCTTGAGCGCGGCCGAGCCCAGATACATCCACGCCAGCGCGTCGGCGAACCGGCCGCTCAACTTCTCGCGCCGCTTCAGCGAACCGCCGAGCGTCGCCATCGCCACGTCCGACAACAGGGCGAAGGCGGCGCTGTACGCCGTCAGCTTGCGGTAGTAAGGCGCCGCGACCCCGGCCACCGGCGTTTTCGCCAGGCGACCGCCGGTCACAGCCAGCAGCAGCGACCTGACCGCGTTGGTCGCGGTGAAGTTCAGATGACCGAACAGGGCCTTGTCGAAGCGGCGCACATCGCCCGCGGCGACCGCGGCCATCTCGTCCTGGACGAAGGGATGACACCGCACCGCCCCCTGGCCGTATACGATCATGGAACGGGTCAGGATGTTGGCGCCCTCGACGGTGATGGCGACCGGCACGCCCGCGTAGCCCTTGCCGAGGATGTTCCTGGGCCCCCGGCAGATGGCCGCCCCGGCGCGGATGTCGAGGGCGTCGTTGAGGCATTGCCGCATCCCCTCGGTCAGGTAGGCCTTGACGATGGCCGACAGCACCGACGGCTTTTCGCCGGCATCGACGTAGCCGCAGGTCAGCCGCCGGGCCGCGTCCATGAAGTAGGCGTGGCCGGCGATGCGGGCGAGCGGCTCCTCGATCCCCTCGAACCGGCCGATCGGCAATCCGAACTGCTCGCGCACGGTGCCGTAGGCGCCGGTCACCCGCGCCGCCAATTGAACCGCGCCGACGGACTGGGAGGGCAGCGAGATCGACCGCCCCGCGGCCAGACTCTCCATCAGCATGCGCCAGCCCTGGCCGATTCCGTCACGCCCGCCGATGACGAAATCCAGTGGAATGAACACGTCGGCGCCGAAGATCGGGCCGTTGGGGAACGGGATGCCCATGGGATCGTGCCGATTGCCGATGTCCATGCCCTCAAGGCCGCGGGGCAACAAGGCACAGGTAATGCCGAGGTCTTCCGCGCCGCCGAGCAGGCCATCAGGATCAAACGCCCTGAACGCCAGCCCGATCACCGTCGCGACCGGTGCCAGGGTGATGTAGCGCTTGGTGAAATTCAGGCGCAGCCCCAGGACCTCCCGGCCATCGTGGGTTCCGGTGCAGACCACGCCCGAACTCTGCCCGTTGGCGGCGTCGCTGCCGGCGGTGGGTTCGGTCAGCGCGAAGCAGGGAATCTCCTCTCCCCGCGCGAGTCGGGGCAGATAGTGTCTTTTCTGTTCCTCGGTGCCGTAGTGGAGCAGCAGTTCCCCCGGCCCCAGCGAGTTGGGCACCATGACCACGACGGCGGCGGTAACGCTGCGGCTGGTCAGCTTGACCACCACCGAGGAATGCGCCAGGCCCGAGAACCCGAGGCCGCCGTACTGTTCCGGAATAATCATGCCGAAGAAGCCGTTCTTCTTGAGGAACGCCCACGCGGCTTCGGGCAGATCGCGGTTCTGGGTAATCTCCCAGTCGTCGATCATCCGGCAGAATTCCTCGACCGGGCCGTTCAGGAACGCCTGTTCCTTGTCGCTCAGGGCGCGGGGCTGGAAATCCAGCAGCTTGCGCCAGTCCGGATCGCCGGAAAACAACTCGCCGTCCCAGCCGACCGTGCCGGCCTCGAGCGCGATCCGCTCGGTTTCGCCCATGGCCGGAAGAATGCGCCGAACGCGCGACAGGGCGGGCGTCGAGACCACGAGCCGGCGGATCGCGGGAATCCCGGAAAGCGCGGCCAGGACCACGGCCACGCCCAGCGCGACCTGTAATCCGGCGGTGATTTCACCCTGGCGCAGCGCCGCGGCGGCGATAAGAAGGAACAGCGCGACCGTCCAGGCGAGAAACCCGCGCCCCAGGTACAGGCCGGCCACGAACCAAACGAGAGCGACGAAGACAAGGGCCGCGGTCATGACTGTCTCCTCAATTTCGCAGGGGTTTGCCGGTCTTCAGCATGTGTTTCACGCGGGCGGCGGTCTGCGGCGTGCGGATCAGCTCCATGAACGCCGCGACCTCCAGAGTCAGGATTTCGTCTTCCCCGATGGATTCCGTCATGTCGGTGGCGCCGCCGGACAGCACGCCGGCCAAGGCATGGGCGACCGTGACATCGTGCGCCGTCGCCTTGCCCTGCTTGCGGAATCCGGCGACCGCCAGATCCATGGCGACCCGCGCCGTCGGACCGGGAAGCCGGATTTTCTGCGCCTCGGGAGCCTGGTAGCCGGCGGCCAGGTCGAGCGCGCGCGCCTTGGCATCGGCCAGCAGCCGGTCACGGTTCATGGTGATGCCGTCATCGGGCCGCAGGAACAGGTGGTCCCGGGCCTCCGCCGCGGACTTGGCGACGACGGCCATGGCGATGGTTTCGAAGACGCGGGTGACGGCGGGCATGGGACCTTTTTTGCGGTCGGGGTTGGCGGTCCAGCGCAGCAGCATCTCCTTGCAGCCGCCCCAGCCGGGAACGATGCCGACGCCGGCTTCGACCAGCCCGACATAGGTCTCGGCATGGGCCTGAACCGCATCGCAATGCAACAGGATCTCGCAGCCGCCGCCCAAGGCCAGGCCGGATGGCGCGCCGACCACGGGGAACGGCGCGAACTTGAGCCGCCTGTAGGTCTTCTGGCCCATGGTGATCAGGGGCCTGACGAGAAACCAGGCATGCAGGAACATGGGGATCAGCAAAAGGCCGATGTTGGCGCCGACGGAAAACTGGCCGGCGTCGTTGTAGATCACCAGTGCCTTGAAATCCCGGCGCACGATGTCGACGGCCTTGTCGACCATGGACAGGGTGAACGGGTTGAGCGAATTCATCTTGGAATGGAATTCGAGACAGGCAACCCCATCTCCGATGTCCCACAGGCTGGCGGACCGGTTGCCGGCCACCGGCCGGGACCGTCGCTTGACGTCCTCCAACAGCAGAACGCTCTCGGCGCGGGGCACCGGAACATAGCCTTCCGCTTCGGTGAACTGGCACAGGACGCCGCCGTCAACCCGGTAGAAGGTGCCGTCACCGACCCGTTCCAGGAACGGCGGCACCTCGCCGCCTTCGGCCCGCAGGCGGGCCGCGAACCAGGCCGGGTCCAGCTTGTCCAGCAGCTCGAACGGGCCGAACTTCCAGTTGTAGCCGAGCCGCATGGCCGAGTCGACCGAGGCCGGATCGTCGGCGATCTCCGGAATCAGGCGCGCCGCGTAGGCAAGCGTCTTGCCCATCACCGCCCAGGCATAGCGCCCCGCGGCATCGGGATGGCCCAGGAGCGCCCGGGGACCGCCTTTCTTCGCCGCCTTGACGGCCGCCACCGACGGCCGGCGCGCATCGTGATAGCCGCCTGTCTTCAGGTCGATGACCTGCTTGGTACGCTTGTCGCCGGACGCGGGGTCGAGCCGGTAGAACCCGCCCTTGCCCTTGCGCCCGGTGTAGCCGTCAGCGATCATCCGCTTGATCAGGTCCGGTTCGCGGTAGACGGCGTGGAACGGGTCGCCGTCCTTGAGCGCGCCGGCCATGCTCGTCAAAACATGGGGCATCAGGTCCAGGCCGACCAGATCCAGCAGCCCGAACACCCCGGTCCTGGGAATGCCGAAAGGACGGCCGATGGCGGCGTCGGCGGTTTCGACGTCGATGCCGCGGTCGATCGCCTCGACCACGGCGCATTGCAGCCAGTAGGTGCCGATCCGGTTGGCGATGAAGCCGGGCGTGTCCTTGCAGGCGATGACGGTCTTGCCCAGCGTGCGGTCGGCGAAATTGCGGACCGCCCGGGTGACGCTGTCCAACGTGTCGGGGCCGGAGACAAGCTCGAACAGGCGCATGTAGCGCGGCGGGTTGAAGAAATGCGTGATCAGGAAGTGCTGGCGAAAGGCGTCGTCGACGCCTTGCGTCAACACGTCGAGCGGAATTGTCGACGTGTTCGACGAGACCACCGCCCGCGTGTGGCGCACCGCGGCGATCCGCCCGTACAGATCGCGTTTGACGGCCGGGTTCTCGATCACCGCCTCGATGATCCAGTCGCAGTCGGCCAGGCGGCTCAGGTGGTCCTCGGTGTTGCCCGGCGTGATCAGCCTGGCGTTGCGCGCATGCATCAGGGGGGCCGGGTCGGCCTTCAGCAATTTGTCGATGGCGCCCTTGGCGACCGCGTCGCGGTCCGTCGCCCCTTCGGGCACGATATCGAGGAGATGCACGGGCACGCCGGCGTTGGCGATCTGGGCGGCGATGCCGGCGCCCATGACGCCCGCGCCGATGACGGCGACCTGCCGGATCTCGGTCATCACAGCGCTTCCAGGACGGTCGCGATCCCCTGACCGCCACCGATGCATTGCGTGGCCAGGGCATAGCGTCCGCCTTCGCGTTTCAACACCTGCGCCGCCTTGCCCGTGATCCGCGCGCCGGTCGCGCCGAGCGGATGGCCGAGGGCGATGGCGCCGCCGTCCAGGTTGATCTTCTCCGGGTCCAGTCCGAGATCCCGGATGCTGGCCAGCGCCTGCGCGGCGAACGCCTCGTTGAGTTCGATCACGTCCAGGTCGCCGATGCCGATCCCGGCGCGCGCCAGCGCCTTTTTCGTCGATCCGACCGGACCGATCCCCATGATTTCCGGCTGGCAGCCCGACGTGGCGATCCCCTTGATCCGCGCCAGCGGCTCCAGGCCCGCCTTGTCCGCATAATCCTCGGAACAGACCAGAACAGCCGCCGCGCCGTCGGTCAACGGCGAGGACGTCCCGGCCGTCACCATGCCGTTCGCGTCGAACGCCGGCTTCAGGTCCGCAAGCTTCTCGGCCGTGCTGTCGGGCCGGATGCAGCCGTCCGTGGCGACGGAGCCGCCGGCGGCGGCGATGGGGACGATTTCGTCGGCGAACCGCCCGTCGGCCTGGGCCCGGGCCGCCTTGGCGTGGCTCCGCGCGGCGAAAAGATCCTGTTCCTCGCGATTGAGTCCGTATTTGGTGGCCACTTTCTCGGCCGTCTCCCCCATCGAGATGTAGGCCTGGGGATAGCGCTCGAACAACGCCGGGTTCGGCATGGGGTTGAAACCCATGATCGGCACCCGGGTCATGGACTCCACCCCGGCGCAGATGAAGGCCTCGCCGGCGTTCATCTGAATCGCGCCGGCCGCCATATGAACCGCCTGCATGGAGGACCCGCAAAACCGGTTGACGGTTACGCCGGTGACGGTCAGCGGCAGGTCCGCCAGGAAGCCGATCAGGCGCGCCACGTTCAAGCCCTGTTCCGCCTCCGGAAAGGCGCAGCCGACGATCAGGTCCTCGATGTCCTCGGGGTTGACCCGGCTCTTCTCGATCAGGCCGCGGACCACCTGGGCGGCCAGGTCGTCCGGGCGGACACGGGCCAGATCACCCCTGGCGGCGGGCGCGAAGGGGGAACGGACGTAAGCGGCGACGACGACTGGTTTCATGCTGGCTCGCTCCGGTTGGGGAGGAGATCGGCCTCGGGCGCAACGCCCGACCGTGCGCGGCGCGCGGCCTCCTCTTCGATGAGTTCCGTCTTGGACAATTTTCCGACCAGCGTTTTCGGCAGTTCCTTGCGGAACTCGATCTCGCGGGGCATTTCCATGGGCGACAGCCTGTCGACCAGGAATTCCTTGATGGCCTCCGCGTCCTCCACCGCGCCTTCCTTAAGCGACACGAAGGCCTTGGGCACCTCGCCCTGCCGCGGATGGGGAACGCCGATGACGGCGGCTTCGGCCACATCCGCGAACCGCGCGAGCGCTTCCTCGATCACGCGGGGATAAACCTTGTAGCCGCCGTTGAGGATCACATCCTTCTTCCGGTCGACCAGGAAGAAGAAACCGTCGTCGTCCATGTATCCCAGGTCTCCGGTATGCAGGACGCCGCCGTCCAGCGTCATGGCGGTCTCTTCCGAGTAGCGCCAATACCCCGCCATCACCTGGGGACCGTCGACGCAGATTTCGCCGATCTCACCGGGCGGCATGAGTTTGTCCGGCGCGTCTGGATCGCGGATTTCGACAATCGTCCGCGGCAGGGGAATGCCGATGGAGCCGGCTTTGTCGATGCCGCCGATGGGATTGCAGGTAACCACCGGAGACGCCTCGCTGAGGCCGTATCCCTCGACGATCTGGCATCCGGTCAAGGACTCGAACGCTTCCTTGGTCGCCGCCGGCAAGGACGCGCCGCCGGAAATGCATACCCGGATCGACGACATATCCCGCTTGCCGGCGCCCGGATAGGCGGCGATGGCGGAAAACAGGGCGGGCACGCCCGGAAAAAGGGTCGGCCGCGACGTTTCGATGGCTTCCAGGGTTTCCTCGATGTCAAAGCGCGGCAGCAGGATCATCTGCGATCCCGTGGCGATGGCGGTATTCATGGCGACCGTCATCGCGAAGGCATGAAACAGCGGCAGGACCACCAGCATCCGCTCGCCGCCTTCCTGCAGATTCCCATCCAGCCGCCGGACCTGTTCCGTGTTGGCCGACAGATTGGCATGCGTCAGCATCGCGCCCTTCGGCACGCCCGTGGTGCCGCCGGTATATTGTATGACGGCAACATCGTGTTCGGGGTCGATCGCCGGCATGTCCGCCACCCCGTCATTGTCGATCAGCGCGTCGAAGGACACGAACCGGTCGTCGTCGGGCAGGCGGCTGATCTCATCGGTCTTGAACAATGAAAACAGCATCCCCTTCACCGCGGGCAGGGCCGCCTGCATGTCGCAGACCACGATCCGGCGCAGATCGCCGTGTCCGAGCATGGGGGAAATTTTCGAGAACAGGCGCTTCAGGTCGATGGTGATGGCGACCTCCATGCCCGAATCGCGGACCAGATGGTCGATTTCCTGCCTCGCATACAGCGGGTTGATGTTGACGACGGTTCCGCCGGTCTTGAGAACCGCGAAATAGCAGATCACCGAATACGGCGTGTTCGGCAGGCAAAGACCGACGCGGGTTCCCTTGGCGACACCGATACGCTGCATTCCGGCCGCGGCCCGCTCGATCAAGCCGGCGACCTCGCCGTAATCGTACGAGCGGCCCAGGAATTCAATACACGGACGCTGGGGAAACCGGGCCGCCGTGTCATCGAAGATGGCGTAAAGCGGCTTTTTCGGCAGTTGAGCATGCCATTGCCCGGCGCCCGAGAAGACCGCTTCCCAGGGATAAAGCCGTTCACGTGAATGATCGGCGGCATTCTGGTCGTTTAACCGCGCAAGGAACTTGAGCACGATGCCCTGAGCGTCGCCGATGTTCTCGTTGAGAATGCCGTGGCGCGTGGCCTTGACCCAATGGCGCCGCTTGTCCCGCGACCCGAGTTTCCGATGGATCAGATCGGCGCTGTGCGGATCGACCACGCTGTCGCCGTCGCCCTGGATGATGACCGCGGGACAGATAACGTCGCCCAGCGATTCGTTCATGGCCGAAACCGCCCGGCGCAATTCGTAAAGCCCCTTGATGGGAATGTTGCGATAGTTGATATCGGGATGTTCGGATTCGTTGAGGCGGAACGCCATGGGACTTTCCGAAGCGGGCATCAGCCCCATGAACTTATTGGCGCCGTGCAACAACGGCACGAATATGAGGTTCTTGTTGCGGAACTTCAGCGGCGTCGACGCGACGGCGACGCCCGCCAGTTTGGCCGGCCGCTCCGCCGCCAGGATCAAGCACAGGGCACCGCCGGTGGAAAATCCGACCAGGCATACGTGGTCGGCAAACGCGGCGATAATCTCGTAGCCGCGGCGAACCGCGGCGAGCCAATCCTCCCAGTTGCGGGTTTGCAGATCGTGCGGTGAGGTGCCGTGCCCCTTGAGCCGGACCCCGATAACGGGATGGCCGGCGGCGAAGATCCGTTCGCCCAATTCCCTGAGTTCGGCGGGCGACGCCAGAAATCCGTGAACCAGGACGACTGCGAGTCCATTGCCGCCGTCCTCGGGGATCAGCAGGTAGGGCGCCCCATCCGCCGTCGCGGTTTCCAGGTCGTTGATTTGGCGATATCTTTCCCGGCGAAACGCCTGCATATCCCAGACGTGGGAGCGAATCTCGTCGTCGAACCTGTAAAACGCCAGATCCTGCTCCGACAATGCCGGGGTCAGACCGAACGCCTGGTCCACTGCCTCCCGCGCCGACGCGATCGGCGCCATTTCGTTCGCGTAGACCTCGATTGGGTTCTCCATCCGGATCTTGTCGAACTCGTGCTCCGCGCGCAATTTCGGCAAAAACCTGTAGTTTCGGCCGTCTCGCGCGATCAGGTTGAGGCGTTCATTGGACGAGATGAACTGCTCGAACGGCGCCGCGCCCTCGTCAAGCAGTCCCATGTAGGCGTCGGGATTGACAAGCCCCCGGTGCAGATGAATGTCAGACGCGACCTGGGCACGCTTGACGGCAAGATAGAGCGTTCGGTGAAAGGTCGATTGCTCGGCTTCGTTCCATTCCGCCTCCAGATGCAGGAAGACAAGACGCGACGCCAGATGGCTGAGGTTTATCGTGACGCCCGCATACATGGCCCGCATGTACTCGTCACGCATGGGCAGGACGTGGTTGCGGATGCAGACGTGGAGCAGGCGCTGGCGCCAGTCGCGCACGTCGCACGTCGCCTCGAACAGGTCGTCCAGCGTCTGGATCCTGCGGATCGCGAGGCCCAGCAACTTGCGTTCCATGAACGACCACGTCTTTTGCGTATGAATTCCCTCGCCGATCCGGATGTCCATGTCGGTGTTCTTGAGAAGCAGATTGCCTTCGATCAGCAGTTCCTCCGAAAGTTGGGGGCTCATCCCCTTGGCGAACATTTCGGCGCTCCGCTTCAGCGTGTTGTCGGTCACCCGGATCGGATGGAAGGTGATATTCGACGGCATCACCAAAGTCGGCCGACGGACGGCGGCAAGCAGCACATCGATGCTCGCTAACTTGAGTTTCTCCTTCCATCGTTCCAGGTGTTCGATTTTCCCCGCCTTATAGTTCTCCAGGATTCCCACCTTGAAGGCATCCAGAGTCAACGCCAACACGGCGGCGCCGGCGTGATGCTTGCGGCGTTCCCCCGACGTGCGTGAATATACGTCGTACTCACCCCGCGGGTTGATGACGCGACGGTCCTTCACCATGCCGCCTTCCGGAAACACGATCACCTTGCGGCCCTTGAGTATCTCCTCGGCAAGAAACGGCAGCAGCCGATCATAAGTATTCGGCACCGTGCCCAATGACAGCAGGTAGCGGCCAAACGCGTTGTCCTCGGAAAAAAATTCCCCGGATGCGACGGATCGGCAGTACGCGCCCGTCTCCTGGTGAATAATGTAGTTCGGGATGAACGTTTCGAACCGGGCGAAATGGTTGAATAGAAAAATTTCACCCGCGTCCAGTTGCCCCGCCTGGTGATGCATTTTTATGCGCAGGGCAAGGCGGGCGCGTAGAACCGACATGGCGCGAACTGTCCAATCGCAGGCCTGCTCGCTTATCCTGAAATCGCGTTCGGCCTCGAACTCCATTTCGCACCCTTCGTCCGATGGAGCCATAACCTCCATGGAGGATATGCTTTCAAAAGCTTATATCCAGCCCTTAATTCACGCCATGCAACTGTTCGTGAATTTTTATCGGATGCCTTTTGTCTTAATGAAATAGCTACCCCTAAAGAATTAGGACCGTGACGCAGGGCCGTCCGCGGCAAGCGCGATCATTTCCCTTGAGCGCATTTC
This sequence comes from Rhodospirillales bacterium CG15_BIG_FIL_POST_REV_8_21_14_020_66_15, assembly GCA_002781745.1. Lineage (GTDB taxonomy): Bacteria > Pseudomonadota > Alphaproteobacteria > Rhodospirillales > Casp-alpha2 > UBA1479. Next base: position 69,504 of record PFFW01000133.1, read on the forward strand.
GGGCGGTCGGCAAGGAACGGCGCCACGACGCTCGCGGGCAGCACGAACACCGAGGTGCCGGCCGGTAACGATCCATCGATTCCGGCGGCGCATTGCGGGAACCTCGTCTTGAACGCGAAGTATTCCAAGCGGGGAAGCGAAACGTTGTTGTGGCCAACCTCCTGGAAGAGGACCGGCAGGTCCGATTTGGCGGTCTTCTCGATCAACCAGGGGTAGGTCAGCACCTGAGTCACCAAGGCGCCGTCCGGAGGCCGGCGTTCGCGCCAGCGGACTGTGAGAAACAGGCCGGTCGGCGCCATCGATACGAGTTCCAGGGCGTATCCTCCGGTAGGGCGCCGGCCCGCCTTGAGGAGAACAGCCATGTCGCGCCCGTCCTCGAACCCGCTAGGCGCCGTATATCCCAGGGACTCCCAGATATTCGCCCAGCCGCTTGACGTGTGCGCAACGGCGAACCAAGGGCCGGAGCGCGGGGACCGGGTGTCGTTGCCGCGCCATTGGGTTTGCGGCGGTTCGGCCTCGGCTGCGCCGATCAATGAAAAGACCACGAGGCCCGCCGCCAAGGCCCGGCACGGCGTGCGCCCGACCCACCCGCCCCGCCGGCAGCGTTTGCGGAATGCCTGATTGCAATCTGGGGTGCGGCGCATAGCGGTGCTAGATTGGCCGCCGGCGATGGACTTGGCAAGCGTCTCGGGCGGCCGCCGCGGACGATGCGCCAGCCATGTCATTGACTGGAGGAAATCCCCGCCATGACGCCGGATGTCAGGACCTTGTTCTCCCGGACCCGTCACGCCAAGGACATCGAAGCCTTCGCCACGGCCTATGCAGACCTATGCCTCCTGGCCGACGAATGGTCCTCGCTCAGGGAAGCCGTATTCAACGTGTTGAAGGAGTTTCCGGACCGCCGCAATCCGCGAACCGCCTATCTGGCGGCGAACTACTGTCGGCTGGACCAGCGGCTCGCCGCCGACAATGTCGACACGGTCACCGTTGACCTTGCCTGCGACATCGTCCTAACACTGACCGCCCACGGCGAGAACTGGTTCGGCGAGCCGGAAATGGAAGGCTGGATACAGGCCAACTACTGCTTGGACCGCCTGACTTGTGGCGCCGCGGCCCTGCCGCGTCTGGTCGACATTCTGGGTGCGCGCGGATCGACCCTGCGCCACGCCTATACCGTAACCTGCATCCTCGCCTGGGTCGATTTCTGGATCGACGGAGCGGCCGATCCACTCTCGGCGGAGGAATGGCGGGACCTGTGCGGGCGCGGCTGGAGCCTTGAAGGACTGCACGGCTTGCGGGCGGCTGGCGTCGCCTCCTTGGGCAATCCGGCGTTCGAACCCGGACTGGCTGCCGGGCTGGAACGCAATGATCGTGACGCAGCGGTGGTGCGGGCCTATCGCGACGGCGGCACGTTCTCCTGGTTCGACTGGCGCGACATGATGCGGCTTCAGGGGCGCTAGGCAGCGGAGGTTTCGTCCCACAACCCCTCGCCGCGGGCGGTCATCCAGACGGAGCCCCAAAAGGTTTTGCCGATTTCAGGCACGTCCCCTTCCCGCATCGCCTTCGGCGCCACGAACACGGTGAATTTCCGGCGGTATTCGCCCGGAAACAGGTCGATTTCCACCATCCAGACCTTGATGTCGTGAAACGGAATCCGACGGGCCGAGGTGACGGGCCCCATGATTCGCAGCCAGTCGTTGTAGATGACGCGCTCGCGATCCTCCACCTTTTCCGGTTCCACGTGGCGGGTGCCGGGGCTGACCTGCCACTCGGCCAGCTTGGCGTCGTCGACGAAGTCGGCCCAAAAGGCGATCCCGGCAGTGGAGAACTCCATCTGGTATCCGCCGGCCTGCGCCGCCCGCACGCGGTCGGTCTCGGCAAAGAACAGCGGGGCGCCGAACGGCACGGTCTGCCCGCCGAGATCGAGGAAGATGATCGCTTCAAGGCCGTCCGGAGCAACGTCGATGTCGACGACCCTGGCAATGACCGGGCTGCTCGAAACGCCAAGAGGAAACGTCGTCAGAGGGCGGCGCCGGCCATCTGCGAAATCGCCGACGACGGCGCATTGCAAGTGGCGGGTGCCGCAGGACCGCACCCAATAGCCTTGGCACAAGGGCTCCCGCGGCGGCAGCCTGGCGATCGGGTCGGTCGCAAACGGCCGACGGCTGGTATCCGCCACGGCCCAGAGCCCCGGGGGCTCGTCATCCAGACGCCGGTCCAGAAGGGAACGATATTCCAGCGGCCGGGTGACGTCCTTGCCGTCTTCGGACACCCGGTCGATCACGGTGCCGAGCCACTCGCCTTGGGAAATCGTCCACCAATGTTCCTGATACCGCGCGGCCATGACGGATTCCTCGTATGGGGTGGATGGTTCAGTCGACGGAGAATACCCAGCCCTCAAGGGCCATGGCGGCGGCGATCTCGTCGCTGACCGTTCCGCTCGGGCCGCAGCAATACCAGTCCATGTAGGTGCCTTGGCCCCGGATCGCCGCGATCATGTCGCCCGCGGCACGGAATGTATAGCTGGCGTTGTCCCCGGTCTCCGGGTGGCGCCAGTCCACGTTAGCAAGCGCCGACCACATGGCCGCCGCCGCCTCATCGTTCGCACGGATGCGGTCGCCCATGGCCCGCACGACCGCCATCTCGAAGGCGTCCTCCGGGTCGACGCCGCGGGTCTCATCCAACCCGCCCCAACCGCCGTATTCCGCCATGGGACAAAAGCCTCCCGAGCGGCCCTAATGCCGCCGATCGAACGATGATAGGCGACCTGGGCCGCCGCCGAAAGGCATTGCCGGCAGCGCGACTGCGGAGGACTGCCTTGGCGGGCGGCGTCGATTGCGGCACACTTCACCCTTCGTCCGGCGATCACGGGAGGATGACTTGTCGGCAGGCTGGCCATTTCGTGCTGCGACTGTAGTGGCGCTATGCCTGCTCATGATGGGCGCGGCGGCTTCCGGCAGCGGCCCGGCGGGAACCAGGCTGATGACGGAAATGACCCTGGCGCTCGATGCCCTGGCGCGAGCCCAGGCGGCCCTCGACCGGGCGAAAACGGCCCTGACGGGAGCTGAACGGACGCAGGCGGAGATCGCGGGCAGCGGCAACCAGCAGGCCAGGGATATCGCCGGCCAGGCCGTCGCCGTGGCGACGGCGGCGCGCAACACGGCCCAGGCGGACTTTAGCCGGCGCCAACGGGAGGTCGATGCCCTCTGCGCGCGGGCACGGAGCCAGTTCGCGCAGGACCGGCAAGCCGTCGACCGCCAGACGGCAAACACCCAGACGTTCCTGAAAAGCCTCAAGGAATGGGAGGACGCCAACGACAAGGCCATGACGGACGCCTTCGTTTCGGCGGCGACGATCTTCCTCGGCCGCTATGGCCAACACCTGATTGAGCGGGCGCAACGGCGCGAACGATGGCGGAAGTTCTTCGTCGGTTCGCAGAAGATGCTTGGCCACAAGGGGGTCGACGTCAAGCTGGTGCTCTACCAGTTGGACCGTCATGCGGTGTCCTACGACAAGGCGCAGAGCCTGATCAAGCAGGCGAAGGTGCTGAGGGCGGGCCTGACCCTGAAGAACGCCTACACGGTCCTGAAAAGCACCTTCGAGGCAACAAGCAGCGCCATCGCCGAAGCCGACGGTGAATTGCTGAAGGCCGTGCGCTCGACGGCGATCCTGGAGACCCTGCGCGAGCAATCGCCCGACGAGGACTTCCGCCTGATCATCCTGGAAGCCGGCCTGGAACAGGCCGCCGGCGCCCTGCCGCCGCTTTACAACCCGGTCGCCTTGGCCAAGTTCGGCTACAATGCCGCCGCCTTCAACGAAAGCCGCAAACGCCTGTTGCAGCGCTACGAATTCAGCGACTTGGAACCGCTCGCCGCCGACGCGCTCCGCCACCAGCTCGAAAACACCATGGCCGTGGTCAAGAAATGCCGGCCGTAAACGGCTGCGAGGGACTTCATTCCGTGGCGTCCAGGAAAAGGCCCGCGAGGTATCCCGGTATGACCGCGACAATGCCCCAAACCAGGGCGAGCACCATCATGGCGAAGGCAAGGGGGATCTTGTGGTGCGCGGCGATGGCGTTGTCCAGCCAAGCGAAGTAACCGACGACGAAGGCCGTCGCGTCATTGTACAGGCCCAGAATGACCGGAAACTTCTCGAACAATTCCGCCAGGTTCAAGGTCAGCCAAGTGTAGACCCAGGTCAGAAATCCATCGGGGCCCCAATAGGTCAGCAACGCATCGATATCGAAATTAGTATCGGTGAAGGTGTAGAACCCCATGGCGGCGACAACCTTGACGGCGAATGCCGCGATGCCGATTGCCGCGTAGTAAAAACCGCCCAAGCCCAGCCCGATGGGCGGGAGAAAGCTGATTACCGCCACTGCCATCGCCAAAGCGCGCAATGGCGGGACGACAACCCGGCGGAATGGGTTCGGCGGCGGCGCGGGGACCGAAGTTTCGGCGGCAGCCGCGTCATCCCACGTCCCGGCGGCGGCGCCCGCAAGGTCGCCGTCCAGGACCCGGCCGCGGCCCAGTTCCTCCAGCCGCCGTCGCGCATCGGCGTGGCCATTGGCGGCTGCCTTGGTGAACCAGCCGGTCGCGGTGTACTCGTTCTTGGCGACGCCCCTGCCGCTGGCGAACAGCATTGCCAAGTCGTATTGCGCCTTGGCATGTCCCTGGCGCGCCGCCTGGCGGAGCCAGTCCGCGGCCTCCTCGGCGGTGCCGGACAAGTCGCCACGCAGACACAAGGTGGCGAGCCGCCATTGCGCCGCCGCATTGCCCTGCGCCGCCGCCTGTCGGACGGCGTCGCTGCTGGCCCCGGCCCAGCGGTCGATATCCTCTTCCGGATCGGGCTGGCGTTTCTTCGCCTCCAAGTCCCCAAGGCGGTTCTCGGCGAGTTGATTTCCTTGGGCCGCCGCCGCCTCCAGCCATCTGACGGCCGTCGCCCGGTCGCGCGGAAGGCAGTCGGTGCCTTCCAGGAACAGCATGCCGAGGACGAAAGCGGCGCCATCGTGGTCTTGCTCCGCCGCGGCCGTGTACCAGGCGATCGCGGTGTGGATGTCGCGCGCGGTGGCATGGCCGAACTCGTGAAAGCGGCCCAGGTCGAATTGGGCGTCCATGTCGCCCTCTTCGGCGGCTGCGCGGTAAAGACGCAGGGCTTCGTGCATGTCCTGCTGCACGCCCGTGCCTTTTTCATACAGCCCGCCGAGGCGTTGCATGGCGGCGGCGACACCATTGTCCGCCGCCTTGCGGTACCAACCGGCGGCGGTGCCGGTGTTCTGTTGCGGCACGCCGTCGCCGTGTTCGTAAAGGAAACCCAATTCGTACTGCGCCTCGCCGTGGTCCTGACGCGCCGCGAGTCGATACCAATTGGCCGCCTCCGCGATGTTCTCGGCGGCCCCCAGGCCGTATTGCAGGCAGTTGCCGACGCGGTACCGGGCGTGGGCATGGCCGGCGTCGGCGATCCGCAGCAGCAGGGCGAAGGCCTGCTCGGCGACGTCGTCCTCGTAGACGAAATCGTACAAGTCCTCGACGGCATCGGCATCGCCCGAGGTCGCCCGGGCGCAGGCCTCGGCGAAATCCGCGGCCGGATGGCCGGCTTCCCCCTCGGCCTCCGGCGACTGCAGGCGATGGGACGCATCGGTCCCGGTCGGTCCTGGTTCCGGCTCGGACACCGCGAACAGGGCCGCGCGCCAGGTTTCCACATCCTGGGGCCGGTGTTCCGGCAGCACGGCGAGCGCCCAGTCGACGGCGTCCAGGAAGGCGCCCGGAAAGGCGCCGGCGCCGACCTCGCGAGCCGGGCGCAGGGTGTCCTTCATGCGGCGGCGCGGCGCCGGCGGCGGCGGTCGCCCGCTGACGGCGTGATAGATCGTCGCCGCCAGCGCGTAGATGTCGGAAAATGGCCCTTGGCCGCCGGTGTCGCTGGAATACTGCTCCAGCGGCGAGTACCCCTCGGCAACGATGCCGGTGAGTGCCCGGCTGCGCTGGTCCTGGCGGGCGGCGCCGAAGTCGAGCAACAGGGGTGTGCCGTCGCGGCGTACGTAGATGTTATCGGGTTTGATGTCGCGGTGCAGGATGCGGCGCGCGTGCACCGCGGCCAGGCCGTTGATGACTCCCAGGGTAAGCGGCAGCAGGGTCTCCTCGGCGACGGTCCCATCGCGCTCCAGGATCGCCTGCAGACTGTCGCCATCGGCGTATTCCATGACGAAATAGATGGTGCCGTTGGCTTCCAGGATACGGTCGACACGGACGATGTTGGGATGGCCACGGAACCCGGCAAGGCGGTCGGCCTCTTCCTCGAAGCGCCGGTAGCCCCATTGGAACATCTCGGCGCTTTTTTCCGAGCGTGCCACGACACGCAGATCGCCCAGGCGCGAGGCGAATTCAAAGGGGAAGTATTCCTTTATGGCGACGCGGCTGCCGGTCTGGGTATCCACAGCCAGGTAGGTGACGCCGAAACCACCCTCGCCGAGCACGGACTCCAGGCGGTAGTCGTCCAACCCGTATCCGATCGGCAGATGGTGTTGACCTTGATCAGCCACTGCGTCCCCGCATCTTTTCCGCTTCCACCTTAGTCCAGGTCCCGCGCCACGCGGAAGCCGATGTCGGCCTCGCCCTTATCGCGCCGTTTCCCGATCCGGGCCGACGGCCGCAAGTCATCGACCTTCCGCTTCCAGGATCCGCCGCGGACGGTGTGGTCGTTGCAGCCGTCAAACACAACAGGCACATGAGCGAGATCGGGCGCGCCCTTGAATTCGTATTGCCAGCAATCGGCAGTCCATTCCCGGACGTTGCCCAGCATGTCATGCAGGCCAAAGCCATTGGCGCGGAACCGTCCAACCGGTGCCGCCTCGGCGAACCCGTCGTTGCAGGCCAGAGGCTCGTTGGGAGCGCGTTCGCGCGGCTCCTGCACCGTCAAGTCGAAATGATTCTCGTACAGGCAGGCCTCTTCCCAGCGCCCACCCCAGGGCAGGGTGTCGCTGCGTGTGCCACGGGCCGCGTATTCCCATTCCGCCTCGGTCGGCAGGCGGTACTTGTACCCGGTCCGGCGGGACAACCAGGTCACATAGTTCTGGACGTCGTACCAGGTGACGCCGCTGATCGGCATCACACGTGCCGCCGAATAGTCCAGGTGCCGGCAGGCGCCCTGGGCCGCGCATGCCGACCATTCGGCCTCGCTGACCTCGCGCAGGCCCAAGGCGAAGGGCTTATCCACCGTGACCCGATGGATCGGCTGTTCGGTCGTCCATTGCTCGCTTCCCATGTCGAAGCGACCGGTGGGAATGACCATCATTTCCGGGCAGTTGTCGCAGTCACGGAACCGATTCACCAGCAGGTCGGCGAACACGTAGCCCGGCTGGTCCGCCTCGCCATCGATCATGAACCACTCGCCGCCCTCGCCCGGCAGCCGGTCCAGGATGCGGGCTGCGGCGCCCTGGGCCAGGCTGCCGATCTTTGCCGACTGGGTCGTAGCCAAGGCTCTGATGTTGGAGCCGGAGCGGGCGACCCGGACCTCGGGCCCAATGGCGACACCAACCGGCAAGGGCGGACCGGGTGACAGCAGTGAATTTACGTCGATGTCGAGCGCCATCGGCAGCACCAGCGAACTGATTAGCCCGGCGATCAAGACCATGGCCAAGATGCGGCCCGGGCGCGGCTTCGGTTTCGGTGTCGGCACCGGTGCGTCTGCGGCGTCATCGGTCAAGATCTCGTAATACTCTTCGACCAATTCCTCTCGAACTTCCTCGTGCTCGTTTTCGCCTTGGAACCCCGTAGCCTCGTGTGCCCCTTCCGGCTCTTCGATCTCATCCTCGACATCCGCGTCGTACCATTCCGCGGTCAGCGCCTCGCGCCATTGGCCGATGGTCTGCGGCCGGTCTTCGGGGAACAGTCCCAGGGCCCAGTCGATGGCGTCCAGGAACGCGGGATGGAAGTCCGCCGGCGCCGCTTCGGCAAGCGGAACCTGGGTGTCGCGCAGGGATCGCTTGGGCGCCTCGACCGGCTTGATGCCCGCGATCGCGTGGTACATGGTCGCCGCGAAGGCGTAGATATCCGACCACGGGCCCAGCAGGGTGCGGTCGGGCGAATACTGCTCGATGGGCGAATAGCCTTCGGCGACGATGGCGGAAACGCTGCGGGTGCGCGAATTGACGGCTTGGCGGGCGGCGCCGAAGTCGAGCAGGACCGGCCGCTCACCGGCGGTCAGGTAGATGTTGTCGGGTTTGATGTCGCGGTGATAGACGTCGTGCTGATGGACCCGTTCCAGCGCGCCCAGCAGCGGTTCCATGATCGCCCACGCCGTCTCCGGTTCCAGGCGTCCTTCCTGTTTCAGGCGCATGTCCAGGGTCGTGCCGTCCTCGTATTCCATGACCATGTAGGCCGTGCCATTAAGCCCCGTGATCACCTGATGGACATTGACGATGTTGGGTTCCCCCTGGAAACGACGCAGGGTTTCCGCCTCGTCGATAAACCTCGCCAGCCCCCATTCGTAGTCGCCGGACGTATTCTGCGAGCGCGTGTGAATCGTGTGCGACATGTCGCGATAGGCGAACTCCGACGGAAAGTATTCCTTGATCGCCCACAGGGTGCCGGACTCCTCCTCGACCGCCAGGTAGGTGACACCGAAGCCGCCCTGGCCCAGCACCCGTTCGATGCGGTAGCCCTGCAGCCGGTAGCCCCTGGGCAGGACGTGAAGGTCAACGTCGTCCTTGGAATTGTCGTCAGATCCGGACACGGCGTTTCACCATTTCTTCAGCACGGTGAGCAGGACGCTTTCCGAGATGGTGACCGACTGGTCGACGTACTCACCCTTGCCCTGGATCGCCAGTTCACGGAAGAATCGCGGGTCATCGGGGTTGGCCGGACAGAACTTGGTCGGATGTTCGCGGTAAAGCGCGCTCAGGCGGCTTGGCTGCGGACTCGCGGCGAAGCCGGCGGCGGCGGCAAAGGCCCGCTGCCAATTGTTGCGGTGCGCCTGGGCGTCGCCGATGACGACGATCTGGCGGCGGGCCCCCTTGTTCCAGGCCTGGGCGATGGCGCTGTCGAGGCCCTGTTCGACCGCTTCGGCGCAGCTTGCCCCGCCCGCGGTCGACAGGCCGCGGATGAAGGCTGTCACCTGGGCCAGGCCGGCCGTGTCCATGGGAACCAGGACGTTAGCCTTGGTGACGTAGCTGGAGGGATCGCCCATATCCGTGTCGCGGTAGGCGACGACGCCCACGTGCAGGCGGTTCACGATCTTTTCCAGGACCTTGACGATACCCGCCATCTCCGCCGCCAGGGCCTTGATGTCCCCTTCCATGCTGGCCGTCGTGTCGACGGCGAAGACCAGGTCCATATCGCCCACCTCAAGCGCACTCTTGCGCGCCTCGCAGCCTTGCAGGGCCGATGCGATCTGCGCTTTCTCCCGTGCCTTGGCATCGCGTGTCGCATTCGCCTTGTCCAACTTGTCGCGGCTGTCCTTGGCCTTCGCTTCCGCGGTTTCCCGTTCCTGCTTCGCCGCCTCCGCCGCGGCCGAAGCGGCGGCGTGGGCCGCTTTCGCTTCCTCCAGCTTTCGGGTCTGCTCCTGGACCTGGGATTCCGCCTCCGACCGTTTCATGTAGTAGGGAAACAGCAGCACGGCGACGACGATGAACGCGCCCATGGCCGAGGCGAACAGGTCCAGGGCCGACATGTTGAAAACGTTGATTTCGCGCTTGAAGAATTTCACCGCGCGCCCCTCACCGCTCGATCACGGTCAACAGGATGCTGGTCAGCAGGTCGCCCTTGTCGCTGACGAAATCGCCGCCGCCGGCCTTTGCCAGATCCTTGAAGAACCGCGGCTGGCCGGCGTGATCGGGCGTGACCACCGCGACCTTGGCCTTGGGCCGGCCGGCGAAGCGGCGGGCCACGCCGTGCGCCTGATGGGACGGCGCGTCGTCATCCGGGTCGTCGGCGATGACGACGATCGCCTTGGGCACGTCGCGCCGCCAGGTCATGGCTGCGGCGGCGGACAGTCCCTTGAACACGTCGGTCGAGTTGGTGCCGCTGCCCGTGCCGTGTGCCTGCAGCCATTGCAGGGCGGCCCGCACGCCCGCCTCGTCCATCTGGGTCAAGGGAAATGCCTCCGCCCTGCCGTCATGAAAGGCGACCAGGCCGATGCGCAGATTGGGCACCATCTTCTGCATGACGCGGACGACGCCGCGAAGGTTGAGCAGGATGTTCTTGATGACCGCCGACATGCTGCCGCTGGTATCGAACACCAGGGCCAGGTCGTATTCGTGGATGTCCAGCTTGCTGAGCGCGATCTTGCACTGTTGTAGCGCTTCGCCGCCCTTGCGGATCTGGGCCTGCTGGCCCTGCAGCTCCGTCTCGACGGCGGCGCGTTGTTTGTCGGCCTCCGCCGCTTCGCCGCCGGCCGCGGCGGCGGCGGCGCGGTCGATGCCAGCCTGTTTCCTCATCGCTTCGGTCTGCCGCTTCAGGTCCTCGACCTCTTTGCGGACTTGCGCCGCCTGCGCCAGGTTGGGGGCGTTCATGCGGTAGAAGGGAAACAGCATCACGGAAATGATGACGAATGCGCCCATGGCCGAGGCGAACAGGTCGAGGGCCGACAAGCTGAAGATGTTGAAATCCCTGGATCGTCGTCGCATGGCCCGCCCCCTTGGCGACTACCTGGCGAACGTGACGGTCAGGCGCGTGTCGCCCAGTTCCAAGGTCACGCCCGGCGGCAGCCGCTCCGGCGCGAATGGCGGTAGCGGCCGGCCGCCGGCGCGGCTGCCGTTGGTGGAGCCCAGGTCCTCGACCTGAAGGCCGCCGTCCGCGATGATCAGGCGCAGGTGCCGCGCCGACAGGGTTTCACTATCGACGACGAGGTCGCACAGATTGACGTCGCGCCCGATCACCATGTTGCCGCCGGCGGCGTCGGCGGCGCGGGCAGAAAATTCGAACCGCACCGGCCGGTGCTGACCGTCCGATCCGGAGACGAGCCAGTCGGCGTCCGGCGATGGCGGAACGAGGTCCCGGGCCTTTGCCGGCTCCTGCGGCGGCGCGGGCCGGGATCCCGGCGAGGCCTCATCCGCCGGGCGCCTGACGACTCGGCTGACCGACCGCGCGGCGCTGGAAATCTGACGCCGGTTGAGGATCGCGACGATCAGGGCGAGCACGGCCGCCGCGGCGATCAGCATGTTGGCCGTGGTCAAGCCAGCCGCCGCCAGCCCGCCCTTGGCGGCGCAGGCGCCGTGGACGGCCTCGAAGGGTACCGGGATGGACTTTAGGAAGGCCGCCAGCTCCGCCGCGTGGGAAGCGACGGAGATGCTGGCGTCGACGACATGCAGTTTCCCCTGGCCGCCGCTCTGAATATCGCCCCCGATGATCATGGTGTTGACGCCCACGACCTCGCCGCAGTCATTGAACAGGGGGCCGCCGCTGTTTCCCTGGCGCACGGTGGCGCTGTGCTGCAGCCACATCAATGGCCGCCCTCCCGCCGCCCTGGCGACCTGTTCGGTCTTTTCGACGATCCCCGTCGACAGCGTGCTTTCCTTGCTGAACCCCTTGGCGTCCGCCAGGCCGGGGAAGCCCAGGCTGTGCACCGCGCGACCTTTCTCCGGCACCGCCGTGGCTAGCTTCAGGGGCGGCGACTTGAGGCCCTGGACCTTGATCACGGCCAGGTCTTTCGCCTTGTCCGTCTGCACGATGTCGCCGGGCAGTTCGACCTCGGCGCCGTGTTCGATGACCCAGATGCGGTTCTTCAGGATGTCGACCCGCCCCCCGGGCGGCGCGCTGTCCGGATAGACCACGTGCCGGTTGGTGACCACGGCGCCGTCGCCGTTGATGACGAACCCGGTTCCCGTGCCGATGCCTTTCTTGGCCTCCATGCGGCCATCGGCGCCGGTGACCAGAAGCTCCAGTTCGACGACGATGCGGACGACCGAACGGTCGACCCGTTCCACGTCCTTGACGTCGGGTGCCGCCCAGGTCGCCGTGCTGGCGACCAAGGCGGCCGCCACCAGAAGGACACGCCCGCCGATTTTCCCGAGCCGCGTCATCGTCCGCCCTTCGGCTTGGGCCGCAGGCGGCGGTTGAGTGCGCGCGTCAGGCGGATCGGGGCGGTCAGCAAGGCGCCGACCCCCGCCATCAGTCCAACCGTGTCTTCCGCCTGCGGATCGCGCAGACGGGCCAGCGCGACCGCCACGTTGTCGCCCGTCGGTCCGCCTCGCTCGGCGGCCAGGCCGGCCAGACCGGCCGCCGCCGCCGGCAGGTCGCCGGCGACGAGGGCTTCCCACATCTCCTCCGTCCGAATGACCTCCCACAGCCCATCGGAACAGAGCAGGAAACCGTCGCCGGCTTCCAGGTCGGCGCCGCCGGATTCCGCGTGGGGCACATCCTCGCCACCCAAGGCCGACAACAGTTGCGCCTGTTCCGGGCGGGTCGCCATCTCCGTCTCGGTGATTTCACCGCGGTCGTACAGCACCTGGGCGAGGGAATGGTCGCGAGTCCGCGACATCACTTCGCCACGCCGGAAATGGTACAAGCGGCTGTCACCGACATGGACCCAGAAGGCCCGCCTGCCGGCGATGTACAGCAGGGCACAGGTGCTCATGGGCGGCGACGGAAGCCCCTCGCCAAAGGAATGAATTCGTTCGTGGGCGCGGTCCCGGATGTGTTCCAGCAAGGTGTCGGCGGAATCGAACGGCCGGTCAAGGCCCTGCCAGACCTCCTCGGCCGTCGCCACCACCTCAGCCGAGGCGCGGGCGCCGTCCCGGTGCCCGCCCAGGCCGTCGGCGACCACCAGCAGGGCTTCGTCGTCGCTGTGAAACACGGCGACACGGTCCTGCTGTTCCTCGCGCCCCCCCACATCGTCGGCGCAGGCGACTTCCACCGCCAGCGGCGCAGGCACATCCCCTGGGGCGGTTTCCGTCACGGCGCTCTCAACGCCCGTCCGACCAGTCGAAATCGGGCCCGCAGAGGGCGACGAACCGGACGGTGGTGGCGCCGAGGGCGATCTCGTCGCCCGAGACGAGCGGCGTGAAATCGGTGACCGCGTTGCCCCTGACGCGGGTCAGGTTCTGACCTTCCTCATGCTTGATGGTGAAGGCCCGTTTGTCCGGCGCGTCGTCGTAGACAATGATCGCATGCTTCTCGCGGGAAATGTTGCTGTCGCCGAAATCGAGGGCGATGCGGTTGTGACCGGTTTCGCGGCCGATGGTGTTGAACCCGGCGCCGATGGCCCGCACGGCGCCGCGTCCCGGGCCGGCGACGACGACCAGCCAGCCGACCACGGGGTCGGCCATGGGGTCGGCCTTGGAGTCGGTGCCGGCTGTCGGGGCGCCGACGATTGTCGTTCGCACGGGGCCGGCCGAAGGCGGCGATTCCGCTTCCGAAACTCGACGCGTCGGGCCGAGGCTGCCTGGATCCGTCGGGCGTCTGACCAGACGAGTCCGTGTCGGTCCATCATTGCCGTTCGTGTCGTCAGTGTCAGCCATCGAGGTTTCCCCTTAGTCCTTGTAGAAACGAATGATCAGGTTGTCCGTGCAGTATTGGGCGATACGGTTGAGGGCGGCTTCTTCGCGCCCTTGCACCAGATGCATGAGGAACACCAGGACCATGGAGAGCGCCAGGGCCAGCATCGTGGTGTCGAAGGCGACGCCCAGGTCCGTGGTAAGCCGGCCCAGGATATTGTCGGCCATCTGCGTCGGGTCGATGGCGCCTGCCTTGCGCAGGGCCCCGGCAATACCGACGACGGTGCCGATGAAGCCGAGAGACGGGATCACCCAGGCCGTATAGCGCAGCATGCTGTAACGCAGGTCGATCTCGTGCATGAACAATTCCAGGCTGGAATTGAGCAGGCTGTGCGCCTGATCGATGGAGCGGCTTCCGTGGTACTGGCGGATGATCCGCTGGATCAGGCGCGGCAGAAACCGCACGTCCGCCGTTTCACTTTCCCGCACCCGGCGGTAGTAGTCCTCGAGATTTTTGCCGATTTGCAAGGCGACCTGGCGATCATGGGGCAGATAGTTGCGGTCAAGCTCGGCCAATTCCGAACCTGCCGAGCGCAGGCGCACGAACAGTTCGCCCAGGCCCACGAAGAAGGCCAGCCACTCGGCGGCATGGATCGTGAACGGGAAATTCGCCGGCGGTCCGACGATCATCTGCGCGAATTCCGGCGGCAGGGCGGCGTGCAGCGCGAAGACGACCGCCACGCCGGCACCGACGCTGACCAGAAGCGCCGTAGCCCTGCCTTCGCCGGTCAACCGAGGGACGCTCATGTGTTCATCCCCTTGCCCACGGTCACGTACTTGCCCAGATTGTCGTCCCAAATGACTTCGCCTTCCAGGCGGTGCGGATCGTCGTTTCCGCTGCGGCGGCCCGAGCCGGAGGCAACCGCGGCATCCGCACTGGTCCCAGTCGTCGCGATCGCACCGGCCGACGCCTCTGGCGCCGGCGCCAGGCGCAACAGATCGTCGGCCGTGGTCACGTAATCGCCAAGCTTCAGGCGTTCGCGGGGCGACACGTAGTCGCGTTTCAGAGCGATCCAGGCTCCGTCCCGATCCCGGTAGGATCCGTTGGTGCTGTCGCGGTCGGCATAATACAGGCGGCCGTCCCGGGCCACCGACAGCTCGCCGTGAACGCGGGACACGGTTTCTGTCGGGTCGTCGATCGTAATGTGGCGGTCGCCGGGGTTTCGGCCGATCAGAAAGTACTTCATGGACGTTGCTCCGCCGCCTTCACGTCGACGGTTTCTTGTTCCGACGGCGGCGTTTCCGGCTTGGCGCCGGGCGGCGCCGCAAGCGGGCGGTCAGCCTGGTCGGCACGGGCGAAGCGGAACCGTACGTCGCCCAGTTCGCACACGTCATTCGGCGCGATCGTTCCGGACGTGACCTGCTGGCCGTTGACGATGACGCCATTGGCGGAATCCAGATCGGCGATTACGTAGCTGCCGTCCCGTTGCCGCCGGATCGCCGCATGCACGGCCGAGACGGAGTCGTTCTCCAGCACGACGTCGTTGTCGTATTCGTCGCCGCTGCCGCGCCCTATGACGATCGACTCCTTGCGCATCTCGTAGACGCGGCCGTCTGAATCGAGGAATTGCAGTGTCGCGTGGACGGACGGTTCCGGACGTGCCGGCGCGCGGTCGGATGCCGCCGGAACAGCGGCCCTTCGCCGCCGGGCGATCCAGATGATGACGAACAAGACGGCCGCCGCGCCACCGGCGAGCGCCGCCTGGACCGGCGGACGCCTGACGGCCTGGCGCCAGGGCAACGCGGGCACCGAAACCGGCACGGCGACCGCCACGGCGCCGGCGTCCGTCGTCAGGAACAGTCGACCGCTGACCGACCGCGGCCCCAGCGGCGACTGCAGCGCCGCCAGGTCGAAGGCGATCCGCCCACCGGTCTCCAGCCCCTTGAAGGGGTCCTGCAGGGCGGTCGGCGGGATCGGCGCGTCGGCGATGGATTCGGCGTAGGCGCCGCCCGTCTTCTCGGCCATCAGGCGCAGCCCCTGCAGGCTCGTCGCCTCCTTTAGGACCCGCGCGTAGCCGAAGCTGTAGATCGCGGCGCCCATGCGGCTGGCCGCCTGGATGACGTGCTCCGAGGTGTATTCCCTGTCCTCCGACAGGCCGTCGGTGAACAGGACCAAGGCAAGGCGCGTCGCACCGCTTCGTGCCAAGACCTTCAGGGCATTGACGGCGCTCAGGTGAAGCTGGGTGATACGGCCCTCGGCCCGTAACGTGGCGGCCGACGCGGCCACGGCGGCCGGGTCGCTGCCCAGGGGCACGACCACGGTGACGTCCTTGTCGAAGCGGGCGAGCCCATACCTGCGATGGCCCGGGGCGGCCGCGGTCAGTTGGGCGATGTCGCCGGCGATGCGGTCGATCACGGACTGGCGCCGCGGGTCGCTGGTATCGACCAGGAACAGAATCGCAGCCGTATCGCCCGTGGCCGGAAACGGCTCGATCTTGCCCGCCACGTCCGCACCTTCAACAGCAAGACGTGCGGCGGAAATCGAATTTCCCCGCGTCAGGCGTACGTCCGCCTCGCCGCGCACCGGGCCCGTCTGGCTCCAGCGAACGGTCGCCCCGTCGGCATCGATCCGGCCTTCTCCTGCGTAGGCTCCCCCGATGACAACCGCGGCAAGCACAATCCCCAGCACAGAGATCAGCACCCGACGATGCATCGCCTTCCTCCGAAATTATCGGCAGCATGAGGAGTTTAGCCGACAATTTCCCGGCATGCTAATATTGCCCGTGTTGATCATCGGGATGGGAATGCGCGGATGACGGGGCTCCGGCGGCAGATTCGGTCAGCAGGCTTGTCCGGCGTCATCACCCTTGCCGCGGTTGTCTGCCTTGCGGCGGTTGAGCACGCCCGGGCCGCCCCCTGCCGGGACGAGGTCGCCTGCGTCGAAGCCTGTCCGAAGGTGCCGGGGCCGTTCGGCATCACCCAGCCGGACGCCAAGTGCAAGCTGGAATGCCTGATGCAGGAATGCCGACCGGATGCCGGCGCCGGCGGGCCGGAAAAAGGCGCCGGCCCCGTCGAAAAAGTCCCCCAATCGGCGCCGACCGGCGATCTCCGTGTCGCCCTGTCGGGTGCCGTGGCCTACCGGGCGACCAGCGGCGGGCCGTTCCGCGTCACCGCCATGGCGGCGCCCGCCGGCGGACGCTTCATCTGGTCGGCGGCACCGCCGGACGTCGTCAAGCTGGTGCCCGCGGCCGTGGCGGCCCAGGGCATCGCGTCCCTGCCGGGGGTCGGCCCGGGGCCGGTCAGCGCGTCGCGCGTCGAGGTCGTGCCCCTGAAACCGGGCCAGGTCACCCTGCGGGCGAGCTATGCCAAGGATGGCCGCAGCGCCACGACCGAACATCCGGTCGCCATCGTGCTGCCGACGCTGTTCCTGCACGGCCTGCTGTCCAGTGCGGCGACCTGGGATGCCGTTGCCGGCCGTCTGACGGCCGCCGGCTGGCGACTCGGCGCCAGGCTCTGCGTCACCTGTGCCAAGGTCGCCGAAGGCGAATTCTATACAGCCGACTTCCGCGACAACGATGCCAGCTACCTGGATCAGGGCAATGAGGTTCGCATCTTTGTCCGCCGTATCCTGGACCATGTCCACCGGGACGCGCCCAAAGAAGGTCGGCGCGTCATCCTGGTCGGCCACAGCATGGGCGGATTGGCGGCGCGGGCCTACCTGCAGGCCCACGACTACGGCGGCGACGTCGCCGCCCTGGTCACCATCGGCACACCTCATCAAGGCAGCGTCGTCGCGCAGCTTCAGTTCACGGCCGGGGTCATGGCCGGGCCGCCGATGCCGCCGTTCACGGTCGAGCGTGCCGTATACGAGGAGATCCTGCAGCCGTTGCTTCGCCTGGCCGGTAGCGAGCTTGTCATCAAGCCGGCCGTGAAGTGGTTTACGGGCAGCCGCCTGGGCCTGCCGCTGGACGCGAACGCGCCGGCGGTCCGGGACCTGTCCATGGCCAACCCCAACCTGGGCGGGCTCAACCGCGCGGCTGCCGACCGGCTGCCGCGGGATATCGCCTACGTCTCGGTGATCGGTGTGATGCCGCCGGCCCTGTCGGCGGCGATCCTCAACGATCCCAAGGTCCTCGCCCTGCGCGGCGTCAAGCGGGGCGATCCGGTGCTGTCCCACCTGGCCCGCGTGTTTGCCCGCACGGATGGACTGGTGTCGGACCATAGCCAGAATCTGAACCGGCTGATTCCCGGCCTGGCGACGGAAATCCGGACGGAAGCGATTCATTGCTGCTATTCGGGCCTCCACGGATCGCCAGGCCGGGCGATCAACGAGACGGACCAGGTCGAGATCATCTTCGACGCCATGCGGGCGACCGGGCGTTACCCCGGCCTGCCCAAGTAGGAATACGGCCATGGACCTTCTTCGCGACGGCAAGATCCTGCGCTTCCGGGCCGCGATCGCCGCCCTCGCGTTGGCGGCGGTGCTCGCGGCCTGGCCGCCGGTGACGGGCCACGCCCAAGGCCCGCCGCACGGTTTCGGTCCAGACTGGTGGAAGCAGTATGCCCAATGGTGCCGCAACCAAGGCGGCACACCGAACGTGCGGACCACGTCCTGCCTGGGCGGGCGCCTCGACAGCGGCGGCGGCAATCCCTACGGCGGCATCGCCGACCTGGTCGGCGGCCTACTCGCGAAGCTGACCCGCAGCATGATCGAGCGCGCCATCGCCTGCGTCACCCAGGGATGCCCCACGGGCGGCAGCGCCAATGCCGCGGCTCAGCAGGAGGCGCACCGCCGGCAGCAATTCCAGGGCGCCCGAGACCAGGCCCTCGGCCTGATGCGGGCGCCCGTTGCCGGGCCCGGCCTGGGCGACGCCCTGGCGCGCGCGGCCTGCGCCGCCAAGCTCATGGGTCAGGCGAGCCAGGCGCAGCTGCCCGGCGTCGCCGCCCATACCAGCATGCAGGCGGAAGCCTACCTGAACGCGCCCCAGGGTACACCAGGATGCCCGGTCCCCGGACAGGCGCCGGCCAACGTCGCCGGCAAAGGCGTCGGCATCACCGAGGCGATCGATCAGGAGTGGAGGTACCAGCTCCTGCGCTGGCAAAAGGAACAGGCGGCCAAGGACGCCCTGGCCGCGGAGCAACAGGCGCGGGAACGGGAGCGGAAGACGCAGACCCGGGTCGCCGACGCCCGGCAGGAACTGAATCAGGTACAGCAGCGGATCGCCACCCAGCCGGTTCCGGTTGCGCAAGGCCCGGCGGCGCCACCGGCGGGCCATTCGCCGGCGCAGACGAAGGAGGAGCAGGACGACGCCCTGGCCAAGGCGCAGGAGGCTCTTCGCCTGGCCCAAATGGCCCATGACGACGCCACCAACCTGGCCCGCCAGGCCACCGAGGAACGGACCAAAGCCGAACAGGAATGGAACCAACTCAAGACTCAGAAGGGGCCGCAATGACCTCGCGCGGCGCCCCGCGGCGGTGGTGGCGGAGGATCGCGGCGGCAGCGGTTGCCGGTGCCCTGGCTGGCGCGGTCGGCCCGGGCAGCGCCGCCCAGAATCTTTCCGATGACCCGGTGCCGCTGCTCGTGGATGGCCTGACCAATGCCGCGTTGGGCAAGCACGAACAGGCCATTCGCGACCTCAAGGGCGCCCTCGCCGCCGGAGCCAAGGCAACGGCGGAACTGCTGTTCTGGCTGGGACTCAGTCAGGTCAAGGGCGGCGAAGTCGACCAAGGCCTGGCGAACCTGCAGAAGTCCACGGCCGAAGGCGACCCCGCGCGCATTCGCCATGCCCGCCTGCTGGCGGGCGAGGCGCATCGCAAGCGGTCCGATTGCGCGCGGGCGGTGCCCGAGTTCCTGACCGTGCGCGATTCCGATCCCAAGCTCACGGACCCGGCAACACGGATGGCGCTGGCCTACCTTGCCGACTGCTACCTGCGCCTTGGCCGGTTCGACGCGGCGGAGGCCACGGCGCGCATGGCGGAGACCGTATTCCGCGAGGACGGTGACAAGACGGAACAGGGGTTCGCGACCCGCCTGCGGGCGGTCGCGCTTCTCGGGTTGGGGGACGCGGCCCAGGCCCTGGCGCTGTTGCGCCGCGTGCCGGCACTCAATCCCGATTATGCCCTCGAGGACGACCTGCCCGCGTTCTTCACCGTCCAGGGACGCCCCGACAAGGCGTTTGATACGCTGGTCCTCCAGGGTTACCTGGGGGCCGGCCTGTCGTCGCCCAAGGGCGGCGGCGCCCGGATCGACACCGTCGCGCCCGGCGGCCCGGCGGCCGCCGCGGGCCTTGCCGCGGGCGACCACGTCGTGGCGATCAACGGCGTTCCGGTCGCCGACGCCCGGATCTTCGCCCGGGGCGTCCGCCAGGCGGGTCCGGGCACCCGCCTTGATCTGCGGGCGGACCGCCTCGGTGCCCCCGTGGAAGTCGCGGTCGTGCTGGGCTCGCGCCTTGATGCCGGGTTCCACCACCGCCAAGTGCCGGATTTGTTCAAGTGGCATCTGCCCCGCCATCTGGCGGTCACTTCGGCGGAAAGGGCCGAGTTGGCGGGCGACCTGCATTCCGCGTTCCTGACCTATTGGCAACTCGTCAAGGCGCAGCCGCCCGATTCCCGTGTCCTGGAGCGCCTGATCCGCCTTGCCGGCGCGGTGACGCCGCAGCCGGTCGTGCCCGTCAAGGTGCACGCCCTGGCCCGCCAAGCCATGGACCGCTTCGCCCAGGCCAAGACGACGGCCGAGGCCGACGGTGCGATCACCGACATGGAGAACGCCCTGCGCTGGGCACCCTGGTGGCCGATCGCCCACCTGAACCTGGGCCTGATGCATATGGCCCGGGGCAATCCGGGCCAGGCGGCGGTCTTCCTCAGGCTGTTCCTCAAGGCCGATCCTCAAGCAGGGGAACGGCTCCAGGTGGAACAGCGGATCGCAACGCTGGAGGCGAAACTCCGCAATCCCCGCCAGTGAAGCCGGGGCACCGGCCCGGCTATATGACGTCTCATTGGGTGAAGGGAATGTCTTGGTCTTCCAGCATGCCTGCCCCGATACAAGACAAAGCAAGCGACGCAAGCCGTGTCTCTGCCGCCAGTACGATACCCGCAGCCACCAAAGCTCCGTACGCTGGGGAGGGGTCATTGCTCGACATGGAGCCCCCCCAGGAAGTCCAGCCAAACGTCGACCGCCTGCAACGCCGGATCGTCGAACCGCGAGAGCAGATCGGCCGCGACGTCGACGGAGAGTATTCCGGGCGGATCCGAGACGGGCATCCCACCGGCCGCCAGCAACGGCTTGAGTGCCGCCAGAGCCTTACTGTCACGCGGCCGCTGCGCAAGTGTGCGCAGGAGGTCCCGCAACCGGACAGAAACCGTCATCCGTCCTTCGGCGATCTTGTCCGACCGCAGCATACCGGCCGGCGGCGAGACGTCGATCGCCACGGCCGGCGATTGCCATGAAAAGGCCGCCATCATGGCCGCCGCTCCAAGAGTTCGGAACGCTGACGGGGTCCAATCCATCGTGCTGCTCCTCGCTTTTCCGGACGGCAGATGCACCAGCGTAGGAAACATAGCGGAACAGAGCTACAGTTTCCGCCACGGAGGCCTTAGGCCACCGCGATTCCGAAGCTGACGGCACGATCACCGAGTTGGAGAACACCCTGCGCTGGGCGCCCTGATGGCCGAGCCCATCCGAACCCGGGCCCGATGCACATGGCCAGGGGGCAATCCGAGCCAGTGAAACCGGATCATCGGCCCAGCCAGACAGCCAGGCGGGCAGCCAGCCCCGGCGCCACGAAGCGCCCGCGGAATCGCCGCACGACCTTGCGCAGATCAGCCGGAAGACGGGTTTCCGCGGCACGGGCCAGGGAGTTGGGCAGGCCGAACAGGATTTCCGCCAGGCCGCCGGCAATGCAGGCCAGCGTGTCGGCGTCGCCGCCGAGCGACAGGGCATTGCGGACGGCATCCTCGTAGTCCGTCGCCTCCAGGGCGCAGATCAGCGCCGGCGGCACCGTGCCCGGGCAGGTGACATCGTAGCCGTAACCGGGGCGAATGGCGTCGACGCTGGGCCTCATGTCGTAGCCGAAGCGCAGGCTCACCTCGTGCCGGATCGTCCCCGCGTCCGCGCCGTGGCGCGCCAGCCACATGGCCGTGGCCGTCGCCTGGGCGCCTTTGATGCCTTCCGGGTGGTCGTGGGTCGGCTCGGCGCTGCGGCGGGCCAGGTCGAGCGCGTCGTCAAGGGTACGGGCGGCGAAAGCAACGGGTCCCACCCGCATGGCCGACCCGTTACCCAGGCTGCCATAGCCGCGTTCGCTGTTCCCCGTCATCCAGGTCTTGAAGCCGCCGCCGTAACCGGCATCCGGATAGCGCCGGGCATACCGGCGCAGATACGTAGCCGGATCGCCGCCGGACATCAGCCAATCGGCGACGGCGATGCTGAGCACCGTGTCGTCGGTGTAGGTCGCGTCTGCGCCGAACAGGTCCAGGTCCTTGCGTTTTGGGCAGCCGTACTCGTAGACCGAGCCGGCGATGTCACCCGCGATGGAACCCAACATTCTCCTTGGCCTTGTCCCGACTGCCCGTCCGACCAATACTAGCGGATCGCCGTCGTGAAAGGCAGCGCAGGACGATGTTCAACAAGGACCGCCTCGACAAACTGGACGCTCGGCTGGAGGCCATGGCCGAGCGGTTGGAGACGGTCGGCCGCCGGGTCGACAAGCTGGATTCAAGCCAGGCCCGACTGCACGAACGCCTTGAGGATGCGACGGCCGGCGGGCTGGTGTCAGGTTCGGAGCACGCGACCCTGGCATGGCTGCTGGATCATCTGACGGTCGATGAGATCCGCGAGTTCCTGGATGCGGCGCTGGCGTCCAGCCCGCAAGGAGGGCGACCAGATCGGATCGTGGTCCTTGCCGCCCTGCCGCCAAGACGGCGCGATCTGCTGATCGGAGAACTGGTCGAAAGCCGCCGCGAACAGCTGATGCTCGACGCCTGCGACTCCGACGGCGTGGACAGCCTGGACCAGGACCTGGTCGACAGGATGACCGATATCGTGCGCCAAAAGCTGGCTATCGACGGACGGGCCCGCGTGTTGAGCCACATCATCCTGATGACCCACCCGCCGCAACAATGGCCGGCCGTGACCGCTGCATTGCGGGCCACGCATACGGGCCGCGGACGCGCCGTCGTGGATGCCACGTCGGCGTACCTGTTCGGCCAGGAGTCCTTTTCCTACATGGACCAGGAGGGCATCCGCCATTTCCTGCGTGACTGCGACCGGGAGTATCTGTTGACGATGCTGAACAGGCTCGACCCCGTGACGCGGGGCAACGTATTTGCCTGCATGGCGCGCCGGGCCGCGTTGATGACCTACGAGGATCTCGACCTGATGGCGCCGCCCACCTTCGCCGACCGGGAGGAAGCGCGCCGGGTCATCGGCGACATCGTCCGTGCCCTGATCGAGGACGGCAAGGTCATCCTCCGCGACGACGTGGACCGGCTGCTGGACGAGTTCGACGAATTGCTTCGCGACGATGGCGAGGGGCCGTGACGTTGTTTTGTGAAGACGGTTCCGACCGGTTTCCCTGGGACGGCGGCGAGCCGGTACTGGCCCGCCTCGCCGCCGGGGTCGACTGGCTGTCCATTCCCTCGGGCCCTGATCCCAAAGACGGCAGCTTCGACCACAAGCTCCTGCTGACGCAGGTTCCCTTCGCCAACATCCAATGGACGGAGGACGACCAGGCGGAACTGCGCCGACGCTCTGTCGCACTGACCGGAAGCGTGATCCGTTACGCGATCGATCGCGACGACTATTCGCTCGCCGTCCTGTACCGGGCGACCCTGGGCTTGCCCATGGGCCTCTACGCCGGGGAACTGACCGAAGCGATCATGGATGGCATCGGCCAGGCCGAAATAGGCCATGGGGCGCTTCTCGCCCTCGGCAACCGGCTGCTCGGCCTCGCCCGCCATGCGGAGCCGTTCTACCTGGGCCTGGTTCTCCTCAGGCTGTTCGGCGACGACTGGGACATCCCCATATTGATGACGGTCGCCGCCTGCGACGGTCTGCGGACGCCGGCCTTGGACGCCGCCGACTGCATCGTCGCCATGGCGCCCTTGGCCGACGGAGACGCCACGGTGACGATCCTCGGTCACCTGCTGTCCTTGGACTCCGCGCCGCCGGCGCCGGTCTGTCAGTGGGCCGCGGGGGCGGTCCGGCTGGACGCCCTGCTCGACGCGGAGGAGCCTGACGCCGCCGCCGTCGAGGTCGCGTTCGAGATCGTCGCCGCCCTGACCTATCCTGTCCTTACGCACCTGACCCGGAAAGGAATCGCCGTCAGCGCGGTCGAGCCGCGCGCCACCGACGACTTGGCCGCCTTGCGCGGATTCCCCGACATCCTGTTTCGGCTGATGGCGCTTCAGTGGCGTCAGCCGCCACGTTTCGCCCGGCTGGCGGCCGCGGCGGGAATCGCAGCCTGGGCGCTGTACTGGGCGGAGCGGGCCGCCGGGGATGGCTGGCGGGGAGGTCTTCACGGCCTTGAGCGGGAAGACCTGGCGCGCCTCGCCGCCGGCGCCGTCGGCGTGATCAGGAACTCGCAAGACGCGCCCTTGGATTATGCAAAAGACGGCGGCTGTTATGCCCCAGACCGTATCGTGAAAGCCTGTCTGCGCGCCATTTACGAAGGCCGGATCGCTCCTTTGGAAAGGCTGATCGCCGCGCGCGGTGATCGCCAATGAAGGAACCGGAGGCCGTTCCCGAAATGGCGGCGCGGCGGGATCGATGACCGCGAGGAAACGTCGAGGTGTCCAAATACTGGCTGTCGCCGGCATCGGCGTCGCCGCCCCGGCATTCGCCTGGGTCGAGGCGCGCATGCTGGCGGCCCGTGGGATCGACGTCTCGTCGACGGAAATCCTCGGAGGCGCTGCGACGAAGGCCCTGGTGGCGGGCGTGGCGCCGGCGATCTGGTGGCTCGTCCGTCGACCCGCGTCCATCGCGGAGCCCATCCTGTTATGGGCGGTGCTGCTGCTCGCGCTTGGCGCCAGCGGCTTGGTCGCCGTTAACTTTCTCTAGCAGGCCGCTGAAAAAGTCGAGCAAGCGATTGACATCACGCTTCGAGGCGCGGAGCGCCGTCTCGAAGTGCGAGGAAAGGCATCCAAGGGGTTTTTCAGCAGCCTGTTAGCCGGTTTGGTGGAACTCTGTCGTTTTGGTTGCGGGGGCAGGATTTGTGAAGGCCGGTTGGCCGGCCTTCATCCTCGGGCGTTGCCCTCGGACCGTCTCTAATCCCTTGTTTCACTTCGGGCTTTTCGACGTCTTTCGGTCGCACTACGTGCTCCCTCACGAACCGG
>PFFW01000064.1 GCA_002781745.1 Rhodospirillales bacterium CG15_BIG_FIL_POST_REV_8_21_14_020_66_15
CAGGATTCGAACCTGGGAATGCCGGTACCAAAAACCGGTGTGTTAAGCCGCTTCACCACGCCCCAATCCTTGCGCGGTCGCCCAGGCTGGGCGGGCCGACTTCTTAGACCATCTCCGCTCTGCGGGCAAGGGATGGCGCCCGCGGAACGCCGACCCTGGACGCCCGGCCCCCCCCGCACACCGCCGGGCCGGGTGCATGCCGTCAGGTTCTGTTGGGCAGCCGAACGTGAACGGCCAGGCCGCCGATGTCGGCGCGGGAGAAGGCGATGTCGCCCCCGTTGACTTCGACGAGATCGGACACGATTGACAGCCCGAGCCCCCAGCCCGGGGACCTGGTGTCGAGGCGCTTGCCGCGGCGCGCCGCCTCGGCGGCCTGTTGCGGGGCCATCCCCGGCCCGTCGTCGGAGACCGTAAGCTCGAAGCCGCTTGCCGACTGGCGGGCGCTCACCCTGACCCGCCCGGCCGCCCACTTGCAGGCGTTTTCCATCAGGTTGCCGAGAATTTCCTCGAGATCTTCGCGATGCCCGCGGAAGACCGTATCGGCGGGGACGTCGATGTCGATGCTCAAGGCGCGTTCGGCGAACACGCGCCCGAGAACGGCGGCGATCCTCCCGGCCGTTTCCCGCACCGGAACGCCCAGCCCCAATACCCGCTCGGCCCCGGCCACCGCCGAGGCGCGGCCCAAATGGTGTTCGATCAGGCGGCGCATGGTCCGCACCTGATCGAGCATCACCGTCTTGTCCTGCCCGCTCTCGACCTCGGCGGACAGGACGGCGAGGGGTGTTTTCAACGCATGGGCCAGGTTCCCCACATGGGTGCGCGCCCGTTCGATCAGTTCCGCGTCCTTGTCGAGGACGCTGTTCATGGCCTTG
The DNA here is from genome assembly GCA_002781745.1 of Rhodospirillales bacterium CG15_BIG_FIL_POST_REV_8_21_14_020_66_15. Lineage (GTDB taxonomy): Bacteria > Pseudomonadota > Alphaproteobacteria > Rhodospirillales > Casp-alpha2 > UBA1479. Next base: position 873 of record PFFW01000064.1, read on the forward strand.
GCAAGGGGGGCGACCTCCTGTGGATAGCGTTCCGCCAACCGCGCCCGTTCGCCGTTGCGCACGGCGTCGAGATCGGCCGTCATGGCCCGCAGCGGGCGCAGGCCGAAGCGGACCTGAATCAGAATGGCGACCGCCAGCCCGGCGCCGAGCAGCCCGAGCGCCGAGATCAACATCAGGTCGAACCGGCGAACACCCTCGCGGATTTCGTTCAGGCCGCCCGCGATCAGCACGTGGGTGACCCCGTCGGTCCCCGGCAGCCGGAGATCGCGTTCGGCGATCAGCAGGTCCTCGCCATTGGGCCCCTTCGCCCGCCGAAGGTGAAGCGCGGGGCCGCCCGCCACCGTCTCGATGACGCCGTCCCACAGGGACCGCGACCGCACGGCACGGCCGGCCGGCGGGGTGATCTGCCAGTACCAGCCGGAATAGACCTGCCCGAAACGCGGATTGCCGAGCGGTCGGGCCAGTTTGACCGTGCCGTCGGGGGTGGTCTCCATGGCGGCGATCAGGCCGCGCAGCATGGCGTCCAGGCGATGGCCGTATTCCCGTTCGACCGTATCGCGGAAAGCGACGGCGAGGACACCGCCGCCGATCGCCAGCATGAGGGCCAGCCACACCATGGCGCCGGCGATCAGGCGAACGGAAAGCGACAAGGCCGGGCGTTGGGCCGGGGCGTCCGTCATCCGGCCTCCGGCTCGGCAAGTACGTATCCCTGTCCGCGGACGGTCCGAATCAGTCCGGCCCCGACCTTCCTGCGCACCCGCCCGAGCAGCACCTCGAGGGAATTGGAGTCGGACTCGAACAGGCGGTCGTAGACGTGTTCCATCAGTTCCGTGCGGCTGATGATCCGGCCGGGGTGATGGAGGAAATAGGCAAGGATGCGGAACTCCTGGGCAGTCAGTTGGACCGGCAGGCCGTCGATGGTTACGCGCCCGCTGTTGCTGTCGAACCGCAACGGACCGCAGACCAGTTCCGGCTGCGCGTGGCCCGCCGCCCGGCGGATCAGCGCGCGCAGGCGGTAGATCACTTCGTCCATTTCGAAGGGCTTGGTCAGGTAATCATCCGCGCCGGCGTTGAACCCGGCCATCTTGTCGGACCAACGGCTTCGCGCCGTCAGGATCAGGACGGGGGCCGTGCGCCCGGCTTCGCGCCAGCGTTGAAGCACGGTGACGCCGTCGATTTTCGGCAGCCCGAGATCGAGCACGATCGCGTCGTAGGGCTCCGTATCACCCAGGTGCCACCCGTCCTCGCCGTCATAGGCGACGTCGACGGCGAAACCGGCGGCCTCAAGCACTTGCTGAAGCCGAAACGCCAATGCCGGTTCATCCTCGACCACCAGCACTCTCACCGCGATTTCTCCCGCCCCTTGGCCTTCAGCAACTCGCCGGTTCCGGCGTCGTAGTACAGTTTCATCACCCGCCCGCCGGAGGTCAAAATCTTAATCTCGTAGACGAGAACGCCGTCTTCCTCTTCAAGCTCCGCCTCGATCAGGTGACCGGGATAAGACGCCTCGGCGCGCGACAGGATGTCCGTCAGCGGCAGGATGCGGCCCTCCTCGAGTGCACGGAGCGCGCGGTCGTGGTCCTCGTCCGCGGCGGCCGGCGCACAGGACAAGAGAACGGCCAGAATACAGGCAGCGTGTTTCATCCCCCGATCCTAGGCCCGTGAATGTGAACCCAACCTGAACGGGTTGCTCAGACCCCGTTCAGGTTGGGTTCGTTATGGTGTCCGCATCGACAGACCAAAGGAGAAAATCGATGCTCGGCAAGATGATCATCCACGGGCTGGTGGCCGCGACAGTGATCGGCGCCGCCGCCGCCGTTTATGCCCAGACACGGAACGACGGATATGCGTCACCGGCGCCGTCCCAGGTTTCGCGCGCCGCGTCGCCCGGCAAGGCGGCGGACGACGGCTACATGCGCCCGACCGGATACCGGTCCCACGAACGCGATGACGACGACCATGAGCACGGGTTCCGGCGCGGCCACGAGCGCCGTGATCGCGTCCATTCGGACCATAAGCGCGGCCACGACAGAGATTAGGCGGAGAGCGCGGATGTCCCCCAAGTTCCAATACTTGCTGTTGAAGGCCTGGCACGCCTGGATCGGCGGGGCGTTCCTCGTCGCCTATGTGACGGCGGACGAGGACACCTATGCCATGCACCTGTTCGCCGGCTATGCCGTCGTGGCGGCCATCGCCGCGCGCCTGCTGGCCGGATTGGCCGCTCCGGCCGGGGGGCCGCTGCGCCTGCCGCGTCCAAGCCTGCGGACGGCGCGGGCCTGGCTTGCCGACGGCAAGGGGCGGCATCCGCTGTTCGCCTGGTTCGCGGCGTTGCTGCTGGCCGTCGTCGGCCTGGCCGCAGTCTCCGGAGCCCTGGCGGACGGGATGACATGGCTCGAAGACCCCCACGAGGCGATCTCCGAGGCCTCGCTTTGGGTGATCGTCGGCCATGTCGCCTTCGTCACGTTCATGTACGGCGGAAAGCGCCTGTGGGGGCGGATCACCGCCTGGCTGTCCGAGACCCTGGCACCCATGACCTCGAAGGAGAATTCCCGATGAACCGCGTGCTCTTCCTCGCCGCCATCCTGGCGGCGGCGCCCGCCGCCGTCATGGCCGCCGACGCGCGTCGCGACGCCATCATTGCCGATTATGCGGTTCAGGCGGGGAAGGCGGCCCCCGGGTTCGCGGGATTTTCCGCGCGGCGGGGCGAGGCGTTGTTCCGTACCCGATGGGCCGGGGGCGACGAACGCACGCCGTCCTGCACCGCCTGCCACACCGAAAACCCCAGGGCGCCGGGCCGGAACGCCAAGACCGGCCGCCCCATCGATCCCGTCGCCGTGTCGGTCAACCCGGCGCGTTTCACCGACAGGGATGAGGTGGAAAAGCAGTTCAGGCGCGACTGCAAGAGCGTGCTCGGCCGTGCCTGCACACCGCTCGAAAAGGGCGACTACCTGACCTTCATGAGGGAGCAATGACCATGAGGCGCGTGATCGTTCTTGCGGCGGCGCTGCTTGCCGCCACGCCGGCCATCGCCGGCGACGACTGGGTGCCGCCGGTCAAGGACCCGATGGTGCGCAAGGAATGCGGCGCCTGTCACATGGCGTTCCAGCCCGCCTTCCTGCCGGCGCGGTCGTGGGACCGCATGATGAACGAATTGGCCGACCATTTCGGCGAGGACGCGACCCTGTCCGCCGACAAGGCCCGCGCCATCCGCAACTATCTGACCGCCAACGCCGGCGACGTCGTCGCGGCGGGGCGCGCAAGCAAGTACATGCGCGCAGTGGCGCCGGGGGGAACGCCGCAGCGCATCACGCTGAACCCGGATTTCGAACGCAAGCACCGCAAGATACCCGACAGGGTGTGGAAGGACCCCAGGGTCGTCACCAGGTCCAACTGCCCGGCCTGCCATCGCGGCGCCGAACAGGGCTGGTACGACGACGATTGACGGCGGCTCAGTTCAGCCCATCGGCGGGTGGCGCCAGTCGGCCCGCGGCGACCCACCAGTCCGGTTCCGTGTCGTAGATCGTTGCGGCGGCGGCGAGGGCCGCGTCCGCGGTCTCGTACAGCGCGAAGCAGGTGCCGCCCGACCCGGACATGCGGACCAGGAGCGGCCCGTCTGTCGCCTCCAGGGCCGCCAGCACCCCGGCGACCGGCGGGCAGAGGACGCGGGCGGCCTCGGTCAGGCCGTTGCCGCGTGCCTGCAGGAGGAAGGCAAGGTGGGCCGCGTCGATGGGCGTTTCCCGGAACCGGCCGGGCGTCTGGAAGGGACCCGAGCGCGCCTTGAACACTGCCGGGGTCGATACGGGAACGCGCGCGTTGACCAGCAGCAGGGGCGCCGCCGGCAGGGGCGGCGCCGGTTCGATCTCGTCGCCGATGCCGCCGACGAAGGCGGGCCGCCCGACCCAGCACACGGGCACGTCGGCGCCCAGGGAAAGCGCCAGGGCGCGCATGTCGGCTTCCGCCATTTCGACGCCCCACAGGCGGGTCAGCGCCTTCAGGGTCGCCGCCGCGTCGGCCGAGCCGCCGCCGATGCCCGACGCCACGGGCAGGCGTTTTTCCAGGACCATATGCGCGCCCGCCGTGACGCCGGCGGCGTCGCGCAGCTTGCGTGCGGCGCGCAGCACCAGGTTGTCGGCTTCATCCGCCAGGCCCTTGGCGAAGGGGCCCTTGACCGCGAGGGTGAGCGAGCCGTCGGCCGCCGCGCGCGCCTTGATCTCGTCGCCCACGTCGGCGAAGGCGATCAGGCTGTCGAGCAGGTGATAGCCGTCGTCCCGCCGTCCCGTCACGTGCAGATAGAGGTTCAGCTTGGCGGGCGCCGCGACGGTGACGACGCTGTCAGCCATCCAGACCGTTGTCCAGCTTGGCCTGGATCTTGGGGACCAGGTCCTTCTCGGGAGAGAGCGAGAGCGACCGCTTCCACTGGAATCGCGCTTCCAGCTTGCGCCCCACCTTCCAATAGGCGTCGCCCAGGTGGTCGTTGATCACCGGGTCCTGGGGCCGCAGCTCGACGGCGCGTTCCAGTTCCACCACCGCCTTCTCGAAATGGCCCTGGCGGTAATAGGCCCAGCCCAGGCTGTCGGCGATGAAGCCGTCGTTGGGGGCAAGGGACACCGCCTTCTTGATCATGTCGGTGGCGCGGTCGATCTGCTGGCCCTGGTCGATCCAGGTGTAGCCCAGGTAGTTCAGCACGTAGGGCTGGTCCGGGCGCAGGTCGAGGGCCTTCATCAGGTCCTTCTCCGACTCTTTCCACTTCTTGGCGCGCTCGAAGGCGATGCCGCGGGCGTAGAACAGGCTCCAATGATGGGATTGCGGCTCCTTGACCCGCTCGATGGCGGCCGAATAGGCCTTGGCGGCCTGCATGTACTTCTCCGTGCGGCGGTAGACGTCGCCCAGGTGGAGGTGCGGGTCCGGCAGATCCGGGCGTGCCTTGGCCAGCTTTTTCAGGCGCTTGACCGCCTCGTCGGACCGTTTCAGGTCGCCCAGGATGGCGGCGGCCTGAAGCTGCGCGCTCCAGCCGTAGGCCGAAACCGGGTCGATGGCGTCGTACTCCTTCACGGCCTGCTCCAGGCGCTCCTCGGAATGCAGGATGTCGGCCAGGATGAAGCGCGCGACGGGAAAGTCCGGCTTCAGATGAAGGGCCAGGCGGATCAGGGCGACCGCCGTCTCGTGGGCGTTCTGGCGCCGCAGGGACGAGCCGATGTCGTACAGCGCTTCGGCCGCACCGTCGCGCGCATCCTTGATGGCAAGCGGCGGCTTGTCGCCGGTTTCGAGCCGTTTCAAAGCCGGGTCCATGAGCCTGGAGACGGGATGCTCGTCTAGGTAGAGGCGATAGACGGCCTTGGCCCGCTCGGCGTTGCCGGCGCGTTCCAGCAGCGCCCCCAGAAGGTGGGTGACGCGCGACGACGGCGGCGACTGGCGCTCGACCACGGCGGTCAGCAGCTTGCCCGCCTCCTCCGCCTTGCCCATGATCTGAAGGATCAGCGCCTCGTGGATCTCGACCAGGTTCTCGACGCCCTTCTTGTCCTCAAGCGGCTTGAGGGCCGCCAGCGCGTCCGTTCCCTTGCCCTGGCCGAACTTGCTCCAGGCGCTCAGGATCGGCTTGGTGAAGACGGAAAGACCCTGGTCCGGCAGCTTCGCCAGAAGCGTCTCCGCCTCCTTGAAGCGCTTGTGCTTCAAACGGTCGACGGCGAGGGTGAGCTGCGCGATGGTTTGATCGGGATCCTCCTTCAGGTATTCCCCGGCCAGCCGCACGGCGATCTCCATGCGCCCTTCGATCAGGTTGACGATGAAGGCCTGGCGCAGAAGTCCGGGCGTTTCCGGCTTTTGCCTCAGGGCGGCGCCGTAGAAATCCGCCGCGGCGCTCAGGTCGCCGCCGCGCTGCGCCTGGCGGCCGGCCAGGTAGTTGCCGATGAAGGTATTGGCGCCCAGGCTGTCCTTGGCGTCCGGCTTGGCGTTCACGGCGGCGGGCCAAACGGCCAGGGCGGCGGCGCAGATCAGTCCAGCGGCGAGGGAACGGCGAAAGCGGCGGGATGGGGTCACGGGCGGTCTCGAACCTCGGGATCAATGGGGCGGGCGGTAACCGGAAATCAGTCTAGCCGACGCCGGCCCGGGCCGCCATATCTCGCGGCCTTATACCTTGTCGCCGGAGCCTTTGGCGAAAAAAGGGCAGTGGCGCATAATGCGGCCATGACCGAACCCCGATCCGCCCGGCCGCTGGTCCTTGCGTCCCTGGAGAACGGCGACGGCACGCGCTGCGTCGACCTGTTCCGCCGCGCCGACGGCACCCATGGGTTCGAGGAGTACCGCCGCGACCCGGAAGACCTGCGCGGCTGGTCCGGCGCCGCCGGTTTCGGGGCGCGGGTTTTCACCGACGAAAGCGCGGCCAGAACCGCCGCGCGGGCGGCCGTTAAATGGCTGCCCGCCGCGGTTGGCGAGTAAAATTCGCTTGTGTTTAAGATCGTTCGAAAGTACCAATCTTGCCGTGATTATGCCCCAGCCGGTTGTGGCGGGCGGTGACCGGACCCCCAGGGTCCAAAAACCCCACCAACCCTAGGAAGCGTCGATCACCCGGAAAGCGCGGTTGCTTTTCCGGTATCTCACCATGCCGAGGCGGCACTCTCCCGGCAACTAGTACAGGACTTTACGTAAATGACCACTGGAACGGTTAAATTCTTCAACCAGCAGAAGGGCTACGGCTTCATCACTCCGGAAGACGGCTCGAAGGACGTGTTCGTCCACATCACCGCCGTCGAACAGTCGGGCCTCAGCGGCCTGGCCGAAGGCCAGAAGGTGAGCTTCGAAGTCCAGAACGAAGCCCGCGGCCCCAAGGCCGTGAACCTGCAGGAAGCTTGATCCGAAAGGATCCAGACTAGGTCCAAGCTTCAACCGCGTTGAAGTACGGTTCCAGGGTCATCCGCCGAAAGGCGGATGGCCCTTTCCTTTTGGGCCGGTTCCCCTGGACGGCGGCCTGACGAAATCCAATGGACTCAACCAATTCCGCACCCTTAACTTGCTCGGGGGAATTTTCCGCTCGAGGCAACGATGAGCAGCTACGACTACGACCTGTTCGTTATCGGTTCCGGGCCCGCGGGTCAGCGCGCGGCGGTGCAGGCGGCCAAGCTCGGCAAGCGGGTGGCGCTGGCCGAACGCCAGACCGTGGTCGGCGGGGTGTGCCTGAACACCGGCACGATCCCGTCGAAGACCCTGCGCGCCGCGACCATGCACTTCTCCGGCTATAACGAGCGCAGCGTCTACGGATCGTCCTACAAGGTGAAGCAGGAGGTCACCATGGCCGACCTGCTGGCGCGCGCCGACCATGTGCGGCAGATCGGCATCGACGTCACGCGCCACCAGATGCAGCGCAACGGCATCAGGATCATCGAGAGCGCGGCCGCCTTCGTCGACCCCCACCGCCTCCGGCTGATCCCCGCCGCCGGCGGCCCGCCGACGGAAGTGACCGCCGGCAAGGTGGTGATCGCGGTCGGCACGACGACGACGCGCGACGACAACATCGCCTTCGACGGCCGGCACATCTTCACCTCGGACGACATCCTGGAGCTTCAGGCCCTGCCGAAGAGCCTCACCGTGGTCGGCGCCGGCGTCATCGGCATCGAATACGCGACGATCTTCGCGACGCTCGGCGTGCGGGTCACGGTGATCGACAAGCGCCTGCGCATCCTGCCCTTCGTGGACGAGGAGATCATCGACACGCTGGTCCATCTGATGCGCCAGGAACGGGTGACCCTGCGCCTGGGCGAGGAAGTCAGCGGGATCGAACTGGTCGACGGCGAGCAGGGGCAGAAGGTCCATATCTCGCTCAAAAGCGGCAAGCACATCAATTGCGAGACGGTGCTCTACTCCATCGGCCGCACCGGGGCGACGGCGGGCCTCGACCTGGAGGCGGCGGGCCTGAGCGCCGATCCGCGCGGGCGCATCACCGTCAACGCCAGTTATCAGACCGAGGTGCCGCACATCTATGCCGTCGGCGACGTCATCGGTTTTCCCTCGCTCGCCTCGACCTCCATGGAACAGGGCCGGCTCGCCGCCTGCCACGCCTTCGGCGTCGAGGCGCGCAGCTTTCCCGACCTGTTGCCCTACGGCATCTACACGATCCCCGAGATTTCCGTGGTCGGCAAGAACGAGCAGGAACTGACCGAGGCGGAAATCCCCTACGAGGTCGGCCGCGCCGCCTACAAGGAAATCGCCCGCGGCCAGATCGTCGGCGACCAGGCGGGGCTGCTGAAGCTGCTGTTCGATCCGCAGTCGCGAAAGCTTCTGGGGGTGCACATCATCGGCGACGGGGCCTGCGAGATGATCCACATCGGCCAGGCGGTGATGTCGCTCGGCGGCACGCTGGATTACCTGATCGACACGGTGTTCAACTACCCGACCTTCGCCGAATGCTACAAAACGGCGGCCTTCGACGGGATCAACCGGATCGGGTGAGGTCTGTGCTTTTGACCCAAGGCGGACACTTTTCGGTCAATGCGTCCTTAGGCTGGTTCAATTGGGGAGGTGCAAGCCCCAATTATTAGTTCTCTAATTAGGTAGCAGAACACGCCATTTCTGGCCGACCCGGATCGTTCCAGAGCCGTCTGCATTTGATCGGTAATCGTTAGGTTCGAATTCAACTACTTGAATCGATCCGGGGCTAAGCTCACTAGGCTGTTCAATGTAAGTTGATTTTCGCATCTGTCTCGATAGCTTGACCGATTTCGGTAACCGATAAGAAACCTTTTCCATCGGCCTGCCTTGCCAATCAAATTTGAATCGGAGAATAAAAAACTCCCCGTCAAAAATAGCGTTGCGAAGACCGCTTATCGAATCTTCGGTACATATAATTGCTTGTGACCAAGGTACGGGAATCGCGATGCGGCGCGTCTTGTTTGAAACCAAGATCGCATTGTATTCGCCAGATCTGTCACTAATCGAATGGTCGGGATAGTACTGAACAGGGGCGGCCCAGGATTCACCTGATCGGCACCACGCTTTCTCCGGCAACTTACCTTTTTTTGGTCTTCCGGTAGATGCGGGAATGTTTACGTCCGCGACTTTGCCAAGTGGCTCGGCTGTTACCTCGATAATTTCCTCTGGCCTAGAGGTGACGGATATCCTGTCAAAGTATGGCTTTATTGCTGCCCTAAGAAACTCGGCAACTGGCGCCTTAGGCTGTTCAATATAATACGCAGCGAAAAGCTTGTGGATTGGATTGGATTGACCAACATAAAGTAACTTGTTCAAGAGGCTTTCATCGGGCGCCCCCAGATTTCCTCGTATTGGGCCAACTAGAGTCCTTCACGTTTTGACGGAACCGTATTTTGCGTTTCTGAAGTAGTTTCGGCATTCTTCCTCGGTGAAGGTTCCGACGAGGTG